>JAZNKC010000001.1:0-8006 GCA_045578365.1 Ructibacterium sp.
GCAGCAAATGCAGGAAACTGCCCTCAACAATGAGAAGGTACAAGAGCTCATTGCCGGCAAGGAAGTAGTGAAGTGCATTGCCGTTCCCGGAAAGCTGATTAATATTGTTGTAAAAGGTTAAAACAAAAAAAACACCCCCATCGGGGGTGTTTTTTTTGTTTCATTTACGCTTTGGTGATGGAAATAACCACCTTTTCGCCGTTGATGTTCCAATCCTTACCGTCGGTCAGGTCGGATGCATCAGTCAAGCTCTCTGCCAGAAGCTGTGCTTTGATTTCTGCATCGTTGTTCTTTACGATTTCAGCAATCTTTTCGCTTCCGCTAAAGGTTACCAGAATGTGGTCAAGAACCTCAAAACCGCTGTCCTTACGCATGGTCTGTACCTTGCTGATGAATTCACGGACATAACCCTCTTCAATCAAAGCATCGGTCAAATTGGTGTCCAGAACTACGGTAAAGCCCGCATCGCTGTCCGAAACAAAGCCGTCTTTCTGCAGGGTTTCTACCAATACATCTTCCTTGGTGATTTCCACATCGGTGCCCTCAACGGTGAGCTTTAATGCCTCTCCGCTGTCCAGTTGTGCCATAACTGCGGCACCGTCCATCTTGGCAATCTCGTCAAAGATGGGACGCATCAGCTTGCCATACTTGGGACCCATGGTACGCATCTGGGGTTTGAAGTTGTAGCTGATGAACTCGCCGGCATCGTTGGTGAATGCAACCTCTTTGATATTCAGCTCATCCAGAATGATATCCTGATATGCTTCGTTCACCGCATTCTGGGACTGAATGAACAGTTTGGAAAGGGGCTGACGGTTCTTGATGTTTGCCTCGTTACGGCAAGCACGACCCAGCATAACAATCTTGCGGATGGCATCCATATCCTGCTCGATTTCGGGGAAGTTCCATTCTGCATGAGGAACAGGGAAATCGCAAAGATGGATGCTCTCGGGTGCATTCTTGTCAACCGAGAGAACCAGATTCTGATAAATCTGCTCACTCATAAAGGGGATAAAGGGTGCGCATACCTTTGCAAACTCTACCAAGGTGGTGTAAAGAGTCATATATGCGCTGATCTTATCCTCGGTCAGCTCACTTGCCCAGAAACGGTTACGGCAGCGACGCACATACCAGTTACTCAACTCGTCAACAAAGTCGGTCATGGCACGGGTTGCCTCGGTAATCCGATAATTCTCCAAGTTTTTGTCTACCGTCTGAATCAGCTGATTCAGCTTGGAAAGAATCCACTTGTCCAGAACCGAAAGTTTATCCACATCCAAGGAATGCTTGGTGGGGTCAAACTGGTCAATCTCTGCATAAAGCACATAGAATGCATAGGTGTTCCACAGAGTGCCCAGGAACTTACGCTGGGATTCGGAAACATTCTTTGCAGAGAACCGGTTGGGCAGCCAGGGTGCAGAATTGGAATAGAAATACCAACGCACTGCATCGCTTCCCTGATCGTTGAGGATGTCCATAGGCAGAATCACGTTACCCTTGTGCTTACTCATCTTGATACCCTTGTCATCCTGAACGTGACCCAGAACCACAACATTCTTGTAAGGTGCTTTGTCAAAGAGGAGGGTGGAGATTGCCATCAGGGTGTAGAACCAACCTCTGGTCTGGTCAATCGCCTCGCTGATGAAGTCAGCAGGGAAGTTCTTTTCAAACAGTTCCTTATTCTCAAAGGGATAATGCCATTGTGCAAAGGGCATAGAACCGGAATCGAACCAGCAGTCGATTACCTCAGAAACACGGGTCATTTCGCCGCCGCATTCGCTACAACGGAGTTTTACCTGATCCACATAAGGCTTGTGCAGTTCAATATCGTCGGGACAGTTGATGCCCATTTCTTTCAGCTCTGCAATGGAGCCGATGACGTGGCGGTGTCCGCAGGAACATTCCCAGATGGGAAGAGGAGTACCCCAGTAACGGGAACGGGACAGACCCCAGTCAATGATATTTTCCAGGAAGTTACCGAAACGGCCGTGCTTGATGTTGTCAGGCAGCCAGTTTACAGTATTGTTGTTCTTGAGCAGGTTATCCCGAACTGCGGTCATTTTGATGAACCAAGTGTCGCAAGCATAATAGAGCAGCGGGGTATCACAACGCCAGCAGAAGGGATAGCTGTGTTCAAAAGGAATTACCGCAAAGCATTGCTCACGGTCTTTCAAATCACGGATAATCAGCTTGTCGGTGTCCTTGACGAACATACCGGACCACTCGCCGCAACCGTCGATAAAGTTACCCTGTGTGTTGACGTGGTTGACAAAAGGCAGGTCGTTCTCCTTGCCCACACGGGAGTCATCCTCACCAAAGGCGGGAGCAATGTGAACGATACCGGTACCGTCTTCCATGGTAACATAGTTGTCAGCAACTACGAAATACGCCTTTTTGTCCGGCTTTACAAAAGAGTAAAGAGGTTCATACTCGGTGCCGCAAAGCTCGGTGCCGAGATAGGTTTCAAGCACGGTAACCGCTTGGTCTGCAAACACCTTTTCCACCAATGCCTGTGCCAGAATATAGATGGTGTCTTCTGCCTGTACCTTCACATAGGTTTCGCCCGGGTTCACACAGAGAGCCACATTGGACGGAAGCGTCCAAGGGGTGGTTGTCCAAGCAAGGAGGTATTCGCCGGTTTTGCCCTTGATGGGGAACTTGGCGATGACTGAGTTTTCCTTCACATCTTTATAGCCCTGTGCCACCTCATGGCTGGAAAGAGAGGTGCCGCAACGGGGGCAGTAGGGCATAATCTTGTGCCCCTTGTAAAGGAGACCCTTGTCCCAAATCTGGCGCAGTGCCCACCAAACCGATTCAATGTAATCGTTGTGATAGGTCACTTAGGGATCTTCCATATCCGCCCAGAAGCCGACACGGTCACTCATTTCCTCCCATTCACTCTGGTAGGTGAAAACGCTGCCCTTACATTTTTTGATAAAGTCCTCAATGCCGTACTTCTCAATTTCCGGTTTCCCGCTGATGCCCAGAGCCTTTTCCACTTCCAGCTCTACCGGCAGACCGTGGGTGTCCCAACCGGCCTTTCTCAGTACATGGTAACCCTTCATAGTGCGATAGCGGGGAATCAAGTCCTTGATTGCCCGGGTCAGCACATGCCCGATATGGGGCTTTCCGTTTGCAGTGGGGGGACCGTCAAAGAAGGTATAAATCTCCTGCCCCTCACGATTTTTCATGCTCTTTACAAATATATCGTTGTCTTTCCAAAACTTTTCCACTTCTTTTTCGCGGTCCACAAAGGAAAGCTCGGTGGATACTTTCTGATACATTCAAAGAACCTCCGTTTCATAATTTCATACAAAAGAATCTTTAACTTATATATTCTATAATATATTTGGCAATTTGTAAAGGGAAAAAAGTAAAAAAGAGGAATTTTGTTGAGAAAAATTCGCTTTGGAGAAAATAGGATTGCATTCTAAGCAGGGGAATGGTACAATGAGTAAATCGAAATAGCGAGTTAATTTTACGGAGGGATGATGGTGAACAATCCTGTGATGATACTTTTGATTTGGAATATCCTTGTGATGCTTGTCTATGGCATTGACAAGATGCAGGCAAAAAAGGGAGGCAGACGTATCAGCGAAAAGATGTTGTTATTGTATGCCTTTTTGCTGGGCGGATGGGGTGCGATGTTTGGAATGGTTTTGTTCCACCACAAAACCTCAAAACCAAAGTTTCGTATCCTCGTACCCTTGGCGGTGATAATGGGGATGGCGGCGATATATTTTGGAGGAATCAATTCGTAAACGGCGGGAAAACTTTTTGGAAAGGAGCAAACAAATGCTGGCTGATGAATTTCGGATGCGATACAAATCCATCCCTATGGCGACCTATGCACAGCGTGGCAGCGGGGTGGTGGAATTACATAACCATAAAGCCTTTGAGATTCTTTCCATTCAGAGAGGAACCTGTTTGGTTTCGGTGAACGGCGTGGAGTATGAGGGCAAGGCGGGAGACCTTTTTTGCATCAATCCGCTTGAGGTGCACACCATTCGGGTAGAGGATGCGGAGTTCCGCCATCTTTGTATCTGTTTTGAATGTGAAATGATTCCCGATGAGGATATTGCCCGGGCAATCAGCGAGGAAACCCTGCATATCCAGAACTATATTCCCACATCCCATCCGGTGGCAGGTGCGCTCTCTCCAATGATCGAAAAGCTGTTTGATATCTATGAAAAGGGAGAAAACTACCTTGCCATGGAATGCACGGCGTATCTTGCCCTTTTCTTTGGCACGATCTTAAAAAATTCCTTGATAGAAAAGGATTGCAAGCAGAACAAAACCAGTGCCTTTTGCGCACAGGTCCTTGGCTATATCGAACAGCATTACGCCGAGGGTATCACCTCCAAAGAGGTTGCAGAGGCACTTTCCTACAACCAAAGCTATTTCTGCAGAGCATTTAAGAAACAATTCCAGATGTGCTTTTTTGAGTACCTGAACCGGTATCGGGTGATCGAGGCAAGAAAATTACTGGAAAGTGGAAAAGGGACGGTGACACAGGTGGCATCGGATTGCGGATTCCGCACCGCCAGCCATTTTGCCAACTGTTTCAAGAAATATACCGGACTGCTCCCCTCCCATTACAAAGCAAAAAAGTCAATGTAGAGTGAAAAAAAGGTCAATATCACTCTATATTGACTTTGTTTTTTGTGTTATACTTGCTTTGAGGAGGGATGGGTTTGAAGAATATCATTGTCTATGGCGACTTTAAGGGCGTATACCGACAGGCGTTGAAATTTTTGACCCAGATTCTGTTGGACGGAACCAAGGAGGTTCCTACCTGTCTGGATTATGCTACCTATACGGAAACAGGAAAAAAGAAAGAAAACCGCTACTTTTTTGTAGGGACCAAGGCGAACAATCCGTACATTGCAGAAAAATCCGCGCACACTTTTTCGCATCAAGAGGAATACAGCATACAGGTACTTGATAACACCGTCATCATTGAGGGTATGGACGAGGGCGGCGTGCTCTACGGATGCATCGACTTTTATCAAAAATATTGGATGAAGGCGCGGCTCAATCACGACCATCTTGCCAACTATTTCAATGACTTATCGGGTGGCAAGCTTCCTGATTTTCAGTATTCGTCCTATCCTGCCATCAAGCAGAGAGGACTTTGGACTTGGGGACACGTGATTTATGATTATCAGGGCTACATTGACAATATGGTAAGACTCAAGATGAACACCCTGATTCTATGGGACGATTTTGTTCCTCTCAATGCGGAAGAAATGATTGCCTATGCCCATCAGTCCAACATCAAAGTCTACTGGGGCTTTGCTTGGGGCTGGGGCTTGGTTTGCAGCGATATCGACCTCAGCCGATTGGACGAACTGAGCGAGGCAGTGGTGAAAAAATACGAAGAAACCTATGTCCATCTGGGCGGGGACGGTATCTACTTCCAGTCCTTTACCGAACTGAAAGAAGAAACCATCAACGGTGTGCTGATTGCAGAGGCGGTGACCGATTTTGTCAACAACACCGCGGAGAAACTTTTTGCAAAGCACCCGAACTTAGATTTGCAGTTTGGACTGCACGCTACTTCGGTGAGAGAAAGACTGAATGTGATGAAGAATGTGGATTCCCGCATTACCATCATGTGGGAGGATGCAGGGGCGTTCCCCTATCAGTACATCCCTGAAAAAATTCAGGATTTTGAAGAGACGGTTGCCTTTACCCAAAAGATTCTTTCTCTGCGTGGGGAAGAAGAAAAGTTCGGGGCGGTCTTAAAAGGATTCACCTGTCTTAGGTGGGATTTGTTCCAGCATCAGCAAGGACCGTTCTATCTGGGGACGGCATCTGCGGTGATGCATCAGGATCGCATCACCCGAAAAAAAGAAATCTGGAAATATGTGCAGGCGTACTGGCTCCGCAATGGGGATAAGGCGCAGGAGCTGATTCGGACGGTTGCCAAGCAAAGCAATGGGAATGCAGTGCTGACTGCGTTGGTGGAAGACGGTATGTTTGAAAAAGAATTATATTATCCGGTTGCGCTTTTCGGGGCAATGCTCTGGGATCCGGAAACGGAACTCAAAGATTTGATGTGTGAAATGGCATTGAATCAGTATATTACCTTTGCTTAGGGGGTCGAAAAATGAATTTCAAAAGTGATTTATTAACCAACATTCTTCCCTTTTGGTTGAAGAACAGTATCGATTATGAGAATGGCGGAATCTACACCTGTCTGGATGAAAAGGGAACCATTTACGGCACCGACAAGAGTGTGTGGTTTCAGGGCAGAGCTTTGTGGGCGTTTTCCAAGGCGTACAACTTAATTGAAAAGAATGAGGGATTCTTGAAAGCGGCAAAGAACATCTATGCATTTTTGCCCAAATGCACCGACACCGACGGCAGAATGTATTTCACCGTTACCGCAGACGGCAGAGGCTTGCGAAAGCGCAGATATTATTTTTCTGAGACCTTTGCGGCAATCGGTTGCGCCGAGCTTTACAAGGCGACCGGCGACCCTGAAGTGTTGGCAAATGCGGAAAAGTATTATCAGGTTGCCTATGAGTGTTATACCGGTGTGCGCAAGACTGAACCCAAAATCAATCCGGCAAATGCAGATGGCAAGGCGTTGTCCCCCACGATGATTATGCTGGCTACCACACAGGTAATGCGGAGTATGGAGGGGTGCTGGGATAAGTATGCGCCTCTTGCCAAGGAGTTTTTGGATGAAATTCTGCAGGGTGGATTCCTTGGGGAAAAGGCACTTTTTGAGAGTGTGACCAAGGACGGCAAATTCATCGATACCCCCACAGGCAGAATTGTCAATCCGGGACACTCTTTGGAAACTGCGTGGTTCCTGATGACCGAGGGTTTGTTAACCGAGAATCAGGAGGCAATTTCTGTGGCAGAACGAATCATCGACATCACGTTGCCCCTTGGCATTGACAAAAAGTACGGCGGCATCATTGCCTTTACCGATGTAAACGGACAGCCGCCCTGTCAGTTGGAATGGGATATGAAGCTCTGGTGGCCCCAGGCGGAGGCGATGATTGCAACCCGTCTTTCCTATCTGGTAACCGGAAACGAAGAACACAAAAAGGTTTATGAGGAGTTAAAGACCTACTGCGAAAACTACTTCTGTGACAAGGAAAACGGAGAGTGGTACGGATATCTCCATTATGATAATACCGTATCCACCACCTTGAAAGGGAACATCTTCAAAGGCCCCTTCCATATTCCGCGGTTTTATATGATTATGGCAGTGATGGACGAAACAGGAAATATTCTGGATTTTATGAAATAAAATTGTAAGAAAGAAAAAGAGAAAAGCGCAAAAAAACTATTGCCTTTTCTCTTTTTTTGTGCTACAACAAGGGGGAAATCGACGGTGCATTGCACCTTAGGAGGTAAATGGTATGAAGCAAAGAAAGTATTTTGATATTCTGGCTTGGGTAGGGCGTAGAGGCAATCCCATGCAGTTTCCGATTAAGACCGAAGAGTTGCTTGCGGATATGAAATATGCGCGGATTCACGGTGCGGCAATTGCATCCAATGTGGCGATCGACTATTCCTATTTTCAGGGGAATGGTCAGATTCAGGAAACCATTGCCAAGGAAGAACGTTTGGTAGGTATCGGTGTGGTTCCCACAACGGCATTGTTTGAGGTGAAAGACCCGCTCTACTTTGAAAAACTGTTTGACAGCGGCATCCGTGCCCTGTTGGTAGATCCGGTGGCGTTGCTGAGCAATTTGGATCCTGAGGATATGCGTGAAATTGCAGAGGCGTTGATTGGACGGGGTTTCCCGTTGATTATCCCCAATGTGATTGCGGTCGACAGATACAATCAGGTGCGGACCCTTGCCAAGGCGTATCCGGAGCTGAATATCATTGTTGCTGGCAGCCATTGGGAGTGCAACCGGTACTTATTCAAGGTGATGGAGCAATGCCCCAACGTGTATATGGAATATAGCGGCAATCAGGCGAACCATCTGTTGGAGCATATTCGGGACCTTTTTGGCATTGAGCGTGTGCTCTACTCC
>JAZNKC010000002.1:0-3378 GCA_045578365.1 Ructibacterium sp.
AAGCAGAACAAATACAGCCACCAGAATACCAAGCACCAGCATCATCCGCTGATTCTGCAAAAGTCGGCTCTTTTTCATCACGGTTCTCCATCCTTTCCTTCATTTCTTTTATAGATGTAAATAGCGGAGTTTTCCAATGAAAAATCCCCGCTACCCTTATTTTGGAGTATATGCAATTTCCTTTTAGTTTAACACCCGAATTGCATTCACCAATGCACCCGGTGTCCCTTGAAGGACATTGTTCTCCCGCTGTCCTTCCTGTTCGGTACGCTGCGCTGCATCACCCAACTGCATATCTACATAAAACATCTGTGAACTATCAGGGCGAATCATCCCCAACTGTCCGGTGGCATAAGCCTCCAGAACACCCAGTTCCAGACCTCTGTCAATCTTTGCCTTTAATGCCTGATTGGTTGCCTCAAGGTCAGAAACCTGTTGAGAAAGCACCTCGATGGTTTCTGCACTTTCCAGAATCGCTGCATACCGATAGAGCATCAGCATACACATACCCATTACCAGAATCACATACATAGCAACCCGCAGTGCAGAAACCCGCTTGGGTTTTGCCGCCTGCTGTACTTTTTTCGGTTGGACGGGAGAAGTCTGCTGCGGATAGGTCCGCGGAATCTCATATGCCCGTGCGGTGTTCTGTCTTTCCTGCACATATCCCTGATAGGATCTGTAAACGCCGGCAGTGACATTATTTCTGTATGTTGTATGGGGTCTTCTTTGTGTAGTCTGAGTCGGCACAGGCAACCATCCTTTCTATATTTTTTCAAGCACCCGAAGCTTGGCGCTGTGGGCACGGTTGTTCTCTTTTAATTCCTTTTCACCGGCAATGACCGGCTTGCGGGTAATCAGTTTTACTTGCGGGGTCTTGCCGCAAACACAAACCGGAAAGTCCTTGGGACATTCACACCCTTTTGCCAAATCGGCAAACACATTTTTCACAATGCGGTCCTCCAAAGAATGGAAGGTGATAATCGCCAGTCTTCCACCCGGTTTCAGCACCTTTACAAGATCCCGCACCGCTTGGTCCAGCCCCTCCAGTTCGGAGTTAACCTCAATCCGGATTGCCTGAAAGGTCCGCTTTGCCGGATGCTTGTCCCCAAACCGCTGGGCGGCAGGGAATGCACCCTTGATGATTTCAGAAAGCTCGGTGGTGGTTTCAATGGGCGCTTGCTCCCGCCTTGCTTTGATTGCGGCGGCAATCCGCCGTGCATATCGTTCTTCTCCGTAGCGGAAAATGATGTCCGCCAAACGGTCTTCTTCATAAGTATTCACGACTTTCCACGCGTCCAGTTCTGCTGTGCGGTCCATCCGCATATCCAGCCGTGCAGTTTGGTGGTAGCTAAATCCGCGCTCCCCGTCATCCAACTGCGGAGAGGAAACTCCCAAATCAAGAATCGCACCGTCAATCGCCGGAATACCCAACGCATCAAGCACCGCCCGAATTTCAAAGAAATTCCGATGCACCAGATACTTTTGACAGGAATAAGGCTTTAACCGTTCCGTTGCCGCCCCAAGCGCCACCTGGTCCCGGTCTGTCCCAATCAAGGTACCCTTGTCCGACAGGCTTTCGCAAAGCAAGGCACTATGCCCGCCGCCACCAAGGGTTCCGTCCGCATACACGCCGTCCGGCTTTACCTGAAGCGCCGCAACGCTCTCCTCAAGCAACACCGAGATATGATGAAACGCCATTAGATACCCAGCTCCTCCATAATTTCTGCGATAGAGTCTGCGTCAAATTCCGGTCGGTTCATATAATCTTCCCACTTCTTGCGGTCCCAGATTTCCACCTTGTCCGAAACGCCGATGACCACAATCTCGCCGGTAAGTCCGGCATATTCCCGAATCTGCGGGGGAATCAACACTCTGCCCTGACCGTCAATACTCCGCTCCTCAGCGCCGCTGAAGAAGAAGCGCTCTAACCCTCTGCGCTTGCTGGAAGGTACAGAACGAAGCTCTTCCTGAAAACGCTCCCATTCCCCTTTGGGATAGATGCTGACGCAATATTCCAATCCCTTGGACACGACAAACGATTCGCCCAAATCCAAGCGGAACTTGGCAGGGATATTCACTCTACCCTTGCTATCTAAATTCTGATAATATTCCCCCATGAGCATCGCCGTCGCCTCCTTTCTCAATCGGGATTCTTAACTTTTGGGTTTTGGGGTCCATTTTTGCACCACTTTGATGCATCTTGAACCACTTTGCACCACTTTCCTCTATTCTAATCGATTTCTTCTCATATTGCAAGTATTTTTTTGAAAAAACTTTAAGTTTTTTTTACAAAATGTTTCAGAAATATTTCCCAGTCCTGATTTTCCCCGAAAATTCGTTGGTTTTTGCTCCGCTTTTTTCTCATTTTTCTCAATTTTTCAACTTTTGACCTTTGGGCGCAGTTTTTTACAGTTTTTTGGAAAAACCATCGGCAGTTTCCCGCAAAATCCTCAAAGATTTGGCGGCAAACAAAAAACACTCCGGAGATTGGACCAAAAATCCAATTCTCCGGAGTGTAAAATGTAAAATCCGGTTTATTTTTTCTCATTCCGGCAGATGCCCTGCCGAATCCTGATGCTTATCATCAAACCAAGTCCTGCAAAGAGCGTCAACCCCGCAAGGAGTTGGGAGATGCGTATGTCGCCCAGATACAAAGAGTCTGCCCGCAGTCCTTCAATCCAGAGTCTGCCCAGTCCGTACCAACTGAGGTAGGCACAAAAAAGCTCTCCGTCAAACTCCTGAATCCGTTTATAAAGGAGCAGTACCCCGATACCGATGGCATTCCACAGAGATTCATAGAAAAAGGTGGGATGCACGCCATCGGCAATGGTGGTTCCATTCTGCACAATCACCATCTTCCAAGGCAGGTCGGTGACACTTCCAAAGGCTTCGCCGTTGACAAAGTTACCCCAACGCCCGATTGCCTGACCAATCAGCAATCCCACCGCAAGCACATCCAGTACCCTGCCGATGGAAAGCTTCTTTTTCAGGCAATAGCCAATCACCGAGAGGGCGGCACCAATCACCCCGCCATAGATGGCAAGTCCGCCATTTCGGATATTTAAGATTTCAGCAAAATCCCCCCGATAATCCTCCCATTGAAAGGCAACATAGTAGAGCCTTGCGCAGACAATCGCCACCGGCAATGCAATCAGCAGCATATTAAAAAGGTCGTCACTGCTGATCTCCTTTTTCTTGCATTCCCTGATTCCGTAAAGCACCGCCAGAATCAAACCGGTGGCAATCAGGATGCCATACCAATAAATCGGCATCCCGAAAACCCGAAACGCAGCCCGATTCACCGAAAGGGAAATCCCCAAATCCGGAAAGGCAATCCGGTTGATCATTCCCATCACTCCTTTTTCTCTGCATCCA
>JAZNKC010000003.1:0-4929 GCA_045578365.1 Ructibacterium sp.
CGAATCCATCTCCCTCCACCAAAACGAAAAGACGCCTTTAGGCGTCTTTTTTGTTTTTTCTAACAAACAAGAGCCAAAAGCCACGAAAAATTATAAACAAATTGATATTGACAAAAAAATAACAAACTGATACAATGATAATGAACAATAAGAAAGTTGCTTACTTTCCCATAGGGAAAGATAAAAAGGAGGATTCCTGATGAAACAACAAGCTTATGAAATTGTAGATTGCGTAGAAAAGCTGGACTTGGCGCTGCAGAATTTGCGCAAAGCCCAGAGCGAATTTGCAACCTACACCCAAGAACAAGTGGACAAAATCTTTTTGGCGGCGGCATCGGCAGCCAACAAAGCGAGAATTCCTCTTGCAAAAATGGCAGTAGAGGAAACCGGTATGGGCGTGGTTGAGGACAAGGTCATCAAAAACAACTATGCCGCAGAATATATTTACAACGCATACAAGGATACCAAGACCTGTGGCGTGGTGGAAGAAGATTCCGCCTTTGGCATCAAGAAGATTGCAGAACCCATCGGTGTGGTTGCGGCGGTGATTCCTACCACCAACCCTACCTCTACTGCGATTTTCAAGTGTTTGCTGGCGCTGAAAACCAGAAACGCCATCATCATCTCCCCTCACCCCAGAGCGAAAAACTGTACCATTGCGGCAGCGAAGCTGGTTTTAGAGGCGGCAGTTGCGGCAGGCGCACCCCAAGGCATCATCGACTGGATTGATGTGCCCTCTCTGGAGATGACCAATATGGTGATGAAGGAGTCGGACATCATTCTGGCAACCGGCGGACCCGGTATGGTCAAAGCGGCATACTCCAGCGGAAAACCCGCCCTCGGCGTAGGGGCAGGCAACACCCCTGCTATCATTGACGAGAGTGCCGACATCCTGCTTGCGGTGAACTCCATCATCCATTCCAAGACCTTTGACAATGGTATGATTTGTGCATCCGAGCAGTCGGTGATTATCCTTGACAGCATTTATGACAAGGTAAAGAGCGAGTTTGCAGAGCGTGGCTGTTACCTGCTTAGCGATGAGGAAACCGAAAAGGTGAGAAAGACCATCATCATCAACGGTGCCCTGAATGCAAAAATCGTAGGACAGCCGGCAAGCAAGATTGCTTCCCTTGCAGGGGTTGAGGTTCCGGAAGGCACCAAAATCCTGATTGGTGAGGTAGAATCGGTAGACATCACCGAGGAATTTGCCCACGAAAAGCTTTCTCCGGTTCTGGCAATGTATCGGGCAACGGATTTTGAGGATGCCCTTAAGAAAGCAGAACAACTGGTTGCAGACGGCGGTTACGGCCACACCTCCTCTGTCTACCTCAACGAAAGAGTGGAAATCGAAAAGCTGGCAGCATTCGCTCAGAGAATGAAAACTTGCCGGATTCTGGTCAACACCCCCTCCTCCCACGGCGGTATCGGCGACCTTTACAACTTCAAGCTGGCACCGTCCCTGACCTTGGGTTGCGGCTCCTGGGGTGGCAACTCGGTATCGGACAATGTAGGGGTGAAACACCTGCTCAACATCAAAACCGTTGCAGAAAGAAGGGAAAATATGCTTTGGTTCCGTGCACCTGAAAAGGTTTATATCAAAAAAGGCTGTCTGCCTGTTGCTCTGGATGAGCTCAAGAATGTGATGGGCAAAAAGAGAGCGTTTATCGTTACTGACAACTTCCTCTATGAAAACGGATACACCAAGCCCATCTGCGACAAGCTGGACGAGATGGGAATTGTGCATACCACCTTCTTTGATGTACAGCCTGACCCCACCTTGGAAAATGCCAAGAATGGTGCGGCACAGATGGCGGCATTCAAGCCGGACACCATCATTGCTCTGGGTGGCGGTTCTGCCATGGATGCGGCAAAGATTATGTGGGTGCTCTATGAACATCCTGAGGCGGACTTTATGGATATGGCAATGCGGTTTATCGATATCCGAAAGCGTGTGTATACCTTCCCCAAGATGGGTGAAAAGGCGTACTTTATCGCAATCCCCACATCTGCAGGTACCGGTTCGGAGGTTACCCCCTTTGCGGTAATCACCGATGAAAAGAGCGGGGTCAAGTATCCCCTTGCAGATTATGAGCTTTTGCCCAATATGGCAATCATTGATACCGACTTCCATATGTCTGCTCCCAAGGGCCTGACTGCGGCATCGGGTATTGATGCAGTGACCCATGCAGTAGAGGCGTATGCATCTATGCTGGCAACCGATTACACCGACGGACTTGCCCTGAAGGCGCTGAAAGTGATTTTTGAATATCTGCCCAAGGCTTACGAGGACGGACAGAACGATGTACTGGCAAGAGAGAAGATGGCAAACGCCGCAACCATGGCGGGTATGGCTTTCGCCAATGCGTTCTTGGGTGTCTGCCACTCCATGGCACACAAGCTGGGTGCATTCCATCACCTGCCCCACGGCGTGGCAAATGCGCTGATGATTGAAGAGGTACTTCGCTTCAATGCCAGCGAACAACCGGTGAAGATGGGAACCTTCTCCCAGTATGACCACCCCCACACCCTCAGCCGGTATGCAGAGATTGCAGACCATCTGGGACTGGGCGGCAAAAATGACAGCGAAAAGCTGGAAAATCTGATTGCTGCCATCAATGACCTGAAAGAAAAGGTTGGCATTAAAAAGACCATCAAGGATTATGGCATTGATGAAAAAGCCTTCCTTGACAATCTGGATGAGATGGTGGAACAGGCGTTTGACGACCAGTGTACCGGCGCAAACCCCCGCTATCCGTTGATGAGCGAAATCAAACAGATGTATCTCAATGCTTACTACGGCAAGCATTTTGAAGAACCGAATATGCCCAATCGCCAAGCATAAGGGAGGAGAAAAGTATGAAGCTGAATCAAATCATTGCGGAAAGAAAGAACAAGACGGTCTACCGTGACGGCGAGGTTTGCTTTAAGGTATTTGACCGCACCTATTCCAAGGCGGACATTCTGAACGAGGCGTTGAATCAGGCAAGAATCGAAGAAACCGGACTCAACATCCCCAAAATCCTCGGCGTGCATATGGTTGAGGGCAAATGGGCGATTGAGCTGGAATATGTGGAGGGCAAAACCCTGGCACAGCTGATGGCAGAGAACCCCGACAAAAAGGAAGAATACCTTAACCTGTTGGTGGATTTGCAACTGGAGGTTCACAAAAAAACCTGTCCCTCTCTCAACAAGCTCAAGGACAAAATGAATCGCAAAATCAGCGAAACCACCTTGGATGCCACCACCCGTTATGAGCTGCACACCCGTCTGGAGGGAATGCCCAAGCACAACAAGGTTTGTCACGGGGACTTTAACCCCTCCAACATCATCATTACGGAGGACGGAACCCCCTATATCATCGACTGGGCGCACGCAACCCAAGGCAATGCATCTGCAGATGCGGCAAGAACCTACCTGTTGTTCTGCCTGAGCGGGGATGAGGAAACCGCCAAGGCGTATCTGGATCTGTTCTGCAAAAAGAGCGACACTGCACAACAGTATGTGCAAAAGTGGATGCCCATCGTGGCAGCATCTCAGTCGGTCAAGGGCAATGCAGAGGAGCGGGAGTTCCTGCTCTCCTGGACTGATGTGGTTGAGTATGAATAAAAAAAAGCAGACTTTTACAGTCTGCTTTTTTATTTCTAACAAATAATCGCCATTGCTATGGAGAAGAAAATTAAAACCGAACAGGTGTCCAAAATGGTGGTCAGTAAGGGTGCCGCCATCAAGGCGGGGTCCAACTTACACTTTTTTGCAAGCATGGGCAAGATACATCCGATGCTCTTTGCCAGAACAATGATACCAATCAAACTCAGCCCCGATACCAGAGAGAGCTGACCAAGGCTTGCCTGTGCCAGCACCTCTTGATTACCATGATACATCAGGAAAATCCGCAATGCGTTGACGATTGCCAGAACCACACCCACCAACAGGGCAACCCCGATTTCTTTGAACAAGACACGGAAGAAGTCCTTGAATCGGATTTCCTCCAGGGCAAGACCGCGGATGATCATGGTCGAGCTCTGGGACCCGCAGTTTCCGCCGGTACCCATCAGCATAGGCACAAAGGCAACCAGAATGGGGATGGACACAAAGGCGTTTTCGTAGTTCTGGATAATTTTTCCCGTTACCGTTGCGGAAAGCATCAGGAACAACAGCCAGAAAAAGCGGTTCTTTGCGTGGGTCCAGACCGAGGTTTTCAGGTAGGATTCCTCGGTGGGAACAACCGCCGCCATCTTGGCAATATCCTCGGTGTTCTCTTCCTGAATGACGTCAATCGCGTCATCGACGGTGACAATACCCACCAGCCGGCTCTCTCCGTCCACCACAGGGATGGCAAGAAAGTCGTAACGGTCAAACATTCTGGCAACGTCCTCTCGGTCGTCTAGCGTCCCCACATAGGTGATGTTGGTTTCCATAATGTCCTCAATGGCTTGCTCGCCATCGGACAGCAACAACTGCTTGACCGAAACCAGACCAATCAGCTTGCGGTTGCGGTCGGTGACATAGCAGGTGTAGATGGTTTCCTTGTCCACACCGATTCTGCGAATGCGGGCAAAACATTCCGAAACCGTCATATCCTTTTTAAGGTCCACATACTCGGTGGTCATCATACTGCCTGCGCTGTCCTTGGGATATTTCAGCAGTTGGTTGATGTCCTTGCGCATCTCGGGGTTGGTGTGTCTAAGAATCCGCTTGACCACCGTTGCGGGCATCTCTTCAATCAAGTCCACCGCATCATCTACATAGATCTCATCCAGCACATCCTTCAGCTCCTTATCGCTGAAGGCGGAAATCAAAAATTCCTGCTGGTCATTATCCATTTCAATAAAGGTTTCTGCCGCAAATTCCTTGGGCAGAATCCGAAACAGCAAGGTCAACTCTGTTTCAGAAACCTCTGAGAGCATCTGTGCAATATCCACCGCATTG
>JAZNKC010000004.1:0-3419 GCA_045578365.1 Ructibacterium sp.
CGACGGATGGCAACAGTTTCAGCGTGGGCAAGTGCATTCTGCTCGGTTTCCCGCAGGTTGTGTCCACGGGCAAGGATTTCTCCATTCCTGACAATCACGGCACCCACAGGAATCTCGCCGGCGTCATACGCCAGACGTGCCTCCCGCAGAGCCTCTGCCATAAAGCGGTTCTGCATACCTGCCTCCTACTGGTTTCCAAAGATGGCAAAGTCCTGTCTTAAAAAAGACAGGGCCTTGCGGAACTTGCGTGTATTACTGGATGTAAGGAGCCAACTCCGCAAGGAGCTGATCACAGTCATCGCTGTGTACTTCCACATTGATGGGCTTGCTCAAATCCAGACTGAAGATACCCATAATGGATTTTGCATCTACAATGTATCTTCCGGATGCCAAGTCGATGTCAAATTCGTACTTGGTAACTACATTAACGAAGTTTTTCACATCATTGATGGAACTTAAAAGAATGGTAAAAGTTTTCATTTCACTCAACCTCCTAAAAAATAGTCCATTTCGCCCAGTAAAATTATACAATTTTTTCTTGCATTAGTCAATGAAAAAATATATAATAATTTCATATAAATTACTTCCCCAATTTTGTTAAAATTATGCAAGAACAAACGCAAAGGAGAGCAAAATTCTTTTAGAGAAAGGGCGTGAGGGCAATCAGAGTTCGGTTTTTTACACTTGGATGCAAGACCAATCTTTATGAGAGCGAAGCCATGGCAGAGCTTTTTCGAAAGGCCGGACATCAGGTTGTCACCGGCAAGGGGGAGGCGGATATCTGCATCATCAACACCTGTGCAGTGACCGGCACCGGCGCCCAGAAAAGCCGGCAGATGATTCGGCGGGTCAAGCGGGAATATCCCCAAGCAAAGATTGCCGTTTGCGGTTGTCTTGCCCAGACCGACAGCACCCGCATCAGGCAAGAGATGGGCGTGGACATTCTGCTTGGCAACAAGCACCGTGACCGGATTGTAGAATTCAGCGAAAAGGCGCTGGGCGGGGTTTCTACCGATGCCATTGAGGATATCTTAAAAGAGCACACCTTTGAAGAATTGGGAGGGACCCGCAACCAGAGTCGGGTTCGTGCCAACCTGAAGATTGAGGACGGTTGCAACAACTTTTGCTCTTATTGCATCATCCCTTATGCAAGAGGACCGGTCCGGTCCCGTTCGATGGATGCCATCTTGAAAGAGGCAGAAGAATTGGGGAAAGCCGGCTATGGCGAGGTGGTGCTCACCGGCATCCACATCGGTTCTTACGGCAAGGATTTGCAGGACGGTACAGGACTGATGGATGTGATTGAGGCGGTACACCGGATTGACGGAATTGCACGGGTTCGGTTGGGCTCCTTAGAACCGGTGCTGATTGAGGAAGCTTTTGTAAAACGGGCAAAAGCACTTCCCAAGCTTTGTCCCCAGTTCCATATGTCCTTGCAAAGCGGTTGTGATGCCACATTAAAGCGGATGCGGCGGAGGTATACCACCGCCGAATACAGACGAGCAGTCACCCTGCTGCGGGAGAATCTTCCCGATACTGCCATTACCACCGATCTGATGGTGGGCTTTGCAGGGGAGACCGAGCAGGAATTTGAGGAATCCTACACCTTCTGCAAGGAGATGGGATTTGCCCAGATGCATATCTTTCCCTATTCCATTCGGGAGGGCACGGCGGCGGAGCATTTCCCCGATCAGGTCAAGGAATCGGTCAAGACAGAGCGTGCCCGCAAGATGCTGACGCTTGCAGAACAAATGAAAGAAGCATTTTATCGCTCCTACTTAGGCAGAACTATGCCGGTGTTGATGGAGCAGAAAAAACAGAACCTCTATCACGGAACCACGGCGAACTATCTGGATGTGCAGGTGGAAACCGATGGGGATGTGACGGGACAGATTTTACCAATCAAGCTGACCGACTGGAAAGACGGGATGCTTTTTGGAGAAATAGAAGAATAAGGAGCAATTGTTATGAAATATCAGGTACCGGAAAACCCTGTGAAAAACCGGAAAACAACAGACATACTGACCATTGTGACCAGTCTTTTGGTAACCCTTTATCTCACCTCCAACTTGATGGCGGTGCGGATTATTCAGGTGGGGGAATTTTCCCTGTTCGATGCGGGAACCATTGTGTTCCCCCTGACCTATATGCTGGGGGATGCCCTGACCGAAGTGTGGGGATTTCGCACGGCGAGAAAAACCATTGTACTTACCGCGATCTGCAACCTGGTATTGGTGGGGTTCACCGCTTTGGGATGCCTGCTCCCTGTGCCGGAATACCAAACGGAGCTTGCGGCGGCATACCAGACCATCTTCGGGTTTGTGCCGCGGATTCTGTTTGCATCGGCGGTTGCCTTTTTGGGCGGGGAATTGATCAATTCTCTTGTGATGGTAAGACTGAAAGAAAAAACCCAAGGGAAATACCTCTGGGTACGGACCATTGTAAGTTCGGTGGCAGGACACGCCTTTGATACCACCTTGTTTGTGTTCCTTGCCTTTTGGGGGGTCAGTCCCTTTGGAGAATTGGTTTCGATGATTGTGGTACAATATCTGCTGAAAGTATTGCTGGAGGCAGTTGCAGGAACGCCTTTGGTCTACGGATTTGTAGCCTGGTTAAAAGGACGGACAGAAGGGTAGAATAAGAACACGGAACGGAGGAACGATAATGAAACACGGATTTGTAAAGGTTGCGGCAATCACCCCCAAGGTGCGGGTTGCCGATGTGACATTCAATATGGAGCAGACCATCAACGCCATCCAGAATGCCGGAAAAGAGGGAATCAAAATCGCGGTGTTTCCGGAATTGGGGTTGACCGCCTATACCTGTGGAGATTTGTTCTTTCAGGAAGGACTGATTGGGCAGGCAGAGGCGGCACTCTTACAGATTGCCAAGGAAACCGCTTTAAGCGGCGTGCTTGCGGTGGTGGGACTTCCTCTTGCAGTAGGGGACAAGCTCTGCAATGTGGCAGCCTTTGTCAAGGATGGGGAGATTCTTGGAATGGTCCCCAAACAGACCTTGCCCAACCACGGAGAGTTTCAGGAAAAAAGACATTTTTCCGCCCTCTATGAAAATACGACAGTAATCCTTGACGGCAAAGAGATTCCGGTAGGACCGAAACTGCTGTTCTGTGCCACCGACCTGCCCCAGCTGCGGATTGCCGCGGAACTGTGTGAGGATTTGTGGGCACCGGTTCCCCCCGGTGTGATGCACGCCCTCAATGGCGCCACGGTATTGGTGAATCTGTCCGCCAGCAACGAGGTTGCAGGCAAGGCGGATTACCGGAAAATTTTGATTGCATCCCAGTCTGCACGGACGGTCTGTGCCTATATATTCGCCAATGCGGGGGAGGGAGAATCCACCACCGATTTGGTGTTTGGCGGACATAATTTGATTTATGAAAAGGGGAAGCTGCTATCCGA
>JAZNKC010000005.1:0-17040 GCA_045578365.1 Ructibacterium sp.
GTCATAGTAAAATCCGTTTTCAATAGCGGGACCGATGGCAAGCTTTGCGGTGGGGAAAATCCGTTTTACCGCTTGTGCCAATACGTGAGAGGCAGTATGCCGATAGGCACTGCGTCCCTCTTCATTATCCCAGGTCAAAAAATTTACCGCTGCATCGGTTTCAGGCACGGTTCTTAAATCTACAACCTTGCCATCCATTTCTGCCGCAAGACAAACTCTTGCCAGACCCTCGCTGATATCCTTTGCGATATCAGCAAGCTGACGCCCTGTTCAAACTCTTTTGCGTCTCCGCCTTTTAATGTAATCTTTATCATGGAAATCCCTTCCTTTCAATATCTTTCGTATTATAAACCAATCAAAACTGCAGCCAGAGCTGCAATCAAAATTCCCAAGGTCGCTCCTGCAAAAACTTCAAGCGGGGTGTGCCCCAAAAGTTCCTTCAAGCGAATCTGCTTTTCCAACGGGTCACTCTCTTCCCACGCATCGATAATCATATTGATCATCTTTGCCTGCTGTCCCGCCGCACGACGGATTCCGGAAGCGTCGTACATTACTACCAATGCAAACGCACAACAGACCACAAATAGGGTGCTGTCAAAGCCATTCTTGATACCAATACAGGTCGCTAAACTGGTTACAATAGTTGAATGGGAGGACGGCATTCCGCCCGGTCCCATAAAGCGTGTCATATCCAGTCTTTTGTCTTTCATCCAGACCAAAAATCCTTTCAGCACGCAAGAAAAAACCCACGCAAACAGAACCACGAAAAAGACTCTGTTGCTTAAAAACTGTTCCATATAGTTCATATCAGTTCGTACCTTTCGTACTTGTTGCTGTCTAATACTTTCTTGCCAAAAGATAATCCGCAAGCTGTATCAAAAATTCTGCTTGCTTAAAACCGCTTAATGCGATCTTTGCTTCCTCTGTCAGTTTGGAAAGCTCCTCCTCTGCACCCGCTAATCCCATAAAGGTAACAAAGGTATTCTTTTGACTTTCTGCATCACTGCCGATTGGCTTGCCGACCAATTCTTCCTGACCGATTACATCCAGTATATCATCTTTTACCTGAAATGCCAACCCCAGTTTTGCAGAAAATTCGATTATTTTTTGATATTTCTCATCATTTTTTTCTAGCCCCGCACAGATACAACCGCACTCTGCCGCAACCCGAATCAGTTCACCGGTTTTGCCCCGATGAAGTTCCAAAAGCCGCTCTAAGGTCATATCAGCAAGCCCTTCGCTCTCCAAGTCAATGACCTGTCCGCCAATCATTCCGTAGGCGCCGGATGCTTTGGAAATTGCTCCAATCAACCGAATCAGCGTACTGTCTGACAAGGTTTCATAACGGGTGGTATCCGACAAAAGCTCAAAGGAAAGGTTCAAGAGTCCATCTCCTGCCAGAAGTGCAATATTTTCGGGGAATACCTTGTGGCAGGTTGGTCTGCCACGACGCAAATCGTCATCATCCATACAAGGCAGGTCATCGTGAATCAAAGAATAGTTATGAATACATTCAATGGCACACGCCACCTTTACTGCATCCTGATGGTTCCCGCCAAGAAGGTCACAGACCGCTACGGTAAGTACTGGTCGAATCCGCTTTCCGCCACCGTTTAAGCCGTACTGCATTGCGGAAAAAACGCTTTTTTGCAACAGTTCAGGCACGGCAGAAATCTGCTCAAGTTCCTCGTTGATGTCTTTTAAATAGGCCTCGTATTGCTTTGCAAATTCCATACTATTCTCCTATTCCCTGAAAGGGGACCTCCTCCAGTTCTCCGCTGTCACGATTCTTCATCAGGATATTGATTTTCTGTTCTGCTTCATCCAACGCAGTGGTACATTCCTTGGTCAAGCGAATTCCATTTTCAAACAGGGAAAGCATCTCCTCAAGAGAAACCTCATTCCCCTCCAAAGCCTTTACCACTTCTTCCAACTGCTTCAGGTTTGATTCAAAACTCTGCTTTTTATCCATATTTTCGCCTCTCTCTACGAATTCTTTTCGGTGCCTTCCACCATTGCCTGAATGGTTCCGTCCTGCACCATAATGTTCAGGTGCTGTCCAACCTGCACCTGACGAACAGACTGCACTACGCCACCCTGTGCGTTTTGTGCAACCGAGAATCCTCTGCTCAAAACACCTAAGGGACTGAGTCCGTCAAGCTTTGCCGCCGCAAGCTTTAATTGCTGTTGCTTTTTCTCTAAGATTCCGCCACAGCCGTCTTGGAACTCCTGATAAAGTCGGTCTAAGTATATCTTCTGTTCATTCAGTTTCATCATCGGGTTGCGCAAAACCGGACGTTCCGCCTGATGGTTCACCTGCATCCTTGCCCGTTCTAAAACCCGATTTGCCTGACTGTATAAGCGACTGTAAACATTGTTGAACTTTTCTTTTAGTTCCACCTGTGACGGCACCACCAATTCCGCTGCCGCCGAGGGAGTTGGTGCTCTTAAATCCGCCACAAAATCCGCAATGGTAAAATCAATCTCATGCCCCACTGCAGAAACAATGGGAATCTCGCTCTGAAAAATTTCCCTCGCAACAATCTCCTCATTAAAGGACCATAAATCCTCAATGGAGCCACCGCCTCTACCTACAATCAGCACATCGGCGCCCTTGATGCGATTGAAATAACGGATTGCCTCCACAATGCTCTGGGCAGAATTTTCACCCTGCACCAAAACCGGATATAACAGAATATCCGCATAGGAAAATCTTCTGGATAACACATTGATAATATCCCGAATCGCCGCTCCCGTGGGGGCCGTCACCACGCCTACCTTACGGGGATATTTGGGAAGCGGTTTTTTATGTATCGGGTCAAAAAGTCCCTCTTTGCTCAGCTTTGCCTTTAATTCTTCAAATGCAACATAGAGGTCGCCAATTCCCTCCTGCTGCATATCGTCAATATAAAGCTGATACTGCCCGTCCCGTTCATAGACGGTGATTCTGCCGTGGGCAATCACCTTCATCCCGTTCTGAGGCTGAAATTTCAGTTTTGCTGCGCTGCCGCGGAACATCACTGCCCGCATCACGCCGCCTTCGTCCTTTAAGGACATATACATATGCCCCGAGGAGTGTGCCTTGAAGTTGGAAAGTTCACCCTTGACCAACACATCGGTCAGCACATCATCCCGATTCATCAATTCCTTGATATACAGATTCATTTGGGTTACCGAAATTGCCTGTCTTTCCAAGATAGGTCATCACCCCCATTTCTTTTTGATACCGAAACAGAGCGGCACAAACGTGACCGCCCTGCACAATTAGCAGTTTTCTTTCAGATTGCCGAGGACACCGTTGACAAAGGATACCGATTCCTCGCCATCATATTCCTTGGTAATGGTAATCGCCTCGTTGACCGAAACATTCAACGGAATGTCCTCCATATACTTCATCTCGTAAGCAGCAAGCCGCATCGCTGCCATACAAACCGTGGAAATTCTGTCAACTGCCCAACCTTTTGCAAAAGACGCAATCATTGCATCAATCTCTTCAATATGAGAAATGGTGCCTTCTACAACCTGACGGATGTAAGCCGCCTGATCTCCTGCATCGTGTTCTGCGAAGAAATCCTCCAAAAGTTCCTGAATGACATCCGGTTGGAACTTATATTCAAAGAGTAAAATAAAGGCATATTCTCTGGCTTTTCTTCTGTTCATCATAATCTGGATTTACTCCTCTGCTGCAGGATTCTCCCCTGCTTTTTCGTCCTCAGTTGCACTCACAGGTGCTCCGTCAATTTTGGGAACATTCACGCCGTCCACCGAAATATTGACCGCAATCACATCCAGATTGGTCATGGTTTCGACTTCGCTCTTTACCTTTTCCTGAACCTTCCATGCAACATCCGGAATCTTGGTTCCATATTCTGCAATGATGGATAAATCCAAAGTGGCACGCTTGCCGTCCATCAGAACCTTCACGCCTCTGGACAGGCTCTTTTTACCAAGCAACTCTGCCAGCCCGCCGGAAACAGGATTTCCGTTGCCCATACCGGCAACACCCTTGACCTCAGAGGCAGCAAGTGATGCAATAATAGAAACAACTTCATCAGAAATGTTCACATTCCCATTTTCTTCAATTTCAGGATTCACGATATTTTCCATAAGAAATTCCTCCTACCGTTTTCAGGGAGGTTTTATATGCGTTCCAAACGCTCCCGTTTCTTATGGTATTATAACACATTAAAACTTAGATTACAATGGTAATTTCAAATCTTTTTCCTTAAATTTTCAAAAGGATTCTGCGCTGATTTTGATATTCCGGACCGGAAGCTTGGTTTCGGAAACAATAATGTCCTTAATCTGCGCTACTTTGGCTCCATCAATCTCTCCGCCGGCAACCATTACCGATATACCGCTTTCGGTGATATGGGCAAAGCAATCGCTGTATCCTTTGGCTTTTACCAGCGTTTCAACGGTGTTTTCCTGTTGCATCCAGCGGTTGGTATTGGTAATATTCTTTTCTGCCTCTGCTTTTGCCTCTGCGGATGCATCCCTGTCCTTGGTGATTCTGCTCCATTCCTCCATTTCCTCGCCACGCTTTTTCTCCCGCTCCGTTTTCAGTTGTGCCATCGTCTTACTTTCGTCCTGAGGTTCCCCTTCTTGCGCAACATTTTCCGGAAGTGCATCACCGGTAACCGGAACGGTAGCATCAAATTTTTCCGTTTCTACTGTCCAGCGATAGTACCCCGCCGTAATGACCAACGCAACCAAACCCAAAAGCAATACTTGTTTTCCACGAAAATTGAATTTTTGATTTCTGCTCATAGACAATTCCTCCCAGTTTGATACTAATATGACACTTTGATTCTATGGGCGGGCAGTCCAAATAATGCCTTGACCGCCTCATAAAGTTCCTGCCTGACCGATTCGCTCCTTGCCCCCTTTGCAATCACCAGCACACCGTTCGGTCGCGGCAAGCGTTCCTCTATCACATAGGGATTCTCCCCACCTGTATCCTTTCTTAAAACCACCGTCTGCTCTTTTTGATGTTTTTCCTCGGTTTCTCTTTCTGCGGATGCCTCTTCGTTCTCGATTTTTTCATCGATTGCCAGGATCTTCTCTCCGCCGCTCTCAAAGCTGAGAAATACCGAAACCTCCCCTGCGCCTTCAATTTTTTCAAGAACCGTCACCAATCTCTTTTCAAGCTTGGTAATGTACTCCCCGTTGAGGACCTCCTTTTCTTTAACACTTTCTTCGGATTTTTCCATCTTTTCTCCCCCGGAGAAACTGCCAAATGCCAAAAAAGCAATCGCCGCAATGATACTCCAGATGAGAATTTTGGGCGGCTTCTTTCCGCCCTCATCCTGATTCCAATGGAAAAGTTGTTTCAACTCCTTGGTATTCATTCCCCAGACTCCTTCAAATAACGAACCGTAATCCGCTCGGGATGAATGCCAAAATCCCGATGTAAAATTTCCACCGCCTTATGATGCAAATCCTCTTTCATCAAAACATCCACCTTTTGGATTGTCCCAAAGGTATCTGCATCCTCTTCTTCCACCTGACAGGAAACCTTGACGTTTGCCACCCCTAAAGATTCCCGCAATGCGGCTTCCATCTTTTGGGAAAGATTCTGCCGATACAGCTTTACCACATCCTCTTTTTGGGTTTCCTCCATTTGTTCCCGTTGGGTATAAGCCTCAACAGCAATTTCAGGTAAGGATAGTGTTTTTTTTGACGCGTCCCGAAACGGGGTGAGTATGGTAACAATCAAAACCAGACCAATGGCAAGACGGGTGTATTTGCGAAAGCTACCGCCCGGCAAAATCACTTCACAGGCAGAGCCGAATACAACAATCCCTGCTATGGTCATCGCCCAATCCTTAAAAAGTTCCATCCATCACCTCCCCAGCATCAAAGCTGTGTTTCCTGCATTGATAACAATGGTCAATACCATCACAAACATCACACAAACAGCGGTCAGTATTGAGAACAACACCGAAATGGAGTTTGCAAATTCCGAAATACAGCCGATAATTTTAGGCTCAGAAATCGGTTCACATACTGCGGCGGTCAGCCGAAACAATATCAGCATCGCCCCAATCTTCAAAATGGGAAAGACCACCATCGCAAGCAGGCAAAGAATCCCGAATATGCCTACGGAATTTTTAATCAGCACACTACAGTTCATAATGGTTTCCACCGACTCCGAAAGAATCCCCCCAACCACCGGAATCAAATTGGCGGTTGCGAATTTACTCAATTTCACGGAAAGGGCATCCGCTCCCCCCGATGCAATACTCTGGATTCCCGCAACGCTGACAAACACCGTCAGCATCACACTCAGCCCCCACTTGATGCTTTGATTCATAAACTTGACCAGTTTTTGGGTCTTAAACCGATCCGACAGATGATTGACAATGTTCATTCCTGTGGCAATCATCACTGCGGGAATCATTATCCCTTGGATGATGGCAACCGAAAGCTCCACCACAGTAATCAGTACCGGCTCCAATACAGCAGCGGAAACAAGGGCGCCGCAGGTAACCAACGTGGTGATTACCAACGGGACTACCATCTTCATAAATAAGGCAATCTGCTCCACCGTCTCACCTGCACATTCTGCAGTTTGATAAAAAGCCACCGAGGCAATCCCTGCAATGATGATATAGCAGGCATAAAACGCAGCCATTCCCACCCCCTCTGCACCAAATCCTTCTTGAAGTCCTGTCAGGTAAGAACAGAGCACTGACAAAATCACAATAAATATCAGGAGGGTAAGTCCCTGATAAACCTCTCCCATAAAAATCCGAAAAAGGGTTTTCATAATGGCAGCGGGTGAAATTTCTATCTTTCCCTGCATCAACTGCCAAAGGATTTCTTTGGGTTCTGCTCTGTCAAACAAGGTTGCAAAGGAATCCTCTGCCTCTGCATCTTCCAGCTGTTCCTGAAACACATCTCCGTAAAATTCAGTGTAGGGTGTAAGGATTCCTTCTGTGATACCTTCCTCTGCCGAAACAGGCTGGGTAACAACAAGGAATACTACCCAACCAAGAATCCACCATCGTTTCATCGTTTGCACTCCTAAAAATTGATTATGGCACTTACCAAATCCAAAAGCCGGTAAATTGCTGGCATGGACAGGGTCAGAATCATCACTTTTCCTGCAAGTTCGATATTGCTTGCCAGAGAATTCTCCCCTGCATCCTTACAGAGTTCTGCTCCGAACTGGCAAAGATATGCCACGCCCACAATTTTCATCACCATATGCAGGTATCGGCTTTCCAAGCCGCCACGGCTTGCCAACTCTTCAAACATAGAAAGAATCCCTTTCAGGTAGGGCGCAATACAAAACAAAATGGCACATACAGCCAAAATTGGCAGTGCAATAGAAAGCTCCGGCTTATGAGGTTTGATCAGCAAGGTCATCATGGTCACCAGTACACCGATACCAAGTACCCGCAAGAGATTCCCACTCATAAGCCAAAAATACTTTTGATGGTATCAAACAGCTTGCTGATTTCCTGCACCACCACCAAAAGCACTACAACCAATCCTGCAATGGTGGTCATCATTGCCTGATCATCCCGTCCGGCACGTACCAGAAGCATATTCAGCACCGCCACCAAAATTCCAATGGCAGCCACCTTGAAAATCAAATCCACTCCGCTCATATTTTCCCCCTATGCAAGCAGCAAAACAATCAGCAGCCCTGTTAAGAACCCCAATCCCTTGCATAATTTTCCGTCTTTTTTTCGCTTTTCTCTTGCCTGTTCCATACTCAGTTTCAGCTTTGCCGCGGTAAGACGAATATTATTGAGTTCTGTCCCCACATCTCCCTGACCGATATGTGCCGCAAAATCAAAAAGAGCAGAATAGTCTTCTTCCTCTAAACAAAGCCCCCCTTGACAACATCGGACCGATTCCTCCCACACCTCTCTGAGGGGCATATGAGGAAACCGATGCATCAATCCGCTGACCTGCCGAAGCACCGATTGAATGACTCCCTGTTGGGATTCGGCAGTGCGCTGGATGGCATCCTTCAGCGGTAAGGATAAAAAACCGATATTAAACGCCAACTGGGAGAGCATCTGTTCCAACCCCTCCAGTTGACGGATGCGCCCATCCATCTTTCCGGCAAGCAAAATTCCGATATAACCACAGCCCAAAACCACCAACACATCCGCCAAATAGCGCAATATCAAAGTGCAATCACCTCGGTATCTGCTCGGGCATCGGGCGAAGAAAAATCTCGATGCAGCAAAATCGCCTGTTCAAACACGCCGTCCCGGAACAAGGGTTTCAGAAGCTGGCGTTGTTTCACCTCCAAAATATCCCTGCCGTGGGTTGTCGCAAGGATAGCCACACCGGTTCCGTGCGCAATACGGATGGCATTCACATCCTCAGCCGATGCAATCTCATCGCTGACCAACACCCTTGGCGACATAGTACGTAGCAAAAGAGAGATTGCCTCTGCTTTGGGGGCGTTATCAATCAAATCGGTTTGGGCACCCAAATCATTCTGCAAAACGCCATCATACATGGCACCCAGCTCTCCACGGTCATCGGCTACCCCAACCTTGAATCCCCGATTGGAAATCTGCCTTGTAATATCCCGCAAAAGGGTCGTTTTCCCCGTTTGGGGAAGAGAAACAATCAAACTACTCTTAACCTCGTTCCCTCGGACGATACGCTCAATCACCCTGTCTGCCGCACCAAACACCTGATGCGCAATACGGAAATTGAGTGAGCTCACCTCCCGAAAGGTCTTGATTCTCCCATTCTCCAGCACCGTTTTACCGCAGATGCCTACACGATGCCCACCCCTGATGGTCAAAAAGCCCTGCCGAATCTCTTCCAGATGGGCGTAGACCGAATTCTCACAGATTGCAAGAAACGCCGCCTGTACCTCTTTTTCGGTGACTGAACAGGCGCCACATTCATGGTTGGTTAACCCTCCGGAATCGGTCACAAAACAGCTTTCGCCCCAGATTCCCACCGTAAGGGGCGCATTGGCACGCAGACGAATCTCCTCCATCTCGATTCCTTGCAAGGCAAGCCTTTCCAATCGGCTGCGCAGCCTTGGAGGGAAATAGGTCAGAACCTCTGTCACTCTCTGTTTCATACGTTCACCTCTTCTTTTCTCAAGTTCTTTGTAGGATTGTATGAGGATTTGTCCGTCTTTAGAACTATTTTATGGCAAAGAAAAAAGCCCCCTGCAACGCAGGGGGCGGAAAATCTTGTTAGATGAATTTATAAGAAGTGGTGGTTTGGTAGGTTTCACCTTGTTTCAGGATGATGGATGGGAAGTGACTATGACTCATTGCATTGGGGAATGCCTGTGTTTCAAAGCAAACACCCTGATGCTTTACATAGGAAACACCACCCTTGTAGACATCCTCCGTATTGATACAGTTGCCGCAGTAAATCTGCACACCCGGAAGATCGGTGTAGATTTCCATGGCGATTCCGGTCTGGTCACCTGTAAAGGTACCTACCTTGCGATAGCCTCTGCCCCGCAGACAGAAGTTGTGGTCAAAGCCATCGAACATAGTAATCTGCTCTTCGTTGGAGGAATAAACCTCTCCCATCTTTTTGGGGGCACGCAGGTCAAAAGCAGTTCCGGCAACCGAAAGAATCTCTCCTGTGGGCATACATTCATCGCTGTTGGGGGTATAGAAATCCGCATCCAGTTGCACAGTATGACCGTCGGTTGCACCGGAATCGTGACCGTTCAAATTAAAATAACAATGCTGGGTTAGATTCATCAGGGTATCCTGATCGCAAACACCGGTGTAATCAATTTTGAATTGGTTGTCCTTGGTCAGGGTATAGGTTACCTTCACATCTGCATTACCGGGAAAACCCTCTTCTCCATCGGGACTATGTAAGCTCAGAATCAATGCCGGTTCTTCGCTGTCTACCATTTCACAGTTCCAGACTCTCAGCATAAAACTGTCCTTATTCCCGCCGTGGAGATTGTTTCTGCCATCGTTTTTGGCAAGGGTATAAGTCTTTCCGTTCAAACAAAAGCTTGCATCCTCCAGTCGGTTGGAGTTTCTGCCTACCAGAACACCCATACATCCGTCATTGTTGAGATATTGCTCCATGGTATCTCTGCCAAGGGATACATCTACGCCACGGTATACCAGATTTTTGATGATACCGCCGTAACTGAGAATTTCCGCAGACAGTCCGCAACCATTATCCATGGTATAGAGGTAAACTTCTTCCCCTCTTGCCTGTCCGTAATAAGCCTTTTGAATCATCACGATTCCTCCTTATATTTCTTAATTTCTGTCAAGCTGCGCGTTGCGATTGCTTGTGCCTTTTCTTTTTTATCCCGAATCCGCACATCCAGCGAATCCATAATTCCATAATTGATATTCATCGGTTGGAAATTGGTAATACTCTCGTTGGAAATATACTTCCCTAACGCGCCAATGGCTGTTTGGGAAGAAAATGCAGGCACTTCCTTGCCCGTCATCTTTGCCGCAACAGAAAGTCCGGCAATCAGTCCGGATGCCGCCGATTCTACATACCCCTCAACACCGGTGATCTGTCCCGCAAAGGAGATTTGGGGATAGCTGCGCATGGAATAATCTGCGCAAAGCAGTTTGGGTGAATTCAGGTACGTATTGCGGTGCATCACGCCATAGCGCATAAATTCCGCCTGTTCCAGTCCGGGAATCATTGAGAACACCCGTTTTTGCTCCGGAAATTTCAGGTGGGTCTGGAATCCAACCAGATTATACATACTTCCTGCCGCATTGTCTTGTCTTAATTGTACCACCGCATAGGGACGGGTATCATTGTGAGGATTGGTCAGTCCCACCGGTTTGAGGGGACCAAACCGCATGGTATCCTCTCCGCGCTTTGCCATAATCTCAATAGGCATACATCCTTCAAACACCTTGGGATTTTCTACCCCTTCGTGCACGGGTGCACCCTCTGCGCCAATCAATGCCTGATAAAAACGCAGATATTCTTCTTTGTCCATCGGGCAGTTGATATAATCATCGCCGCCTTTTCCGTATCTTGCCGCCCGAAACGCCTTACTCATATCAATGCTTTCAAAGCTGACAATGGGTGCCGCCGCATCAAAAAAGTGGAGATAGCTATCGCCGGTGAGTGTTTGAATTTCCTTAGCGAGGGCATCCGAAACCAGAGGGCCTGCCGCCACAATCACCCACGCATCCCGTGGAATTTGGGTCACTTCTTTTTCCTCAACCGTGATATTGGGGTGGGCTTTGATTTTTTCGGTTATCATTTGGGAAAAACCATCTCGGTCTACCGCCAGAGCACCGCCTGCCGGAACCTTGGTTCTATCGGCACACGCCATAATCAAGGAATCCAGTTCCCGCATCTCTTCTTTCAAAAGACCGACTGCGTTATAAATTCCGTCGGCACGCAGAGAATTGCTGCATACCAGTTCGGCAAAGTTTTTGCTTTGATGTGCCGGTGAAAATTTGGAGGGTTTCATCTCCAAAAGACGTACCTTGATACCTTGCTCTGCTGCCTGCCAAGCCGCTTCACAACCAGCAAGGCCTGCTCCAATAACCAGTAATTCCATTCTGTTTTCCCCTTAAATTTGTCTGTTATTTCTTTTTTGCCGCCGGCTTTTTCACATACTTACAATCAGGATTGAAGCATTTGTAAGTAACCGGACCTCTTCTGCGATAGGGTTTTACCTTCATAATCACGCTGCCGCATTCGGGACAGGTTTCCTTGGTGGGTTCATCCCAGGAAATAAAGTCACAGTTGGGACTGTTGTCACAGGTATAGAACACACTTCCCTTACGAGATTTGCGGACAGAAACCTTGCCGCCGCATTTGGGACAGGGAACATCCAGCTCCTGGGTGATTGCTTTGGTGTTGCGACATTCCGGAAAACCGGGGCAAGCAAGGAACTTGCCGAATTTTCCCTGTTTGTAAACCATCATCCGTCCACACTTTTCACAGGGGACATCCGAAACCTCATCCTGAATCTCAACGGTACCGATTTTTTCCTCTGCCTCTTTGAGAGTCTTTGCAAAGGGGGTGTAGAACTCACGAAGGATGCTCTTCCATTCTGCATCGCCGTCGGCAACGGTTTCAATCTTGTCTTCCATATTTGCAGTGAACTCTACGTCCACAATGTCTTCAAAATACTCTTTCAGGATATCAGTAACAATGAAACCAAGCTCAGTGGGATAGAGATTTTTCCCCTCTCTTGCCACATAACCCCTTGCAGTAATGGTCGCCAAGGTGGGCGCATAGGTACTCGGTCTGCCGATTCCCTCTTCCTCCATAGCTTTTACCAAGGATGCCTCGGTATAACGGGCAGGAGGCTGGGTGAAGTGTTGCTCGTGTTTCAATTCTTTTAAGAGCAGAGGCTGATTTTCTTCCAGATTGGGAATCTTCTTCGCCTTTTCCTCTGCTTCATCCTTGCCTTCTACATACAGGGTCATAAATCCCGCAAATTTAATTTCGGAGCCGGTTGCTCTTGCCAGATAGTCCCCACAGGTAATATCTGCCGTTACCGAATCCAATACTGCATCGGACATCTGGCTCGCCATAAACCGCAGCCAAATCAACTGATACAGCTTATATAAATCGGGCTTTAGCTTTTCCTTATACTTTTCGGGAGTATTGGCACAGACAGTAGGACGAATTGCTTCGTGTGCATCCTGTGCGCTCTTTTTTGCCCGATAATTTTTCGGTGTTTTGGGCACAAAGGCACTGCCGTATTGCTCACCGATAAAGGCTCTTGCCTCATTCTGCGCAACCGCAGAGATACGCAAGGAGTCGGTTCTCATATAGGTGATATATCCCATTTCGTAAAGCTGCTGTGCCGCAATCATGGTACGACGGGATGTAAAATTCAGTTTTCTGGATGCTTCCTGTTGGAGGGTACTGGTGGTAAAGGGCGGTGCGCTGCGACGCTTGGTTTCCTTTTTTACCACAGATTTCACTACATAATCCGCTTTTTCCAGATGGGCAACTACCTTTTTGACGGTTTCTTCATCAGGGAGGGGCATCTTTTTCCCGTTGGCAGTTCCATAGAATTTTGCCATAAAGGGAAGCTTGCCTTTATCATTGGTGAGCTTCAAGTCGATATTCCAATATTCTTCCGGCTGAAACGCTTCAATTTCCCGTTCCCGATCTACTACCAGTCGTACAACCACCGATTGCACTCTGCCGCCGCTCAAGCCTTTTTTCACCTTTTTCCAAAGGAGAGGGCTGATGTTATAACCAACAATACGATCCAACACACGGCGGGTCTGCTGTGCATCTACCAGATTCATATCGATAGGGCGTGCCTCTTTGACCGCTTCTTTGACCACATCCTTGGTTACCTCATTAAAGGTAATGCGGCAGTCCGTTGTGGGGTCAATCCCCAGAACATACGCCAAGTGCCAAGAAATCGCTTCACCCTCACGGTCAGGGTCGGTTGCGAGAAAAACTTTTTGGGCGGTACTTGCCTTTTTCTTCAATTTTGCAATCAAATCACCTTTGCCTCTAATGGTGATGTATTTGGGGTCAAAATCGTTCTCCAAATCTACACCCAACTGACTTTTTGGCAGATCCCGCACATGACCCATCGTTGCCTCGACGGTATAACCGCTGCCAAGATATTTCTTGATGGAATCCATTTTGGTAGGTGACTCTACAATCACCAATTTTTTTGCCGTTGTTCTTGCAGCCTTTTTTTCCGCCATTCTATCTTCCTCCAAAATTATAATAAATTCTTACGAATACTTCTCGATATCAAAGTAAAACTGATACTGCCCTCCCGCTTGTTGCCGGAGTGCTTTTTTCATCTGCAGGATAATCAGCATACTGCTGAGGATTCCTGCTTCCAAGTTGCAATGTTCTGCCAATTCATCAAAGGAGACCCATTCTCCCTTTTGACACAAATAACGCAAAATGGCTTGTTCTTCCTCACGGAATTCGCCTTTTTCCAATATCTTGGTCAGTTGATATTCCCGCTCCTGCACACTGGGTTTCTCTTCTGCTTTAGGCGCAGGCATCGGGGCAAGCAACTGTTCCACCTTCCCCACAACCGGTTTCCCAATCAGACTGATACCATACGCCAGCCGCTCAGGATAAAGTTCCAGATATTCTTCCAATACATCCAAAGGGCCGGTTACCTGCTTGGCACCATCCCGAATCAAGGCGTTGGGAAGTTCCGCTTCTTTGTTGATAGGGTTTCCCGGAACTGCAAAAATATCACGATTGTTTTCGGTTGCAAGTCTTGCAGAAAGAGAGGTTCCGCTTTTCAGCTCACCCTCTACAATGATGGTTCCCTGTGCCAGTCCTACAAGAATTCTGTTTCGTTGTTTATAAAAATATGGTTTTCCAATCATTCCGGGAGGTTGCTCCGAGAGAACCCCGCCGTGTTCTAAAATATGCTGATACAAATGGGTATGCTCACTGGGATAAATCACATCCACCCCACCTGCTAAAACTGCAAGGGTGGTTCCGCCTACTTCCAAAGCACCACAATGGGCGGCGCCGTCAATCCCCTTTGCCATTCCGCTGATAATGGTCATTCCGTTTTCTGCAAGATTCCTTGCGAGGATTCCTGCTACCGTCTCACCATCTTTGGTTGCCCGTCTGGTTCCAACCATAGAGATCCCCAACATCCGGTTCATATCCGGAAGTTTCCCCTTTGCATAAAGCAGAATGGGTGGTTCAAAGATATGCCTTAACTGTTCGGGATAACGATCGTCCTCCCAACCAATGATTTGGATATCTTTCTTGTGGCACTGCTCCAATAATCGCTTTGCACCATCCAGATTGCGGCTGAGTTTCAAGAGCTTACCAAGTCCCAAAGTCTTATAGAAATCCGGATCAAAATGGTTGGCACGATAAACCGCCTCCGGTGTTTGAAACTTCTTGAGTAGACGATGTACCAAAGAGGGATTATGACCACACGCTTGATTAAGCCAGATGGCATAAAGTAATTGTTCCTCTCCCATCGAAGCTCCTCCTTTACGGTTTTAACAGATACATCGCAATCCCCGCCGCAACACCGGCGTTGAGCGACTCTACTTCTCCCTCCATGGGAATCCGCACCGTGATATCAGAAAGAGAAAGAACCTCCTCTGATACCCCAAATGCCTCACTGCCAATCACCAATGCACGCTTCCCTGAAAGCTGTGCAGAGGAAATTTCTATGGAATCATTCAGTGCTGTAGCAACAATGGTAAAACCGGTTTCCTTCAACATCGTTATACAGTCTGTATCTGCATCTATGACACAGGGAACCCGAAACAGGGAACCCATAGTCGCACGAACCACCTTGGGATTATAAAGGTCTGCACATCCCTTTGACAGGATAACTGCATCCACCCCTGCCGCCTCAGCAGTACGGATGATGGTTCCCAGATTGCCCGGCTCGGAAACGCCGTCCAGAATCAGAATAAAGTCTGCATTTTGCTCCGCAAGCTCCAACCCAGGGGGGATTTTGAGGATTGCTCCAATCCCTTGGGGTGTTTCGGTATTGCAGATTTCTGCAAACAAGGACTCTTTGGCAGTATATACAGTTTTTCCGTTTTCGTCAAGGCTATGGACAAAATTTTTGTTTTTTTCTTCAAAAGATTCTGAAACAATCACCGCTTCGATGTCAGAATCTCTCCAACGAAGTGCCTCTTCCACCATCCGGACTCCCTCAACAAAATAAAGTCCGGTTTCCTTTCTTCCCTTTTTTCGTTGCAGGGAACGAAGGAGTTTCAAGGTCTTATTGTCACGGCTGGAAATAGCAATCATAACCACCGTTTTCCTTTCCATAAAAATTCTTTATCCGTGAAATTTTTGAATCAGTCGACTCCTCTTGAGCATTTCAAGAATCAAATAAACCACCACGGTCTGAATTGGGAGCAACAGCACATTTTTAATCAATCTGGCAGGCAGAATCCCGATAAATCCGCTTCCCACCGTCGGGGCAAGGGCGATAGAATTCAGCACCGTATTGATGATTAACTGAATCAACGCCTTGGTAAGGAAAATCCGCCAGAGAGAAACGGGTTTTCGGTAAAGCATCAACCCGTAGACCATACCGGATATTCCTACACAAAGGGTATAAACCGGAAGAAGTCCCCCTACCGACGGATTGAGCAGATAGGCAAGGATATCCTGTGCCATACCGGTAATACAACAAACCAACGGGCCAAACAATACCGCAATGATGGGTTGGGTAATAAACCCAAAGCTGATTCTTAAATAGGAACTGATCCAGATGGTAAAGTACCCCAAAACAATATTCAGCGCAATCAATAAGGAAGAAACTGCAAGGGTGCTTGGTTTGCGAATCAAACTTGGAAATTCTTTTCCTTGGCGTGCAATGGAAAAACCAAGGAATAAAAAGAAAATCAGGGTGATCACACCAAGACCAACCCAAAAATCAGAAAAATATATGCAATAATCTTTGAGAGGAACTAAAATTCCTTTCAGAATCTCCTTGACTCCATCCATCCAAGCATCAAAGGTTTGTCCCATCCAAAACACCCCCTGTTGTCACCGCCGACACAGCAAAATGCTGTGTCGGCGGAAATTGATTAATCCATCATACCACTCTTCAACTGATCAAAATTTTCAAATTTCAAAATGTTGATACCGCGCAGGGATGCCACTTCATCCATTCTCTTCTGTACCTTTTTCAGCATCAACTGTTTGCCCTCGGTGTAGTTTTCTTCATCCCACAGAGCATTGTATTCTGCAATAATTTCATCGCCCAAAGCCAGAATCTCATCAATCTTCGCGTCGCTGACTTCCTTAGTCACACGAATTCTGTTCAGTTCAGAAACAAAGATAACCATCTTTGCATTACAGATTGCCTGATTCTTCCACTTGCTCTGATAGTTGAGCTTGTTAAGGTCATTGATACACTTCTTCACATAGTCGATGACATTGGTGAAGTAGAAATCTTCGCCCGCATATTCTTCCAACTTAAAGTCATTGAATACTGCAGGGGTAAACAAAGGCATACCGATTGCGGCACCGGCAAAGGTGGCACAGTGTACGCACTCCGGCTCCAAGAGATAGTACCTCTGCAGACGGTACAAAAGCTCAGACATAGGCTGACCGTCAAACATTTCTTTATCCACAAAC
>JAZNKC010000006.1:0-6492 GCA_045578365.1 Ructibacterium sp.
TGCGACAAGGGTCGCAACTGGAGGTATTATTATGGCAGATTGGTTCCGTAAATCTGAAAACTCTTCCAATCCGGAGGATTTGGAAGATTTTGTTCTGCTCCGTCCGGATGCAGAAGATTCTGAAAAAGAAATGGTTGACACATCGATGGATGACACCGGAGAAATCCCCTCGATTTATGATGAAATGCTTGAGGCAAACGCGGATGCTCCCGAAGAGGATGCCAACGAATATACGCAGGCTTTTCAGGATGAAGAGGAAGACAGAGCACGCAGAACACGCAACCGCTTGATTCTGGGTGGGATTGCGGTGGTTGCTGCCATCGCTTTGCTGATTGCGGCTTTCTGGGGCGGTTCGGTTTTGAGTGACCCCCTGAGAGGCTATGCACAGGCAGGGGTGGTAAAAGGCAGCGTGATTCATTCTATCGATGTTTCCGGTACCTTGGAGGCAAATGCACGCTATGAGATTACATCCTTGGTTCCCGGCAAAATCGTTTCCTCTGCGTTTGAAGCAGGAGAAGAGGTTCCTGCAGGCGCTATTCTTTACAAGCTGGATGATACCGATGCCAAGTTGGCGTTGGAGAGAGCCCAGAACCAAGCTTTAAGAGCAAAAGCAGCAGGCAGTGCATCCGCAGCCGATACTGAAAAAATTTATGCAACCGATACCGGTACCATTCATACTGTGAATATCCGTGCCGGCAACAGCGTTTCTTATGGTCAGGTGGTTGCCACCATCAAAAGAGATGACGAGTCGGTGGTTGCCGTTACCTCTCAAGTTGCAGGCACCGTTACCACCGTCCATATCAGTCAGGGAAAGAGTGTTTCCATCAACAGTCTGATTGCATCGGTGCGTAGCGCAGCACAAAGTAGCGCACAAGCGACCGGCGTGTATGACCAAAAGAGCAGCGAACTGGATGTAAAAGCCGCAGAGGCTTATTTAGAAAACTACACCATCAAATCTCCCATCAAAGGTATCATCATTGAAAAACACGCAAAGGTGGGCGACAATGTAGACATTACCGATACGGACAAGCCTATGATGGTTATCTTGGACACCAATGCACTCAAGTTCAGTTTCCGTGTGGATGAATATACCGCAAGGGATTTGGAACTTGGTATGAAAGCGGTTGTAAAGAGCGAGTCCCTGCCCGGAGAAACCTTTGCCGGTGAAGTGACCCGCATCTCTCCGGAGGGCATTCCCAACGAGAACGGCGGTCCTTTGTTTGAGGTCGATGTGACTGTGAAAAAGCCCGGAGACTTAAAACCCGGTATGAAGGTAACTGCAAAGGTGGTTTTGGGTTCTGCAATCAATGTGGTTTGTGTTCCCCGCCACGCTTTGATGGAGCCGGATGGCAGCACCGCAATGGTTCTGGTCAAGGATACCCCCGATGCAAGTGAAATTCCCACCTTGGATAGCCCCAACAAAACAGGGCTTGAGGATGAATCCTTAGATTATCCCTGGATTCGGGTTCCGGAGGGTTGCCGATTGGTACGTGTTGCCTATGGCGTTTGTGACGGTGTGAATGTGGAAATTATTTCGGGACTGGAAGAGGGCGAAATCGTAGCCTTTGACCCCGAACGGGAACTGCCGGATTTGAATCCGGAGGACATTGAGGAAGAAAAGAGTCTGGAAGAAATTCTGACCGAAATGGAAAAACCCAAGAAGAAAAACACTCCCGCTCCCACCCCTGACCCCTCTGCCGCTCCCACAGCAACCTTGTAATTTTAGTAATTCCTGCAACTTACGTTGCAGGAATTTTTTTGGAATTTTGAAAGAAAAACTTGTGAAATCCCGAAAGTTATGATAGAATGTAAGTATTACAACAAGGCTTTTACTCAATGATTGTATTTAGAAAGGATGAGTCTATTGCCAAAACAAATTCCCGATCAGCACGTGGAACGCCAGTATCTGGAAAACTTAAAAGAATTGATTGCTTACGGAGAGAAAGATTATAACCAAAAGCTTGCATTCCGTTACAGAAAGGATAACACCATTATAGATGTTACCTTCCAACAGTTTGCGGAGGATGTTTACGCCTTGGGTGAATATCTGCTTTCCGAAGGCTATACCGATGGGACCCGAATCGCTCTGCTTGGCGAAAACAGTTATCCTTGGGTAGTTACCTATTTTGCGGTAATGAATACCGGCAATGTCTTGGTACCCATTGACAAAGAATTAAAACCCGCCGAAATCATCCACCTTCTCAACGACAGCGCATCGGCACTTCTGGTACATGCCGCATCCAAAAACGCTTGCGTGGAAGAGATGAAAGCAAACGGGGTTTCCACGCAGAACTTCCTTTGTATGGAAGATTCCTTTGCAGAGGTTCTGGAAAAAGGAAAGGCTCTGCGCAAAGCCGGCAGTCACGCCTATGACGACGTGGTCATTGACCGTGACAAGATGAGTGCTATCATCTATACCTCCGGTACCACCGGCGACCCCAAGGGTGTTATGCTCTGTCACAAAAACTTGGCAAGCAATGCGTACCACTCTATGTCCTGTATGATTATCCCTGAAACCACCTGCGCGATTCTGCCTCTCAACCATACCTTTGGTGCAATGGCAAGTATCATCTGCCAGTTGTGGATGGGACATACCATCTTTATCAATAACAGCTTAAAGATGGTGCTGAAAGATATTCAGGATGCAAAGCCGGGCCACATTTCGGTGGTTCCCTTGTATGTAGAAAGCTTTTACAAGAATATCTGGAAAGGCATTGACAAGCAGGGCAAGACCAAGCTGGTGAAAACGATGATTGCAATCAGCAATGGTCTGCGCAAGGTTGGCATTGACCTGAGAAAGAAACTGTTTAAGAGCATCATCGACAACTTCGGCGGCAATCTGGAAATGATTATTTCCGGCGGCGCTCCCATTTCCGATAAGTATATGAAAGGCTTTGACGATTTGGGTATTACCATCATCAACGGCTACGGCATCACCGAATGTTCCCCCATTGTTGCGCTGAACCGGAACAACAACATCCGCTTTGGCACGGTAGGAAATCCTGTTCCCACCACCCAGATTAAGATTGTAAACCCCGACGAAAACGGCGAGGGCGAAATCTGGGTGAAAGGCTCCATTGTTATGCTGGGTTACTACAACAAGCCGGAGGAAACCGAGAAGGTACTGAAGGATGGCTGGTTCAACACCGGTGACATTGGTAAGTTTGAGAACAACTTCCTCTCCATCACCGGCAGAAAGAAGAACCTGATTATCCTTGGCAACGGTAAGAATGTTTACCCCGAAGAAATCGAAACCTTAATCTCCTACATAGAGAACGTCACCGAGGCGGTTGTCTATCAGGAGAATGAGATGATTGTGGCAGAGGTTTACACCAATGCAGAGGAAAACATCGAGGCGGTACAGGCACAAATCAAAGACGATATTATGGAAATGAACAAGAGCCTTGCAGGTTATAAGCAGATTAAAAAGGTGAAGTTCAGAGATACCGAATTTGTAAAGACTACCACCAAGAAAATCAAGAGAAACCTCTTAAATGTATAAAAAAAAGGCGTACCTGGGCGGTACGCCTTTTTTTACATTTCAGCAGTAAAATCACAGGTGTAGAAAAATTCAATTTTATCGTCTTTTTTCACCTGATATTGGGAACATCCGTAGGTGGGACGGATTCCGTTGATCCGATACAGCCATCCGGACAAATCCCCACCGTCAAACTCATACAAATTGCCGATTCCCTCAATATAAGCCGAATCATACATGGGTGTTTTTACAAACTCAAAATGAATTTTGTGTTTTTGCATCTGACCAAGCAGAACATCAAACACAGTTTCCCCCTCAGTAAATACCACCGCTTGTTCTTGGAAAATCACGCCGCTACTGGGAAGAACCTCCAGTTTCCCCTCTTTGAGCTTGTGGGCATTGCGCAGTGCATCATCACAACGAACCGAGAGGGTACAGGTAAGTACCTCCTCGTCCTTCTCCTCCACCGGTTTTTCGGTAGGTTCTGCGGTCTTCTGTGCAGTCCTGACAGGCTCACTTTCCTGAATCTCTATAGGGGGAGATGGCGTAGCGGTAGGAATCACCACTTCCTCCTCCGTCTTTGGTTCTTCTATTTCGTAAGCAGGTTGATGGTTTCCTGCAAAAAATGCAACAGAAAGCACCAACACTGCCAGAATCCCAAGCAACCATCCTCTCAATTTACTTTTCATAGGTCATCTCCGCAAAACGCATCAGAATGGTTGCCACCTCAGCACGGGTTGCCCCATCCAAAGGCGCAAGGGTGGTCTCTGATTTTCCATTCATTACGCCATTTGCAAGCATATAGGCAATGGCATCCTTGGCATATCCGGACACCTGATTTGCATCCTGATAGGTAGGAAGTGTTTCCCCGTCCAAATCGGTATCATATCCGCAGAAAACAGTATAGCGATACAGAATCAACGCCATCTGCTCACGGGTGATATCGGCATTTGGTTCAAATGCAGTTGCCGAAACTCCACTGACAATCTGATTCTTTGCCGCCCAGTTGATACTTTGGGTGTACCACACATTCTCCGGCACATCAGCAAAGGCGGATTCTTCTTGACTGTCTTCCACCCCCGCGAGGCGATAAAGGACGGTGACCAGCATTGCTCTTGACATTGGGGTGTTGGGTTCAAAGCCTTTTTCGGTTCCCTCAAACAACTTATTTTCATACACATAGGCAACCGACGGGTAGAACCAGTCGGTCTTTTTTACATCCCCGAAGGTTGTTTCGGCAAACACCGGTTTCTCGGGCTTTACTTCTTCCGGCTGTTTCTCCTCGTCCGGTTTTTCTTCCGGTTTCGGTTCTTCGTTCGCAGGCGGAGCATATCCTCCGCCACCGCCGCCATAGTTTGCAGAGAGGGAAACACTTACCGCCTTTGCGTTCCGCGCGTTTTCCTCTTCCTCGGTCACGGTAAGGGTCCCTGTTGCGCTCTGGTATCCGGCTAAAGATGCAGTATAGTTGTAGGTTCCTGCCGCAAGGTCAAAGACATTGTTTCTAAGAGCTTGCTTTCCCTCTATGGTCACCGTTGCGGTGTCGGGGGTGACAGAAAAGACCACAGGGCAACGTTCCGCTCCGGATGCGTTTGCTTCTTCCATCGAGCAGTCCGAAAAATCATAGATGGTTTTTCCGTAGTTTTCTGCAAGCAACCGCCATGCCAACAATCCGCGGAATCCCTGCTCGGTGGCAAAAGCATTGGGGAATCCGTTCTTTTCTGCATTGGCGGTGGAAAGCAGACCGTCAATCAAACTGTTTGCGCCGCAAATCACTTCCCTTGCATCGATTTGGATGGCTGAAAGCGCACAGAGTGCAAGTCCGGTGGATGCGGGTTCATACCCCTCAAAGCCGTTTATCAAGCCATCCTCCCGTTGCTCAGATTTCAGAATTGCCACCGCATCATCAATGGCATCCTTGACCTCCCCATTGGTATAATAATAAGGGGAAAGTGCCAGAATCATCGGGGTCATTGCATCGGTTCCATCCGCAATCGATTGCCACTCTGCCTTGTTTTGTAGTGCCGCATCCATCAGCCAAGCTTTCTGCCCGTCAGTAGCATACCCTTCTGCCTGATTCAAAGCAATCATCACATAAGGAAGGATATAGATATTGGTCACACTTTCAGCCTGTGCATCCACCAACGCCGTCAGCTTGGCAACCAAATCTATTTTCTCAAAATTTGAGGTATACACCTGCTTGGCATCATATCCCATCGCCCGCAAAGCCAGAATGGATTTTGCCAGGTCACCAGGAATTTCTGCCTCCTCTGCAAATGCAACCAGCGCTTGAAACCCTTCTTGTTTTTTGCTTTCACTTAAGACATTTCCGCTCTCCGGATACAAGGTTTCATACGCCATCATATCCGCAAGAATCCAAGGGAGATTCCCTCCCGCATCCTTGAGATTGCAGTTTGCATAGAAACCTGCAATTCCTTCCAATATTTCTTTCACCGGATCGGTTACCGTGACAAAGCAAACCGGTGCAGTAATGGCAGGAACCTCAGTTTCTCCGTCCATTTTGCTCTTTTTGGCAGAAATGATATAGGTTCCCACTTCCTCCAAGATCAGAAATGCTTTTCCGTCCGCATCGGTAACCAGTCCTGTTTCCTCTCCGTTGACGGTGATGGTTGCGCCCTCACAGGATGCAACAATTTGCTCCCAAGTTATCGGATCATAGCCATCAAAACAGGATAATGTCAAAGAAAAATCTGTATGGATTTTCGCATCCATCTTCGTCGTATCAAACCAGGAATAGTTTTCGGTTTTGGGGTATCGGCTGCGATAGATACACGCATCAATCACATCTCCGTCCTCTACCATATGAGAAAGGTCCATAACCGACTCACTGCCGCTGTTGACCTGATACCCGAAAAGAGTACTGGTGTCCCCCCACAGCTTGTCTAACCCAATTCCCCATTCTCCAACACTCGAGGCATACGCCTCTATACCGTCGGGATGATAAAGGCTATGTGCCGTCAAAAGTACATCATCTAAAATATAGCTTTCCTTTCCAT
>JAZNKC010000007.1:0-13908 GCA_045578365.1 Ructibacterium sp.
GCTTTGGCGCCATTTTTGAGTTGAACCTTTTCTGCATAAGACTGGTAAACCATATCGGTCCATTCCTGATAGATTTCTTCCGCCGTCATAGGCAGTTGATACACCTGCTTTACATAAGGTGCACTTTGGGTCAGGCTCATATGATTGACCTTTTCCATCACTTCCGGAACTACCGGAATCTGATGCTTTTCCAAAAAATCATCCATCAGCTTTGCCCAGACCCACATGGAATCAATCAGAGTCCCGTCAAGGTCAAAGAGAGCTGCTTTCATTTTCATCCTTCTTTCTATACAAAGGAGAATATCCTTTTCAGGATATTCTCCGTCAGATGCTTCATTAACGAATGGTGTATGCGCCTTTGATCATTACCAGCACATCCGCATTGGCACGGAAACCTCTTCCGTCTGCCACCGGAACAATCAAAAGATGGTTGGAGGGCATCTCGCTTCCCGCCGCCAGGTCATAGCCTGCGGTGGTATCTGCAATACCGCCTTTTTCGGTGGCAATGATGGTTCCTGTTCCCATACGCAGAATCATTTCGGTCCCCGCCTCGCAAATAACCTCTTTGCCGGAGGGCACATTGATGACCTTAAAGGAATCATTGCCGGTAACCACACCCTCAGATGCGGCGATACCAAAACGCTCATCGATGTAAGCCTTAATTTCGGGAATCACCTTGTCGACAATATAGCTCTTGGTCACAACCGGATCATCACTTCCGCCCGGTTCTGAGAATACGGCAATGCCGCTAAGCAATACCATACAAATTCCAAGAACAATTCCTGTTTTCATCCACTTTTGATTTTTCATACACACATCCTCACTTTCGCTTATGTTTATGATAAACCGAAAGAAATTTCCAACGCCTCGTTGACCTTGTCCATCATCTGTCCGTCAAGGTGTCCGATTTTTTCTTTCAGCCGTCGTTTGTCCAGAGTTCTGATTTGCTCTGCCAACACCACCGAATCCTTGGAAAGACCGAATCCGCCGGCGTTGATTTCAATATGGGTGGGCATTTTTGCCTTGTTCAGTTGCGAGGTAATCGCAGTCGCAATCACCGTAGGACTGTACCGATTGCCCACATCATTCTGGATGATAAGCACCGGTCTGACGCCTCCTTGTTCCGAGCCGACCACCGGACTTAAATCCGCATAATAGATATCTCCTCGTTTTACATTCACTTTTTTCACACTCCGCAGTTTAGATTCAGATACGAACAGATTGTTCGATGTTTCGAGTATCCTTTCCTCACTGGCATTGTATGCGGCTTGACCTGTTTTGGGTACAAACGCAAACCATCTGCGGCGTATGAAAAGCTATGTACCTGTGATTATTCCGGAATGGGACGGTCAAACAAAAAGTTATGGGTTTCCTGCACCTTGCCTCCCCTGAGATAAATCCGGGGAATCCGCTTGCCAATGACACAAAGAATCTCATAGTTGATGGTTCCCATCTTTTCGGCAAGGCTCTCTACCGGTAATTCTATATCATCGCTCTTGCCGAACAAGATGACTTCATCGCCGATATGAATAGTATTGACCGCTGTGGCATCAATCATACATTGATCCATACAAATATTTCCCACAAGATTGCACAAGGTTCCATTCACAATGGTTTGTGCCTTCCCTGAAAGAATCCGTGAATAACCGTCGGCATAGCCAACAGGAATGGTTATCAACTTGGTTTTTTGCGTGGTAGAGAATTTTCTTCCGTAGCTGACGCTGATCCCCGCTTCTACCTCTTTCACATTGCTGACACGGGTTTTTAACTGCATGGCAGGCTTTAAGTGAATTCTGCCGCAATCCACAAACGATGACGGCTTGAGTCCGTAAAGCACAATGCCCGGACGGACCATATCCATATGCATCTTGGGAAAACGCACCATCGCCGCACTGTTACAGCAATGCTTGATGGGAATATTGAGTCCGTTTTCCTTTAAGCGATTGCAGATGTTCTGAAACCTCCCGAACTGCATTTCGGTATAAGCATCGTCGTTTTCATCCGCGACAGAAAAATGGGTAAAAATCCCCTCAATATCCAGATTGGGAAGGACTGCCATCTTGAGGATGGTATCTACGGTTTCCTGATTCACTAGAGCATCCTCATTATAACGCAAACCGATTCTGCCCATACCGGTATCAATTTTAATATGAATTTTGGCACGCTTTCCTTGCTTGACTGCAGCACGAGAAAGCTCACTCGCCAGCTCGTAGCTGTAACAAGCGGCGGTGATGTCCTCTTTGACCAAATCGGTTGCATTCACCAAATCAGTATATCCCAAAATCAGAATCGGGCAGGAAAAACCGCTCCGGCGCAGCTGTATTGCCTCATCGATGCAAGCAACGCCCAAGCAATCAGCACCATTCTTCAAAAGCACCTTTGCCACTTGAAGATAGCCATGACCATAGCCATCGGCTTTCACAACTCCCAGAATCTTGGTTTCTTCGCCCACAAACCGGCGTATCCAACGGATATTGTTTTCAATGGCATCCAAATCAATTTCTGCCCACGCTCTTTTTCGATTATCCATAGTTTTCCATTACTCCTTTTACGGCACGAACACTCCGTCCGCTACCTTAGCATCAAGTACAAAATCGATAAAATCCAGTCTGCATCGCTCTTTTCCTTCCGAATCAAAGACGAGCAAACATTCCGGCATCCAGGTTTTGAGACTCAGCTGCAACGCTTGTGTCCCATCCTCGAAAGGAATCTTCAAAACTGCCTGCGTTTCTGTCAGCTCCAACTCCGGTGCCTCCGATGCAAAATAGGCATCAAAGAAATCTGCAACTGACATCACATCAAAGGGAAGCTCGGTGGAGCTTCTTTCCAGTTCAATTGCCGGTGCCCCTTGGGTACGGAACCAAACCTTATCCTCATCAATCACACTGACTGTCCCTTTCAGGTGTTCCGGCTTTACAATCTCGGTGCGGTAGTGTTCCGGCTCCCGAAAGCTTTGGGAGAGCTGATATTCACGCATCCCCTTATTTCCGGTCACGGTAAGGTCTACCACTGCCGTATAGCTTTCCATCTCTCCATATCTCTTTTGAATCTCTTCTCCCGCATCCTTTTGGCAGGCTGCGGTGCTTGTCATCAGTATCACGGTAAAAAGAACCGCCATACCTTTTTTCAAGCAAAATCCCCCTTTAATGCCATAAATGCTTTTGGGATTCGGTGAAATACATCCCCTGCAATCATCCCGAATTCACCCAATTCCTTTGCCGCAATATCCCCTGCAAGTCCATGCAAAAATGCGCCCAGCGTTGCCGCATGGTAACCGCAAAGTCCATAGCCGAGCAGTGCCCCAATCACGCCGGAAAGCACATCACCCATCCCGCCGGATGCCATCCCGTGGTTTCCTGTGGGATTTTGATGTACCTCACCATTGGGCGAAGCAATCACGGTGTCCTTTCCTTTCAGCAACAGGGTCACACCCCATTTTTTTGCAAAGGCTACTGCCACCTCCTGACGATTCTTTTGAATCTCTTCTATGGTTAGTCCGCACAGGCGGGACATCTCTCCCACGTGGGGAGTCAGCACCACCTCGGAGGCGACACACTTCAAAATATCTATATGCTCTTTGAGGGCATTTAGACCATCTGCATCCAAAAGGAGTGGCTTTTTTTGTTCCAAAAGCAACTGCACTATCTGCCAAAGCTCCGGCGCTTTACCCAGCCCCGGGCCAAATACACAGGCATCACTCTTTTGCACCTGTTCTATGATCTGTTCTTTTGCCAAAAGACTTACCATCCCGTTTTCGGACGCCAAAGGCAAGGTCATTGCCTCGGTAAGCTTAACCGCCAGAACCGGCTGTTCGGTGTCCGGTGTTCCCACCGTCACCAGTCCGCTCCCGCTCCTAAGTGCTGCCTCTCCACAAAGCGCCGCCGCACCGGTCATCCCTTTGGAGCCGGCAACCACAAACACTCTGCCGCAATCCCCTTTGTGCATTTCAGGATGCCGCTTGGGAAGTAGTGCCGCATATTCCTTGATATGCTCAGCCAGCGCTCCTTCCACAGGGGATTCCTCCCCTACTACAACAGCCACCGCCACGGTATCCGAATGACTGATACTCAAATCGACAGAAGCTCTTTTCCCGAGAAAATACAGACAGGGCTTGCCCAGTTCATCATGGACAATCTCCATATCCCGCAAGCCAAAGCCTCTGATTCCGGTTCCCATATACTTGGAAAACGCCTCTTTGGCGGCAAAAAAACCCGCAATATTTTCATAAGGGGTTTTCTTTGAGGCGAAGTATTCTGCCTCTTTTGGGGTGAACGCCCGCTTGATAAAGGCATCCAGATGCTCCATCTCACGAAAGCGTGCAATTTCCACCACATCCACTCCGGTTTTAAGCATCTAAAAACACCTTCTTGGGATTAAAACGACGGAATCCATCCTTGATCTTGTCATTGGGATTAAACAAAAGTACACTTCTGCCTTTTGCACCATCATAGAGGATATAATACAAATCCTCTGCATCCTTATGGGAGCAGGCATACACCTTTTTGATGGCGCTATCCTGCATCAAGCGTGCAAATTCCGGATCCTTGGCGCTTGCCATCTTCTCGATGGTTCTGGCATTGAGGTCTGCAATTCTCTTCCGCTTTCTGCGATTGAGAATCTTGTCTACATCCAAAGCACCATTGGTAAAGCAATACTCATACTCTGCATTGGTGTTGGTGATAATACGATAAAGAAACCAAATCAGTCCAAAGCAAATCAAAACGGAAAGTCCGCCCATTCCCGGCACCATTGCCAGAAGAGAGAACAGAAAACCCGTAAACAGGAAAAGCACCGCAAATGCCCCAATAAGGCAGGCAAGAATGATTGCATAGCTTGCCGCCGTTTTCTTTTTTACCACCAGTTGTTCGATAAAAATATCCATTGTAAACCTCCGCCTTTATTTCTTCTTGATTTTGTGTAAAATTCTTATATGTTGTTCCCCACAAAACCTGCATTGATAAGTAAGTTCGTAGGTTTTCCGCTCTCCGGGAACAAATCGTTCCATCTTTGTCTGGATCTCCCCTTTGAGATTGGGCTCTGTCAATACCTCTAAGACTTTAATATCCTCCGTCTGGGTGAGCTTTTTCTCAATCAGTTTCATTGCGAAGATTTTATTACAACTCGTACATTTTCTAAGCATAATATCCCTCCTAATCCCTGATGGATTTATTATACCACGCCCCGACTGAAAATTCAACACAAATTTCTTCCTTAAAATGCAAAAATCACAGCCCGAATGGGCTGTGACTTAAGGTTATACAATTTGGCACAATGTGGACGGCATCACTTCACATTCCTGAAGCATCTTGATTGTCGCCTCTGCCTCCGGCAAGGTAATAAATCGCTCGGTTGCCTCCTTGCTTTCTGCAACCTCCCCATCGGTAATCAGGCACGCCCGAATCCCGTAGGTTCGATAGTCTGCCTCAGTTTGAATGATGCTAAACTCCACCGTGTGGGTTTTCCCATCAATATCGGTAAACCCAAATGTTTCTTTCATAAACCTTCCCTCTTTTTTGTTGGATTTGAGAACACCGGTTGTCCACGCCCCTATTTTCTCATAACGCAAAACTTTTTTCAAGACCAACTCATCGCGCAAATCCGATTCTTCTCTTTTTCCCATTTTTCAAGGGATTGCGACATCCTTCAACAACTTTTCCAGTATTATGTAAACTCGCTATTTCAAAAAATCAAGCTCTTCATAGACATTTCGTTTGCTTTGGTGAGAAATTTCTGCACAACAACCGCAGACACAAACAAAGCGGAAAGAGAAAGCTTTGACATTCTCCCCTGCGGTAAACCAACTGCGATTACATTCGGGGCATTCCCGATGCTTTTCTGTCGCATTGGCTCTGGCAGTTGGAGAAAGTTCTTTCCCATCCCCCAAAACTACAACGCCATTTCCTCCGCAACGGCAAACCAGATGAAGATAGGCACTTTCCAAATTTTCTGCATTTAAGTAGCCCAATATACTTCCGCATTCTTCACAGCGGAACATTCCACCCTTGGTTCTTGGCACAATCAATCCTGTAATATGATACTTTTTCATTGAATCTACTTTCACCTCGCACAACTTTCTTCATACATTATAACAAGGAGGTGTGTGCTATGAACCAAGAATATGCAAATTTTAATGAAATCTTAATGGAACGGTTAAATCCGGACACAGATACGGATTTTCGTACACCCGCAACCCCTACCGTCAATATGGAAACCGACCAATTTTCACAGGAGGCTGAAAACCTTGGAGCAGGAGAATTGATTGTGCAGGTAACTCTTGCCCGTGGGTCGATTCCTTTAGAGGGCGCAAAGGTCATCATCACCGACTCCACCGAGGCGGAGCGGCAGATTCAGGTGCTTTATACCGACCGAAGCGGGCGGACTGCAGCAGTTTCCCTTCCGGCGCCGTCAAGCACTCTATCCCAGTCACCGGGCAGCAACATTCGCCCCTACAGCGTGTATAACATTCGGGTGGAGCTCCCCGGATATTACACCGAGCAGTTGATTCAGGTCCCGATTTTTGATCGCGTTTCTTCCATCCAGCCAATTTCCTTGATTCCTTTGGCAGAAGGCGAGGTTTCCCAGCTGCAAACCACCATCGACGAGGCGCAAACCACCGGACTTTATTCCTATGGCGCACAGAGAGAGGAGTGATATTCTATGCCGGTTACCTTTTATGTTCCCCGCACCATTACCGTGCATCTGGGAGCACCTGATGATACCACCGCCGAAAATGTAACCGTGTCCTTTCAGGATTACATCAAAAATGTCGCATCCAGCGAAATCTATCCCACCTGGCCGGAAAGTGCAATCCGCGCCAACATCTATGCCCAAATCACCTTTGCCCTGAACCGGATTTTTACCGAATTTTACCCCGCCCGCGGCTACAATTTTGACATCACCAATTCCACTGCCCAGGATCAGGCATTTGTCTACGGCCGTGACTTTTTTGAAAATATCAGCCGGATTGTGGATGAAATTTTCAATAGCTACATTGTTAGGCAAAACAACTTAGACCCCATCTTTGCAAGGTATTGTGACGGTGAGACCTCCTCCTGTCCGGGAGGACTTTCCCAATGGGGGACGGTGGAACTTGCCAATCAGGGCTATGGTCCCTATGAGATTTTGACCTATTATTACGGAGATGATATCAATCTGGTCACCAATGCTCCGGTTGCCGATGTGCCCGAAAGCTACCCCGGAACCCCCTTGCAGCTTGGTTCTTCCGGTGCGGATGTAACCCGTATCCAGCTTTGGCTGAACCGGATTTCCCGCAATTATCCCGCCATCCCCAAAATTGCTTATCCGGACGGCTTGTTCGATGTAGATACCGAAAATGCCGTCAAGGAATTCCAACGAATCTTCAACCTGACCGACGACGGCATTGTAGGCAATGCGACCTGGTATCGAATTTATTACATATTCACCTCGGTCAAGCGTCTGTCAGAATTAGACTCTGAGGGGGTTTCGGTAGAGGGGGTCAGCCGGCAGTTTTCCACCGATCTTTCCGAGGGGGATGAGGGTGGCAATGTGCGCCTGATTCAGTATTTCCTCAACCTGATTGCCGAGTTCAACAATTTTATCCCCACGGTGAATATTGATGGTATTTACGGACCCCAAACCGTGGCAAGCGTCACCGCCTTTCAGCGTTCTCAGGGACTTAATGAAACCGGCGTGGTTGACCAAGCCACATGGGATGCCCTCTACTCCCGCTACACCTCGCTGGTTGCGGGATTGCCGGAGGATTTTCGCGGAACCGGTGCTGCCATTTATCCCGGCACACCGCTCCGTCGGGGCAGCAGCGGAAACAATGTACGGCAGCTGCAAACCTATCTTTCAAGGCTTGCAGACTTCAACAGCAGCATTCCCAAAATCACCCCCACCGGTTCCTTTGGTCCGGAAACCGAGCGGGCAGTTCTTGCTTTTCAACGTGAATACGGATTGCCGCCACGGGGCATTGTAGCATTGGGTACCTGGAACGCTATCGCAGAACGCTACAACGATATTATCTTAGGCGAGGACCGGAGCAGCGGACAGTACCCCGGCTATCCTCTATCTGAGAACGGGCAAGGAGGTCAAGCATGAAATATAATCTTTACGACAACCGTCGCAATGTATTGGAGCTGCAACATCTGCTCCGTGCCAATCACCTTTTAGAGGGGGGGATTTTAATCAACCCCGACGGCATTTTCGATGCCACCACCACCGCAGCGGTCAGACAGTTTCAGCAACAAAACGGGATGGAAATCACCGGTATTGTAGACTATCCCACCTGGACTTTGCTGGTGGAAAACGCCGATGACCTTTGTGAGGAAATCCCCTGCCTTATCTTGACATAAAAAAACGCCTGTGCTACAATAAAGCCAAGAAAAGAGGCGTATAATATTATGAAAAAAACACTTCGACTGCAAACCTTTGTTCGTATTGCAATGATGACAGCACTTTCCACCGTTCTGACTATGTTTCCGCAGATTCCTTCCGGAAACGGATATCTGCATCTGGGAGATTGCATTATCTATTTAACCGCAATTCTTATGGGACCGATTCCCGGTGCGCTCGCCGGCGGTATCGGGCATGCCCTTGCAGACATTCTCAGCGGTTATCCGGTATTCGCCCTGCCCACCCTTTTGATTAAGGGTGCCATTGGCTTTTGTGTGGGAAAGCTGCTCTATGGTTCTGAAAAAAGTTTCTTGCGGCAGATTTTCGCCGCCCTCATTGCTCTGGTTCTGGTGACTGTGGGGTACTTTTTGGCAGAGATTCCTCTCTACGGTCTGGGTAGTGCGCTTTTGGTATTTGTTACCTCACCGCTACAATGGCTGATGAGTGTGATTGCCGCTTGGATTCTTCTTCCTATCCTTACAAGATTACAAACAAAGATACATACCCATTGAAAAAAGGAGCTGCTGTTATGGAACGCAAACTTCTTTGGAAATTCAATATCATTGATTTGGTGCTCCTGGGCGTCATTGCACTAAGCCTGATTGCACTTTGCTACAAAATCATCTGGGGACAGGATGCCAAGGACTCTCAGACCTTCCTGTTCACCTATATCTGCACCTCTGCCCCTGAGGAGGTTTACAAGGGCATTGCCGTGGGTAGCGAATGCAGTGACGGAGAGTTTGGCGTTTCTTTGGGAAAACTGACCAACCTAACCCTGTCTGACATTCCGGAGGAACCGCAACAGAAGCAAGGTGTCTTTATCACCGCCCTGAGCGGAGAGGAAAGCGAACACGGCGTTTCGGTTGAGGATGTTCTCTACCTGAAAGGAAAGCAATGCAAACTGGTGGTGGAAGATTCGGTCTTTCCCGTTTATCTGTCGGACATCCAAAAAATTGACTAAATAAAATCCTCATAGGAAACTATGAGGATTTTTTGATGTTGAAAAAACTCTGCATCTGTGATAGAATAAAAGAATACTCTAAGGAGGTTGCTTATGAAAGAGAATATGATTTACGGACGAAACCCTGTGATAGAAGCATTGACCGCAGGGAATACTACCATAGATAAGCTGATGCTGCAGGAAGGATTGCACCACCCCCAAATCAAGGAGATTCTGCGCCTTTGTAAAGCGCAAAATGTGATGTACCGCTTTGTGGACAAGCGAAAACTGGACACCCTCTGCGAAGGCGGAAACCATCAAGGGGTTGTTATGAGTATTGCCTCTCACAGCTATGCAGAGCTTTCGGATATCCTTGCCGCGGCTGAGGCAAAGGGACAACCGCCCTTTTTGGTGATTGCCGACGGCATCTGCGACCCCCACAATTTGGGGAGCATCATCCGCAGTGCCAATGCGGCGGGCGCCCACGGGGTTATCATTCCCAAAAACCGCAGCGTTTCTCTCAACGCCACGGTGGCAAAGGTTTCTGCCGGTGCCATTGAATATATGCCGGTAGCACGGGTAACCAATCTGGCACAAACCCTGAAAAAGTTAAAACAGGCAGGTGTCTGGATTGTGGGTACCGACCTTTCTGGAACCCAATCCCACACCCAATGCAGCCTGACCGGGCCTTTAGGCATCGTGATTGGCAGCGAGGGCGAGGGAATGAGCCGACTGGTGAAAGAGAGCTGTGACTTCTTGGTGAAAATCCCTATGATTGGCGAGATTGAATCCTTAAACGCTTCGGTTGCCGCAGGGGTGCTCCTTTATGAGGCGGTACGGCAGAAGCTTGAGAAAGGGGAACTATGATGAGAGTTCTTGCGATTGGAGATATTGTTGCCGAGGACGGACGGGAGTTTGTGTATAACAACCTAAACCGGATTCGGGACTTTTATCACATTGATTTTTGTATTGCCAACGGCGAAAATGCCGCAAACACCAACGGCATCACCGCAGATATTGCAAACACCCTGATTGCGCGGGGTGTGGATGTGATTACTATGGGCAATCACACCTTTGCCAACAAAGAGGCGGAATATGTTTTGGAGGATAATCCCAACATCATCCGTCCCTTGAACTTCCCTCCCGAATTTGAGGGCGTGGGGGTTGTGGTCAAGGATATCGGCATTGCCAGAGTCGGAGTCATCAACATGATTGGACGCATCAATATGACACCGGCAGACTGTCCCTTTCACGCTGTGGAGCGGGCACTGAAAACCATCGATGCCGATGTCATCTTTGTGGATATGCACGCAGAAACCACCAGTGAGCGCATTGCCATGGCGCATTTTCTGGATGGAAAGGTCAGCGCCGTCTTTGGCACCCACACCCATGTGCAGACCGCCGATGAGCGGATTCTGCCCGGCGGAACCGGATTCATCTGTGACCTTGGTATGACCGGCGTGGAGGATTCGGTGCTGGGTGTAAAAAAAGAAATTATCCTCGATTTTTACTATCAGGCAGGAAAACGTTTCCGTTTTGAAAAAGCAGAAGGCGAGGTTTTTTTCCACGGTTGCATCTTTGATGTAGACCCCGCAACCGGAAAAACCACCGCAGTAGAACGCTTGCGTTTTTCCTCCTCCCATCTTCCTTATTGACAAGGAGTGACCTTATGTATGAATTGCAAACAGAGGACCGGGTTTATCTGAAATCCCAGTCCTTTTCCGATAATCTGGTCTGTCACGGCTTTACCGGTCGTCTGGGTGGTGTCAGCCAAGGCAACATCTGCGGATTGAATCTTGGGTTTCGGGTACAGGATGACCCTGATTCTGTGCGGGAGAATTACCGTCTGGTCGCCGAGGACTTATCCCTCTGCTACCCACGGATTGTCCTTGCCAAACAGACCCACACCGATACCATCCGCTTGGTCACCGAATCCGATGCGGGCAAGGGTTTGACGGTCCCCAGCGATATTGAGGACACCGACGGACTGATTACCAATCTGCCAAACACCCCCTTGATGGTGTTTTCTGCAGATTGTGTACCTCTGCTCTTTTTAGACCCTGAAAAAAAGGTGGTTGCCGCCATTCACGCCGGTTGGCGGGGTACTGTCAAAGGGATTGCCGGCAAAGCAGTTTCGATGATGGAAACCCATTTTGGATGTCATCCGAAAAATATTCTCGTAGCAATCGGACCAAGCATCGGTCCTTGCTGCCTGACCTTTGACCCAAAGGATGCAGAGGTCTTTCCCTCCCACTATCTCTCACAAGGAGAGAACAGAAAGGTGTTGGTAGACCTTTGGGCAATGAATCAGGATCAGCTCATAGACGCGGGCATTCTGCCCCAACACATCGACCAAAGCAATGTCTGCACCGTCTGTCGGGCAGACCGCTATTATTCCTATCGCACTCACAAAGAACATACCGGCCGTCAGGGTGCCGTCATTATGTTGAGGTAGTATTATGAACAGAAAAATCATCCATCTGGATATGGATGCCTTTTACGCCTCCATTGAAGAGCGGGACAATCCGGAGCTTAAGGGAAAACCGGTGATTGTGGGTTCTCTGCCCGGGGTACGGGGCGTGGTTTCCACCTGTAATTATGAGGCGAGAAAATACGGGGTTCGCTCGGCAATGAGCTCTGCCGAAGCGTACCGCCGCTGTCCCAACGGCATCTTTATCAAGCCGCATTTTGCCAAATACCACGAGGCATCCGAGCAGGTTCACGCCATTATGCAGGAATACACCGATTGTATTGAATTTCTTTCTCTGGACGAGGGATATATGGATGTAACCGCCAGCGAACGCTTTTTCGGGTCGGCAGAATCCATTGCCCTGAGCATCCAGAATCGGGTTTTTGAAACGGTAAAAACCACCTGTTCGGTAGGGGTGGGATATAATATGCTCACAGCCAAGCTTGCCAGTGAAGAGAAAAAGCCTCGTGGCTTTTTTGTGATTCCCACACCGGAACGCTTTTATGAACTGATGAAAGACCGTCCGGTAGGCATCCTCTACGGCATTGGCAGAAAGACCGAGGAAAAGCTGAACCGTCTTGGCATCCGCACCGTGGAGGACCTTGCAAACACTCCGCCTGTGCGGCTTCACGCCTTTGGTGCTCTGGGAGAGGAAATGCAGAACTATGCCAAGGGCATCGACCATCGACAGGTTACCCCCAATGCCCCTTCCAAATCCATTGGAAAGGAAACCACCTTTTTGAAGGATGTGACCGACCTTTCGGTTTTGACCGATACCTTGTTGCTGCTCTCCCGCACAGTCAGTGACCAACTGAAAGCAAAAAAGCTATTCTGCCGCACCGTCACCCTCAAGCTGAAGTTCAGCGATATGCAGAGTATCACCCGCTCCTTTTCGGGGAAGCAAACCTGTCACGCGGATAAGATTTTCCAGACCGCTCTGGCACTTTTGGAGGAAAATCGCCCCACCAGACCGGTTCGCCTGATTGGTGTTACTGCCGGAAATCTTAGCGAGGGCGAGTATGAGCAAATCTCCTTTGATACCCATTCCGAGGAGCAGGATGCCCGTGAGGATGCCTTGGATTCGGTCATCACCCAGCTCCGCAACGCCTATGGCGGGGACAAATTAAAAACCGCCAAAGAGCTTCTGGCGGAGAAACACATCAAAGATATTTATGAAGAATAAAAGCCGCTTGTTTTCAAGCGGCTTTTACTTATAATACATAGAACAAAATACAGAAGAAATGGCAAAGACTTGCCAGATTCACAAAGATATGAAATACCGAGTGCATATACTTCTTTTTCTTTCCCACACCGTAAAGGATGGCACCGATGGTATAAAGGATGCCTCCGGCAATCAAGAATGCCGCACCGCCTACACCAATGGCTGCATAGGTAAGCTTCCAGAATCCTACCACACACCAACCCATTCCTAAATAACAAATCATTGAGAACTTTTTGTATTTATTCAGGTCGATGGCGGTAAAGGTTGCCGCCAAAGCAGTAACCGCCCAGATGATGCCAAAGAGTACCCATCCCATTACTGCATTTTGAGAACGAACTGCACAGAGTGCAATGGGGGTATAGGTTCCTGCAATCATCAAATAGATGGTGCAATGGTCAATGACCTGAAGCACCTTTTTTGCGGTGGAGGGCTTGACCCCGTGATAAATACTGGACATTGTGAAAAGAATAATCACCGAGGCACCGTAGATTGCAGAGGACACCACTCCCATGGGATTACGATGTACCGCCGCCATAATCACGCAAAGCACCAGATACGCAACGCCCCATGCTCCGCCGGTGATATGGGTGACCATATTGAAAATTTCTTCTCCCCGTGTGTATACAGGAAGCACCCGTTCTTTTAAGGTTTGTCGCTTTTTTTGTTCCTGCATCGGCTTTCCTCCTCTATCCTACATTCTCTATTTCCTGAAGTTTTGCGGACTCTATTTCTGCATCCCCCTCTGTAAGGAACTGCGCACCCGTGGGGAAGAATCCATCACGCAACGTCACCCTGAAGCTGAAGTTTGTCAAAATCATAAGCAGGTATTTTTCTGATAACCATAACACTTTCCGCCCTCTTCCAAATTTTATGTACTGATTATATCATAGGGAGAAATAA
>JAZNKC010000008.1:0-17984 GCA_045578365.1 Ructibacterium sp.
CATCTGCGATGTAGAGAGTCTTGTCAGTGGAGTCAGAAGTATACCAAACAGATGCTGGGTTTCCGTCAATTGCTACGCCGGTAACAATGCTACCAGCTTCCAAGTTATAAAGCGGGAAAGCGTTAATACCAGTAGGATCTATCGTATTTGCACCCCAGTAAACTTTATTCTCGTCACTTGCATCTACTACTCTAAATTTTGCATTCGGAACAACTTCGCCTTCAGCTGCCTTTGCAGCGCCACCCATCTTCAGAGTTGCACCGATATCAGTAGTTGCAGTCCGATACTTGAAGATTGCAGCATTGGTTGCATCTTCAAGGAACTCATACTGGTCAACGTAAACGATGTTGTGAGATTCAATCTCATCGGTTGCAATCCCTGCATCGTGAACCAGATAGGTAACGGTTTCACCCTTGCTACCGGTCACATAAGAGGTAACCTCAATCTTACCATCTACATACGTCGTTGTTGTGCCCTCGTAGGAAGCTGCAAATACACCGGTCATAGAAACCAGGCAAGCAACGCCTACAATTAAACTTACTACTTTCTTTAACACCTACATCTCCTCCTTAGAAATGTGTTTATAATGATAGGTTAATTATTTACAATATCATTTTCACCGTTCGGTGATTCGTGCAGTTTGCCCCGCTCTACTCTCCATACTGCATCGCAAAGCTTGATTGCAGAATTTCGATGGGTAACAAAAAGCACGGTTTTTTCGGTCTGCCGCAGATTGTTGAGCACCTGCTCCTCTGTGTCTGCCGAAAGCGCTGATGTAGATTCATCCATCAGCAAAATGTCTGCCGGGCTGTAAAGCGCCCTCGCAATCGCCATTCTTTGACGCTGTCCGCCGGAAAGACGACTGCCGCCTTCTCCCAGTTGGGTATGTATGCCTTGCGGAAGTTGATAAATCTCTTCTTCCAAACAAGCAATGGAAAGACATTGCTTTACTTTTTCCATATCCGGATTTTCGTCAAAAAGTGTGATGTTTTCCAGCACTGTGCCGGAAAGAAGCAAGAAGTCCTGAGGCACATAAGCAAATGCCTTATGGTAAGCATCCAAGGACACTACCTCGCCATTCTGCAAAACCGCTGTGATGGTATCGGTATCTGTAGGTAAGATCCCTAACATCAAGTTCAGCAGTGTGCTTTTCCCTGCACCGGACTTTCCGCAAATTGCGGTAAGCTTGCCTTTTTCAAACAAGGCATCTGCCTTGTTGAAAATCAAAACCTCTTCATACGCAAAGGTCAACTGATTAACCCGGATTTCCTTAACATTCTGATAGAACTCTTTGCAATCCTTTTGAAACGGTATCACATCCGCGTCCAAATCCTGTAGCTCTTCCAACCGCTCTGCAGAAGCACAAAAGGCAAGATACTGCGGAAACAAACTGGCAAGCTGCTGAAACGGCGTAGACATATCACCGGTCAAGCCAAGAATTGCCGTTAAGGCACCAAATGTAATCTCTCCCCGGAAGATGCGCCACGCGCCCCATCCCAGAATCAAGTAATAGCCAATGGTCATTGCAATAGACAAACAAACGCTTGCACCAATACTGATGCGGTTTTTCCGCATTGCAAGAACATAGGAATCTTGCTGAGATTTGCCGAGCAGACGAAGAATCTTTTGATGTACCGAAAAGGCTTTGATGACTGTAAGATTCTGCATCATTTCCTGCAGGAAGGAACGTATTTTCCCTTCTGCCTCTCTGCTTTTATGGAAGATGTCACCGGTGATTCTGCGATAGATATACGCCCCAAAGAGCATCACAAAACCTGCCGCCAAACAAAGGAGTGCCAAAACCCAGTCAAGCATCAAAAGTGCTGCAAAACTGAACAGTATTCTCGCCGCTATCGAAAGCAATGCGGGAAATATTTCAGCAACGCCTTCTGCCACAATCCCTGTATCGCCGGATAGACGATGTACCAGTTCTCCGGAATGAAATTGGTCTGCCTTGGTCTTTTGCTTGTGCAAAAACTGTTCAAACAATTCTGTTTGCAGTCGGAATCGCAAAGAAACCGATGTATGCACATGCAAAGCCGTAATCCCCATCTGTATGCCGAGCTGTAACAGAATCAGTCCACCAAGAAGCAATCCAGTACGAATCAGATTGCCGGCAGCCTGCCCCGTTGCCATATCGACAACATCCTTGGACATCAGCGCAAGATAAACGCCGCATCCGGAGCCTGCCATACCGAGCAGAGAAAGGAGCATCACTTTGCCCCGGGAACCTCGCAAAAACTTAATGTAGGGATTTTGTTTCATAAAACAAGTCCTCCCCGCTCATTGCGTGTCCCCTTTGCCGTCGATGGACTCTTCCAAAAGCTGGTTTTCACGCAATTCTTCAAGAAAAGCATTCACCGCATCTTTTGCAAGTGCATCATCAACAGCATACTCTTGTGTCAGTGCTGAAACAAGCTCCTCCAAAGAGGTTTCTTCTTCCAGACAATGCCACAAAAATGCGCCGGTATCGTTCAAAGATACCATTGCACCGAGGTTTTCATAGTTTTCATCATAAGGAATGGCGGTGTACTCATCAGCCAATTTTTTTAACAAAAATCCTTGTCTGATGCGCAACTTTGCCCCCTCCCCCTATAATTCTACTATCATTCTCTATGATTATAGCCTTCTTTTTTTCATATGTCAAGTGTTTTCATAAAGTTTTTTTTGAAAAAGAACTGTAACATTACTTTTTGTGAAATGTGCAAAAACGATGTCAATTTGGTTTGTCTATTTGCTACAACTGGACCCACTGGATGGCAGAGTTACGCCGAAACCAAGTCATCTGTCGTTTGGCATAGCGCCGGCTCTCCCTTTTGATGGTTTCCACCGCCTCATTCAGGCTTATTTCTCCCTGCAAATGGGCAATCAATTCCTTATATCCAATCGCCTGCATCGCCGTTGCCGTCTTTGGAATTCCCATCGAAAGAAGCTGTTTCACTTCCCCAAGCAATCCATCTTCCATCATTTTATCGACCCGCGCATCAATCCGCCGATAGAGTTTTTCCCGTTCCATCTGCATTCCGTAGATGGTAGCCTCATAAGCGCATTCTCCTTTGGCGCTGCGGTCAAACTCTGCTTTGCTAAGCCCCGATGTTTTGATAATCTCCAGCGTGCGAATCACCCGTTTCACATTGTTGGGATGAATGGTTTCCGCCGCCTCAGGGTCTGCCTCTTTGAGCATTTGGTGAAGCACCGCTGCCCCTTTCTGCTCTGCAATTTCCTTAAGCGTTTGGCGATATTCCAAATCCTGCGCATCGTCCGAGAATGTGATTCCGTTGAGAATACTATCCACATAAAGTCCGGTTCCTCCGCACAGAATAGGGAGCTTTCCTCTTTCTAAAATATTATCGATACAAGCAGTGGCATCCTTGACAAACTCTGCGACGCTGTAATTTTCCGTCGGGTCCACCACATCCAGCATATGATGAGGGATGCCCTGCATCTCCTCCTTGGTCGGCTTTGCGGTGCCAATATCCATATGCCGATAAATCTGCATGGAATCGCAGGACACAATCTCTGCCTGATACTGTTGTGCCAGATGGATGGCAAACGCCGTCTTGCCTGATGCCGTGGGGCCTACCACGCAAAGGATGTTCGGTTTTTCCACAGAGATTGCTCCTTTCTTTATACGATTCTCTTGAACAGTTTTTCAATTTCCGTCTTGGTAAAACCAATCCGAATGGGTCTGCCGTGGGGGCAACTGCCAACCCCTTTTTCTTCCATATCCAAAACTTTTTCCAAAAGGTCTTGCATTTCCGGATAGGAAAGCCGTTTGTTGGCTTTGATTGCACCCTTGCAGGCAATCATATCCAATGCCTTTTCCTCAAAGTCTGCAACCGGATGCTTTCGTTTTTCCTGCATGGCATCCGAAAGCTCCAGAATCAAATCCCGCAGTTCTGCCTCATCTGCCGCAATGGGTGCGCCCTGAACAATCACCGCATTGCCACCGAAATCTTCAATCTCAAATCCCAGTCGGACAAAATCGGTCAGATTTTCCATCACGCTCTGCTTTTCCCGAAAATCCAGATTCAGCACCAAGGGGCTGAGCAGAAGCTGTGCACACTTTTTCTGGTTAAAATATTCTTCCTTTAAGGTTTCAAAGCGCATCCGCTCGTGGGCGGCGTGCTGGTCGATGAGAAACATTTCCTCCTCGGTCTTGCAGATGATATAAGTATCAAACACCTGTCCCACGATTTCCGGCTTTTTCTTTTGAGAAATAACCGGAACCATCTCCTCCATCACTTCTTGCTTGGGAGGAGTTTCTTCTATAATAATATGTGTTTCTTTTTGTCCGGTTTCCTCCAACAATTCTTCCAGAATCACTTCTGGCGCTTTTGGGGTATCCTCCCGCACATAGGAAACGTTCTTTTTCTCCTCCGGAATGGTATATGCCAGATACTCTTTTACTAGCTTAGGATTGACATACTCCCGCTTTGGCGCGGGTGCTGCCGATACAGGGGGAACAGGCACCTTGGGTGCTTCCGCCTTTTCCTGTGTAAAAAGCGCATTGCGGATGGCGTGGTACGCCACATCGTAAATCTGCTTTTCGTTAGCAAACTTGACTTCGGTCTTTGCCGGATGCACATTCACGTCCACCAATTCTGTTGGCAGCGTAATACTGATGACAAAAAACGGGAACTTGCCCACCATCATACGATTGCGAAACGCCTCTTCTGCCACCTTGGAAAGAACGTGATTCTTCACAAATCTCCCGTTGACAAAAAGGGTCTGGCGGGTACGGTTACCACGGGCAAGCTCGGGTTTTCCCACCACGCCGGAAATATGCACCCCGTCTTCGGCATAGTCTACCGGAAGGAGCGCCTTGGCGTGGTCCAATCCATAAATCTGGAGAATCACATTCTTAAGTTTTCCATCGCCGGAAGTAGAAAATACTTCCTTTCCGTCACAGGTATAGGAAAAGGCAATGTCCGGTCTGGAAAGGGCAATCCGGCTCACCAAATCTGCCACATACCCTGCCTCGGTAGAGTCTTTTTTCAAAAACTTCATTCGCGCCGGCACATTGGCAAACAAATCCTTCACCACCATCGTGGTTCCCTCTGCACACGCCATGGGTGTTTTTTCAACCACCTCTCCGTGCAGAAGCCGAAGATAAACCCCCTCATCTCCATCAGCGGTTTTGGTAATCAGTTCCACCTGTGAAACTGCGCAGATGCTTGCTAAAGCCTCACCACGGAAACCCATAGTCCCAATCCGGTACAAATCCTCAATTTCCGAAAGCTTGCTTGTGGCATGGCGCAAAAACGCCGTTTCCACTTGGTCCTGAGGGATTCCGCAACCGTTGTCGGTGATACGAATATAGGAAATCCCGCCTTGTTTGATTTCTACATCAATTTTGGATGCGCCTGCATCTATGGCATTTTCCACCAATTCTTTTACCACCGCCGAAGGGCGTTCTGCCACCTCTCCGGCAGCGATTTTATCTGCCACCGATTTGGAAAGCACCTGAATTTTTGCCATAGGTTTCACCCCCTTAAGACTGATTTTTTGCTTTTGCCTGCAAATCAAAAAGCTTGGTGAGCGCCTCCACCGGCGTAATCACATTGAGGTCGATTTCTTTCAATTCCGTAATCACAGGATTTTCTGCCAAGGCAAAAAAGTCCATCTGTCCCTCATAGGACACCTGTTCCGGAACACGGGTGCGCACCCTTGCCTCCGAAACCTCCTGTTGGTCCTCGCTTTCCAACGCCTCTACAATCTCTGCCGCACGGCGGGTTACTGATTTTTTCACCCCCGCAAGCACAGCCACATCCACACCATAGCTTCGGTCAGCACCGCCGCGGATGATTTTGCGCAAGAAACTGATGCTGTCGCCTCTCTTTTTGACTGCAATACAATAATTCTTGATGTTGGGGATTTTGTCCTCCAACTGAGTAAGTTCGTGATAATGGGTGGCAAACATAGTTTTTGCCCCGCACTTGTTGGCATCGGCAAGGTATTCTACCACCGCCCAAGCAATGCCCAGTCCGTCAAAGGTACTGGTTCCCCGCCCGATTTCATCCAGAATAATCAGGCTTTTTGCCGTTGCGTGGTCCAGAATATATGCAACCTCATTCATCTCCACCATAAAGGTACTCTGTCCCGATGCAAGGTCATCGGATGCACCCACGCGGGTGAAGATTTGGTCTACCACACCAATCTCTGCCTCAGAGGCAGGGACAAAGCTTCCCACCTGTGCCATCAGCACAATCAGGGCAGTCTGCCGCATATAGGTAGACTTTCCCGCCATATTGGGTCCGGTAATCAGGGCAATCTGGTTTTCCCCATTGTCCAGATTCACATCATTGGGGATAAAGGGTGCAGTCTTGTTAATCTGCTCCACCACCGGATGTCTACCATTTTTAATCAAAATTTTATCGCCCAAATGCATTCTGGGCATGGTATAGCTGTTCTTCTCCGCCACTTGGGCAAAGGAGCAAAGCACATCCAGACGCGCAACTGCCTCTGCGGTCCGCTTGATGCGGTCAAGTGCCTGCCCGACCCTGTCACGAATCTGGCAGAACAGTTCATATTCCATATCCACAATACGGGTGCTGGCATCCAATACCGATTCCTCAACCTCTTTCAGTTCCGGCGTAATATAACGTTCGCCGTTGGTTAGGGTCTGTTTACGGATAAAGTAGTCAGGCACCTGATCGGCATAAAGCTTGCTGATTTCTATGTAATACCCGAATACCTTGTTATAGCCAAGCTTCATGGTTTTGATTCCGGTTTTTTCTTTTTCCTCTTCTACCATTGCTTTCAGGATGCCCTGTCCGTTTTCGGCAAGCTCCCGCACCCGATCCAATTCTTCATTGGCACCTTTGAGAATCAAACCGCCGTTTCGCAAGGTGGCAGGTGCCTCCGGATCGATGGTTCCGGCAATCAGGGCACAAACATCCTCCAGGGGGTCGATCTCCTCTCTGCACCGACTGAGCAGTTGGGAATGGGTTTCTTCTAACAGTTTCAGGATATGGGGGAGTTGCGAGAAGGACAAACTCAGCGCCGTCAAATCTCCGCAGCTTGCGGTACGATAAACCACCCGATTGATTAATCGTTCCATATCCGCAATCTGTTTGAGATGTTCCCGAAGCTCTGCACGAAGAAGCGGGTCTTTGACCAACTCCTCCACGGCAATGTGCCGGTTTTGAATCATGGCACAATTCAGCAAGGGAGCGGTCAGCCATTTCCTGAGCAGTCTTGCTCCCATAGAGGTACGGGTGCGATTCAGGATATGTAATAGGCTCCCGCGGGTACTACGGTCCCGCATACTCTCTAAGATTTCCAAGTTCCTGAGGGTATACATATCCAGCTTCATTTTCCCCTCATCATTGTTGGTTTCTACCGTCTTTAAGTTGGTGAGCTCGGTCTTTTGGGTTTCTTCCAGATAAAGAAGCAACGCCCCAATGGCAGAAACACAGCCCTCTTTATCAGAAAGCCGTTCTGCCTCTGCTCCAAATTGTGCCTGAACCTTATCGGTTGCAAAAGAGGATTCATACGCCCAATCATAATAATTGCGTACAACCCCACGGGTCTTATCCTGAATTGCCTGAAGCAGGTTGGTGTTTTCATAGCCTCTGAGATTCATCAAAATCTCAATAGGCGCAAATTTGCTGATTTCATTCAGAATGCCGGTATTGGTATCCTCCCCCAAAAGCTCATAGGCAGAACATTCCCCTGTGGTAATATCCACAAAGGCAACCCCTGCACCCAGCTCGGTGACTGCAATAGAACAGAGATAGTTGTTGCGATTGGCATCCAGTGCGGATGCATCCATAATGGTTCCGGGAGTGACCACCCGAATCACTTCCCGTCGTACAAGGTCCTTGGCGGTGGCAGGATCTTCTGCCTGTTCGCAAACCGCCACGGAATAGCCGGCAGAAACCAAACGGGCAATATACCCGTCTGCTGCGTGGAAAGGAACGCCGCACATGGGCGCCCGCTCCTCTAGTCCGCAGTTTCTTCCGGTAAGTGCAATATCTAAGACCTTGGACGCAATCAGGGCATCATCAAAAAACATTTCGTAGAAATCGCCCAGGCGATACATCAAAATGCTTCCTTGATATTCCTCTTTCACCGCAAAATACTGCTTCATCATCGGGGTCAGCTTTTCCTTATCAATCTGCATACCGGCTCCTCCGTTTCATATAGGAAGAAAACCGCAGGCCAAAAAAGCCAACGGTTTCTTTGTTATTTTTCTTTAGTGACAACCACCGCATTCGCTGCAAGAACCGCCGCAGCTGTGTCCGCCGGAAATGGCGTTTTTAATAATCTGGTCCATCTGGTTGAGCACACTCTCAAACGCACGGTTTGCTTCGATATACTCACGGATGGTTGCATTCTCTGCAATCTTGTTAAACTCATTCTGCAAGAACTCATTGAGCTCCTGCGCTTCTTCCGCAGTGGGCTGCTTGTTGGCAAATGCCTCCAGCTTTTCCTGCCGCTTCTCATTGTAACCGCTGATCAAATCAACGGCATCTGCATCTGCAGTGAGAGCACGGTTTGCTTCGTCTGCCCGCGCCTTTACCTCGCTGTGAGCAATCAAATCGCCCAGCTCTTTTGCTTTTTCAAAAATTTTTTCACTGTTCATTGGAATTTACCTCTCTTTTATCCATTCACCAAAGAGTGACCATGTCTGGCTCTTGGTGATTTTTACTTTTACAAACTCCCCAATCAGGGAATCGGGCGCCGCAAAATTGACCACCTTGCCGCCCTCGGTTCGTCCGGTTAATGTGTCCGGATTGTTTTTGCTGACGCCCTCTGCCAGAACTGTTTGTTCTGTCCCTACATAGGCATCGTTTTTCCGTTTGGAAATTTCATTCTGTACGCTCAGCATCCGGTCAAAGTTCCGATGCTTCTGTTCCTCATCCATCACATCCGGCATTTCTGCCGCAGGGGTTCCCACCCGTTTGGAATAGATAAAGGAGAAAATGGTGTCATACTCTACCTCTTTTAGGATTTGCAGAGTTTCTTCAAAATCCGCATCGGTTTCACCGGGGAATCCCACAATGATGTCGGTGGTCAGTACGATCTCCGGCATTTTTGCCTTGACCTTGGAAACCAGATGGAGGTAATCCTCCTTGGTATATTTTCGGTTCATCAAACCCAAAATCCGGTTGGAACCGGATTGTACCGGAAGATGCAACTGCTTGCAAATCTTCTCTTCCTCTGCCATCGCATCAATCAGGGCATCGGACAAATCCTTGGGATGGGAGGTCATAAAACGCACCCGCTCAATGCCGTCCACCTGACACACCTTGCGCAATAAAGTGGCAAAATCCATTCCGTCTTTCCGGTCATTGCCATAGGAATTGACATTCTGTCCCAAAAGCATAACCTCACGGTAGCCAAGGTCCGCAACCTCCTGAACCTCCCGCAGAATATCCTCTGCATCCCGACTGCGCTCTCTGCCCCGCACATAGGGGACGATACAGTAGGTGCAAAAGTTATTGCATCCGTACATAATCGGGATTTTTGCAAGTGGCTTGGGATCACGATGGTAGTCGATTTCCTCAAAGATGGAGCCGTCTTCATTCTTCACATCAAAGATGCGGGCATCTTCCTCCATCACCTGATATAGCAGCTCGGGGAATCGATAAAGGGCGTGGGTACCAAACACCAAATCCACGTGAGGATATTTTTGACGGATTGCCTTTGCAATATGCTCCTGTTGCATCATACATCCGCAAAGGATAATCTTAAGCTCCGGTTTCCGTCTTTTTTGATGCTTGAGTGCGCCGATGTTTCCAAACACCCGAAGCTCTGCATTCTCCCGCACAGCACAGGTGTTATAGAGCACCAAGTCCGCATCCTCGGTTCTTTCGCAGAACCCATAACCCATTTGAGAGAGCATCCCTTTGATTTTTTCCGAATCGCTGACATTCTGCTGACAACCATAGGTTTCTACAAAAGCAAGGGGTTGCTTATCCGCCGGCATCATTTCTGCAATCTTTTGTATATACTCTTTTTGCACCGCCATTTCTGCGGCGCTGATTCTTTTGCTTTCCATTATTGCATATTCCGATATTTTTCTAAAATCTTCTCAATTCTGGAGATGGGGGTCAGCAGTTCGCTGATGGATTTTTCTTCATTCAGGGTCTGAATGAGCAAAGCAATATACTTGGACATATCTACCTCGTGGTACCAAGGTGCTGCCAACAGTTCCGGCTGACGGTAAATCAGATTGGTAGTGAAGATTGCATCGATGATGCCATCCTCGTAAGCTTTGTCAAACTTCTTGACGCCCTCGGTAAAGAGACCAAAGGTAGAAAATACCAAAACCCGACGAGCTTTCCGCTTTTTCAGTTCCTTGGCAACATCAATCATCGAATCGCCGGATGCAATCATATCGTCTACCACGATAACGTCCTTACCCTCTAAGTCATTGCCCAGATACTCGTGCGCCACGATGGGGTTTTTTCCATCAATGACGATAGAATAATCTCTCCGCTTATAGAACATACCCAAGTTGGTACCAAGCACAGAGGAATAGTACATACAACGGCCAACAGCGCCCTCATCCGGAGAGATAATCATAGTGTTTTCCGGATTGAGCATAATGGACGGATCGTACTTCATACAAGCTTTAATCATCTGATAAGTAGGCTGCACATTTTCAAATCCACCAAGAGGAATTGCATTCTGCACTCTGGGGTCATGTGCATCAAAGGTGATAATATTATCCACCCCCATATTGCTGAGTTCCTGCAGCATCATTGCACAGTCCAAAGACTCCCTTGCAATTCTCTTGTGCTGCCGTCCCTCATAGAGCATCGGCATAATCACGGTAATCCGCTTTGCCTTGCCTCCCATTGCAGAAATGATACGCTTCAAATCCTGATAATGGTCATCCGGGCTCATGGGATGGTCTTTGCCATACATATTATAAGTAACGCTGTAATTAAACGCATCCATCACGATATAGATATCATGGGTACGGATGGAGTGCATAATCATTGCCTTTGCTTCACCGGTACCAAAACGGGGGCAGTTGCTGGGAAGAATAAAGGATTCAATATCCTCATCCTTACCTTCATTAAACTTGTGAAGATGCGCATTGATTTTCTGCGTCATCTCCTCGCATCCTTTCATACCGATAACACCAAGCCGTCCTAAGTTATAAGACTCAATTGTGCTGTCCATACTTCCACCAATCCTTTCTTTATTTCATCCGCCAAATGCGGTTATTTATGCTTCGTGATGCTCCGAGAGCAGGCGATAGCGAATATCCCAAAGCTTGGGAGACAAATCCACATAATATGCGTGGGGATTTTCAAAACGCTTGACCTCATCCCAAATGGTGCTGAGGCTCTCCTTGCAGTACTGACGAATCTCTTTGAGCGAGGGGGACTGATACACACATTCCCCGTTCTCAAAAATCGGCACCTGCAGTTCTTTTGCCTCAAAGTTGGTAACGGTTTTCCGTTTCCAAGTATGCTGGGGGTCAAAAATCTCGTAAGGCTTGTCCGTGTCGATGGTTTCATCAAAGGTGGTGAGCACATCGGCAATCGCCATTCCTGTTTCTTTGGAGTAAAGACGGTACACCTTTTTGAAATAGGGGGTAGTAATCTTGATGACATTTTCGCTGATTTTGATTTTGGGCTGAATCACGCCCTCATCCTCTACCGCAACCAATTTATAAACCCCACCAAATACCGGTTCGGATTTGGAGGTAATCAGGCGTTCTCCCACGCCGAAAGAATCAATCTTTGCGCCCTGCTGCAGAATGTCCCGAATGATATATTCATCCAGAGAATTGGAAACCACAATCTTGGCAGTTTCCCATCCTGCTTCATCCAGAATCTTGCGGCACTTTTTGGTGAGATAGGTAATATCACCGCTGTCAATCCGGATGCCGCAGTTGGTGATACCCAAAGGCTTTAACACCTCATCAAAAACCTTGATGGCATTGGGCAGACCGCTTTTTAACACATTGTAGGTATCAATCAATAAAGTACAGTTGGTGGGATAGGCTTTGGCATAAGCCAGAAACGCCTCATACTCACTGTCAAATGCCTGCACCCAGCTGTGCGCCATAGTTCCAAGCGCCGGAACCGAAAACATTAAATCAGAAATGGTACACGCAGTTCCCACAACGCCACCGATGTATGCCGCTCTTGCACCATAGATAGCACCGTCATAACCTTGGGCTCTGCGGGAACCAAATTCCATTACCGGAATATCTCCCGCCGCACGGACGATACGGTTGCTCTTGGTGGCAATCAGGCTTTGATGGTTCACCGTGAGGAGAATCATGGTTTCCACAAATTGTGCCTGAATCAGCGGTCCCCTGACCGTCACAATCGGCTCATTGGGGAAGATGGGCGTCCCTTCAGGGATTGCCCAGACATCACAGGTGAACTTGAAATCCTTGAGATAATCCAGAAATGCCTCATCAAAAATCTGCTTTTCCCGGAGAAACGCAATATCTTCTTCGGTAAACTTCAAATTCTTCAAATATTCAATCAGCTGTTCCACACCTGCCATCACGGCAACACCCGCTCCGTCAGGTGCCTGACGAAAGTACATATCAAAATAGGCAATCTTGTCCCGCATACCCTCCTTCAGGTACCCGTTTGCCATGGTTATTTCATAAAAATCCGTAAGCATTGTATAGTTCATACAGACAAGTCCCTCTTTTCCATTTCGGAATGATTTGCTGACAAGTTCATTATACACAAACAAAAAGAAAAAAACAAGCGTTTCTGCCAAAAACTTGACAAAAAACCGAAAAATCGTTATGATTCAGTAAGATGAGCATTTTAAGGTGGAAAACCGCAGAATTTTTGTTCATTTTTACAATTTCGGGAAAGGCGGCGGCGTAATGAAATCAAGACATTGGCTCTTTTTGCTGGGCGGGATTCTCCTTGCCGGCATGATTGCTTTGCTCTTTCTTTTTTCGTTCAACCCCGCCGGCCTGACCGCAGAAATTTATCAGGACGGCATTTTGGTCCACACCATTGACTTAAGTGAACACAAAGAAATCCGTCTTTTTAAGGACGGAAAGGAAAATATCATCCTTGTAGAACCGAACGGCGTTTCGATGCAGTCTGCAAACTGTCCCGACAAGCTTTGTGTCAAGCAAGGGAAAATCCAAAACGGCATCTATCCCATTGTTTGTTTGCCAAACAAAGTTGTCATTGAGTTAAAAGCGCCCCCCAAGTCCCATCCCGATACCATCAGCCGATAGAAAGCAGGTGTGTTATGAACCCCAAACGCTTAACCCTTTGCGGCATCCTCACCGCCGCCGCTTTAAGCATCTTTATCCTGGAGGCACAACTGCCCCCGCTTCTTCCCGTTCCGGGAATCAAGCTGGGTCTTTCCAATTTAATCACCCTGTTTGCCTTGCTCTATCTCACTCCTTTGGAGGCTTTGTTTATCCTTCTTACAAGGATTTTATTGGGTGGCTTTTTGGTTGGGAATCCCGCTACCATCCTTTACAGCTTGTTTGGTGGAATCGCCTGTCTTGGCATGGAGCTGCTGCTCCTTCGCCCATGCAAGGTCCCCTATATCTGGGCAGTCAGCGCGGTAGGGGCCATCGTCCACAACCTGATGCAGTTATTGCTTGCAATCCTGATTACCAAAGCGGCATCACTTCTTTGGTATCTTCCTTTTCTCTTGATTGCAGGGGTTTTGACCGGACTTTTTACCGGATGCTCTATCCATCTTTTTGACAGACACGCAGGCAAACAGATGCGCAGACTTTTATAAAACCCTTGAAAAAACGGGATATCTGTGCTATATTAGATTTTAAGAAAGCAGGTGTTTTTATGCCGAATGAAAATAACAACGCTTGTCACCGCACCTCCATTGGCGGACAAGCCGTGATAGAAGGCGTCATGATGCGAGGTCCCCATCAAATCGCCACCGCAGTCCGCAAACCGGACGGCGAAATCATTACCGAGGAGCAATCCTTGGGTAAAATCCGCAAAGGAAAGTTTGTCAAACTGCCCATTGTTCGTGGCTGTGTGAACTTTTTTGATTCGATGATTGTGGGGGTCAAGTCCCTGATGTTCTCCGCCCAGTTCTATGATTTGGACGAGGAGGGCAATCCCGTAGAGCAAGAGCCCTCCCGGTTTGAGGCTTGGCTGGAAAAAAAGCTTGGTTCTGAAAAAATGCTCAATGTGGTGCTTTACGCTTCGGTCATTCTTTCTTTGCTCTTTAGTGTGGGGCTGTTCATTCTTCTGCCCACCTTTTTGACCGGATTCCTCAGGAGCGTGATTGGGAGTCATATGCTTTTGACCCTGATTGAAGGGGCAGTGCGGATTGTCATCTTTATCTGCTATCTGACCCTTGTTTCCCAGATGAAAGACATTCAGCGGGTGTTTATGTACCACGGTGCAGAGCACAAGTCCATCTTCTGTTATGAGGCGGGACTTCCTTTAACCGTAGAGAATGTCCGCACCCAATCCCGATTCCATCCCAGATGCGGAACCAGTTTTCTGCTGATTGTGATGGTGATTAGTATTCTGGTATTTTCTATCATTCCTTGGGATGCAGAAACCTTTGCTGCCATTCCGGTAATTGGACCTTTCTTAGTGGCAATCCCTTGGCCCATCACCAGAATGCTGCTCCGGTTATTACTGCTTCCGGTGGTTGCCGGTGTTTCCTATGAAATCATCAAGTTTGCCGGCCGTCACGACAACCGGCTGACCCGCATCATCAGCGCACCGGGTCTGTGGTTCCAGAGAATCACCACCAAGGAGCCGGAGGATGCAATGATTGAGGTTGCCATCACCGCATTGACTGCGGTGCTTCCTGAGAACAAAGACGATGACCGTTGGTAAGAGGTGTCACAGATGACCTTGCAGGAATTGCGCAAACAACTGAAAGAAGAATTTCTCTTGCATGAGATAGAAAGTCCTGAAGCTGATTCAGGACTTCTTCTTATGCACGTTTTGCATCTTTCCAAAACCGAGCTTCTGCTCCAGAACCGTCCCCTTGCCGAGCAGGAAGTTGCCGATGTCCTGCAGCTTGCAAACCGCCGCATCAAGGGAGAGCCTATCCGTTATATTCTCGGCTTTTGTCCCTTTATGGATTTGGAATTTGCGGTCAACGCCGCCACATTGATTCCCCGGCCTGAAACCGAGCTTTTGGTAGAGACAGTATCAAAGCAAATCTTAAAAGATTCCCCTCTTTCTCTCTGGGATATTGGTTGCGGGAGCGGTTGTATCGGTATCACCCTTGCCCATCGGCACCCCAATCTTTCGGTGACCGAATTGGATATTTCCAAAAAAGCATTGGATACCGCCAGAACCACCGCAGAGCGGTACGGGCTCTCGGACCGCATTGGCTTTATCAAACACGATATTTTGAAAGGAATGCCAGACCTTTCTCCTCCCGATATCATTGTTTCCAACCCCCCGTATATTCCCACCAAGGACCTTGCGGGGTTGCAAAAAGAGGTGCGCCTGTTTGAACCCTATTCTGCCCTTGACGGCGGCGAGGATGGACTGATTTTCTACCGCAGTATCATCGCAAATGCACCGCTGTCCCAAGGCGGTCTGCTCGCCTTTGAAATTGGCTATGACCAAGGGGAGTCCGTTCCCCGTTTGATGGAGGAATCCGGCTATCGGGATGTGACTCTGCTTCACGATTTATCCGGTCATCCCCGTGTAGTTTTCGGTTTTCAAAAATAAGAACCCCTTGGGGTTCTTTTTTTGTTCTACTCCGGTGAAAAAACGCATAGAATAAAGCATCACAACCTGACAAGCCGGAGGCATTATGAAAAACTACAAAGCAATCATCATCGACGGGAAAAAGTGTATCAAGCACCTATTGGGATTCCTGCTTTTGACAGCAGTCTTTTCCCTGATTATGGTGGGATTCTTCTCGAATCCATCCCGCTTCAGCGATACTGATTTTCTGTCCGAGCATATCATTCGCCATTCTTTCCCCGCCGCCGATGCCGCAAGGGGCGGATACCGGACTGCCCTGAATAAAACGACTGATTCTCTCAAAAAGCTCGCCCTGAGCTTTCTGCGTTTTGATCCGTCCGCGCCACGCAGCATCCTCACCGCGGAACTGCCATTTACCCAGCAGGTACAAGCCACCCCCCTGTTTCAGTTGAGCGACCAAACCATCCCCAAGGAAGCGATAACGCCCAAGCCGACGGCTCCGGTTACCATTCCCGAAGAGAATCGCGCCCCCATCAAATCGGTGGATTTGAGTCCTGACAAAAGTAAGTCCGGCAATATCCTGATTGGGAACGAAACCTCCTACAGCATTGATATCCAGGGGATGCTGGCAGAATCCCTTTTCTTGGATTTTTCTCTGGACGGGCCTAAGGTTCTGGTCATCCACACCCACGCCACCGAAAGCTATTCCCCCGAGGGGAGTGAAGTTTATGACATCACCTCCGGCGACCGCAGTCAGAACATTGAGGAAAATGTGGTGCAGATAGGCAAGGTCCTCTGTGATATTTTCAATCAAAAAGGGATTGATACCATTCACGATACCACCCTCCACGATGTACCCTCCTTTAATGGGTCGTATGCCCATTCCCTGACGGCGATGGAGAATTATTTGAAACGCTATCCCTCCATTCAGGTGATTCTGGATTTGCATCGGGATTCCATTGTATACAGCGACGATACCAAGGCAAGACCCCTGACCCAGATTCGAGGCAAAAACGCCGCCCAACTGATGCTTGTGGTGGGCACTGACGAAAAGGGGCTATCGCATCCTCTCTGGCGGGAAAATTTGAAAGCCGCCATCCATTTTCAAAACGCCGTCAATCAGCGTTACCCCACCCTGATGCGACATATCAACCTCCGCAAAGAGCGGTTTAACGGACACACCAGCAAAGCCTCGATGATTATCGAAGTGGGCGCCAGCGGGAACAGCCTTGCCGAGGCAGAATATGGCATCAGTCTTCTGGCAGAATGTGTTTCTGACTACCTGAATGACTTTTAACATTCTTTTAACTTGTATTTTCTGAAAAAAAACAGTATAATAACCACAAAAGAACCTGTAAAGGAGATACAGTTATGAGAACATTATTGGCGATCTGGGCTGCAAAGCTTGCAAGTGTTGCCGGCAGAGTGGTTGGACGAAAATCCTCCTCTACCCCCGGCGGCATTGCACTCAAGGTCTGTCCCGCTTTGATATCGATACTTTCCAAAAAGCTCCGCAAGGGTGTAATTGTCACCTGCGGAACCAACGGAAAAACCACCACCAACAATCTGTTAAACACCGCCTTGGAGCAATCGGGCTACAAGACGGTTTGCAACAATCTGGGCGCCAATATGCTCAGCGGTGTTGCCACCGCCTTTGCACAGGCGTGTAACCTGTGGGGCAAGCTGGATGCAGACTGGGCAGTTCTGGAAATCGACGAGGCATTTGCCCGCAAGGTATTTGCCCACCTGACCCCCAACTATATGGTGGTCACCAACCTGTTTCGGGACCAACTGGACCGCTACGGAGAGATTGACACCACTATGGAGCTTTTACAGGAAGCCATTTCGATGCATCCGGAGCTTACCTTGATTCTCAATGGGGATGACCCCCTTTCCTCCCGCTTCGGCGAGGGTCGAAAGGCGTTTTATTACGGCATTTCCGAGCAGGTGCTCCCCCAGACCGAGGAAACCAAAGAGGGTCGCTACTGCGCCAAATGTGGCAAGGAGCAATCCTATCACTTTGTTCATTACAGCCAGTTGGGGGATTATTACTGCCCCCATTGCGGGAATCAGCGCCCCAATATCGACTTTGCCGCAACAAAGGTAAATCTTTCCGGTGCCATGGAATTTGTGGTCAATGAAACAACACCGGTTCGCGTCAACTATCGTGGTTTTTACAACATCTATAACATCCTCGCCGTTTACAGTGCACTTAATGTGATGGGCATCAAGGGACAGGATTTCAATCAAATCCTCAGCGGCTATAAGCGCCAAATCGGCAGAAGGGAAGAATTCGATCTGGGCAAGGCCTTTATGCTGAATCTGGCAAAGAATGCGGCAGGCTTTAATCAGGCAATCGAGACCGTG
>JAZNKC010000009.1:0-3515 GCA_045578365.1 Ructibacterium sp.
TGCTTTTTGAACATTTTACTGTAATAGGATGCACTGGAAAAGCCTACCCGCTGAGAGATTTCCTCAATGGAAAGGTTGGTTTTGGCAAGCAGTTCCATGGACTTTTCTACTCTCCGTGTGTTGATGTATTTGCTGACGGTACAATGAAAATGCTCGTGAAATTTTTTGTAAAGGGCGCTTTTGGAAACATTGATGCCCTTGGCAATTTGATGGATGGACAAATCCTGCTCCAGATTCTCATTGATAAAGGCCACCGCCTTTTGCACGCTCTCACTCAGGTCCGGCTTGAGCATATTTTCCAGCAGCAGATGCTTGACCAGCATAATGGCAATGCGGGAAACGCTGTCGATTTTGTCTGAATCGTAAAGGGGAAGCTGCCGGTAAAGTGTTTCCACCTCCTCGGTAGCCAGCCCCAACTGGGACAGATAGCCTTGATAGGCAGAAAAATCCGCATTGGATTTCATCTCCCCAAAGATGATATAGCCTATAATATCGTCCCCAAAGAGAATGGGGATGGCAAGGTCCACCAGCCCCGCGTGGCAAATATGCATTTCTGCCTTTTTGCTGGCAGTACATGCTTCCAAAAGCTGACGGTCAGAATGGCGGCAGGCACGGACTCCTGCCTCGGTGGTCTGCACCGCCCGACAGTAACAACTGGTCTGGGGTCGACTATCGCGGATAGGGGAAAAATCGGTTCTGAGCAGATTCATATTGATGCCCGTGGCGTTGTAAAAATCCTGCAATGCACGGGTAATTTTCTGAATATCATAGGTTACAACCATACTTCCACCTCCCGTTTTTATTATACCGATTCCGGTTATTTTTGTCAATAAATTTCAAAACCGTGGAATATAGTACAGAAAACAGGGAAAAATCTATCTTTTCTTCTTGTATGCAATTTGATAGAATGAAATTAACAATCCACGAAAATAAGAAATGGAGGAATGAAACATGGGAAAATCCACAGATTTCCGGTATAACACCGGTGCAACCAGAGTGCCGTGGGCGGCAGTAGGCGAAAACTATAACGTACACGATTTGATGGAGATTATCCGCTTTTTGATGCAGGGCGAGGGCAAGGAGTATGACGATGCTCTGGAAGCCGTTTGGCAGCAGGTGAAAAAGCTGGATGAACTGGCAACCCCTCCCGGAAAGCTTTCTCTGGGCAGCAAGGTTGAGGAGGCGGAAGAGGCTTGTAACAAGTATCTCGGCACCACCAGCTCTACCTTTGTAACCAATGCAACTGCAGGCTTTGAGATTGCATACAAGTATGCAAATCTGAAAGAAGGCGATGAGGTTATCGTTCCTGCCATCACCTTTGTTGCAACCATGGCATATCCTTTGGCAGTGGGTGCAAAGCTGGTATTTGCAGACGTTGATCCCAAGACCATCAATATGGATCCCAAGGACGTTGCAAAGAAGATTACCGACAAGACCAAGATGATTGTTCCGGTACATATCGGCGGGTATCCGGTAGATATGGACCCGATTATGGAGCTTGCCAAGAAGCACGATATTCTGGTTCTGGAAGATGCTGCACACGCATTCGGCGCAATGTATAAGGGTAAGAAAATCGGTACCATTGGCGACTTTGCGGCATTCTCTATGCATGAGGTTAAGAATATCACCTCCTTTGGTGAGGGCGGTATCGCAACCACCAATATCCCCGGCTTTGAGGGAGAAATGAAGAGAGCGCGTTTCTTAGGACTGGACTTTACCTGCCCCATCAAGGATTGGCTCTATAACATCACCCCCATTCAGGGTAAGTATGCACCCTTTGTTCCGGGCAATGCTTCCACCACCGAGATTCAGGGTCTTGGCTTGACCCTGCAGGTGGCAAGAAACGAAGAAATCCTTGCAAAGAGAGCGGCAGCTGCTGCATACCTTACCAACCGGTTTAAGGAAAACGATGCCATCATTCCTCAGGATTTGGGTAGTGACGACATCAAACCCACCTTCCATCTGTATCTGCTCCAGATTGACCCCGCAAAAGCTGGCGGCGACATTCAGATTCTCAAGAAGAAGCTGGAAGAAAAGGGTGTTACCCAGATTGCACACTTCGGACCGCTTTACCGGTTCAAGATTGTTCAGGATATGGGTTATGATTCTGATGAGATTGCAAAGACCTGTCCCAACTGTGAAGAGGTATTCTACAAGAGATTTACCCATCTGCCTCTGTACGGCCTGAGCGACGAGCAGCTGGAATATATGGCTGACGCTGTTCTGGAATCTGTTGCAGAGATGCAGGCAGGCAAATAAGCTTCAAGCGAGGAGGACCCGTTATGAAAATCAAATGGGGTGTCATCGGTTGCGGTGGCATTGCATACAGAAGAACCATCCCCGGTATGATGCTCTCGGAAAACAGTGAGCTGGTTGCGGTGATGGATACCAATTTTGAAGCGGCACAGAAAACCAAAGAGGAATTTGGTGCAAAATATGCCTTTGCCACCGTGGAAGAGGTCCTTGCACTGGATGAGATAGATGCGGTATACATTGCAACTCCGGTATTCTGCCACAAGGAACAGGCAATGCTGGCGGCAAAAGCCAAAAAGCATATCCTGTTGGAAAAGCCTATGGGCCTCAGCGTTGCAGAATCCAAAGAGATTGCAGATTTCTGCAAGGCAGAAGGCGTGAAATTGGGCGTTGGCCTGATGATGCGGTTTTCTGCATACCATCAAAAGATGCGGGAGATTATCCAGTCCGGTGCCCTGGGCGAGATTGTTTCTATGCGCGGTCAGCTGACCTGCTGGTATCCGGAAATCCCCGGCAACTGGCGGCAGAACAAGGCGACCTCCGGCGGCGGTGCGCTGATGGATATGGGTATCCACTGTATTGACCTGCTCCAGTATATCAGCGGAACCAAAGCAAAGACAGTCAGCTGCTTTGCCCAGAACCAGACCTTTGCCTATTCGGCAGACGACTCGGCGGCATTGCTTATGAAGATGGATAACGGTGCAACCGCATTTGTGGATGCCAATTTCAACATCCCTGACGCGGCGGCAAGAGCACGTCTGGAGTTCTACGGAACCAAGGGCAGCATCCTTGCAGAGGGCACCATCAGTCAGGTAGAAACCGGTACCATTGCATTGACCCTTTCGGATGATTCTATTGGCTACGATGCACAGCAGAATCGGGAAATCGATGGGGCAAGCAATGTTGAGGTGGTCACCGGCAATATGTACGAAAAAGAGATTTCGTCCTTTGCCAATGCCATCTTAAACGATACCGAGCCTGAAATCCCCGCAGAGGACGGACTCTTTGTCCAGACTGTTGTGGAACAGGCATATCTGGCATCCGAAGACGGTACTTACAAAAATATCTAAGAGACACTGACAAACTCAGTCTACCGCAAGCAAAATAAATATTCAAAACCAAAAACGGCAAGGAGAACATCGAGTTCTCCTTGCCGTTGCTTGCTTTTTGCGAAATCGTTCTCTGCAGTTCGTCACAATCTGCTTTTGTTGCTCGGCAAAAATGCCGTCGCCTTTACAAGCAGTTGCTCCTCTTTCCCACAA
>JAZNKC010000010.1:0-11388 GCA_045578365.1 Ructibacterium sp.
GTGATTGAGTTTGTGGATGAGCTTCCCAAAACCATCGGCGGAAAAATCAAGCGTGCCCAAATCCGTAACGAGGATAAAGAGAAATAAGAAAAACCGCAACTCCTTGGAGTTGCGGTTTTTTGATAAGGGTACTTTACTTCAAAACGACAAGTTCGATTTTAGGGAATAGTGAATAAGTAATAAGTAATAAGTAAAATCGACAAGACTCTCGAAGAATCTTGTCGATTTTGGAGCAGGCGATGGGAATCGAACCCACAACCTCAGCTTGGGAAGCTGATGTTTTGCCACTAAACTACGCCTGCGATTGTTCCTATTTTAGCACGGTTTTTTTGCGGTGTCAAGGTGTGTCTTGGTTTTGGGAAAGAATTTTTTCGGAACTGTCATAAAGGAAACAAGCACAAAATATACTGATAGCAAAGAAGTACGAGGAGGTAGAGTATGGACACCTACAATCATATTTATCGGGATATTGCCACCAGAACCCAGGGCGATATCTATATCGGTGTTGTCGGGCCGGTGCGCACAGGGAAGTCCACCTTTATTAAAAAGTTTATGGACATGGTGGTTCTGCCAAGAATGGAAAACGATTTTAAGCGCAGCCGTGCTATGGATGAACTGCCCCAGAGCGCCGGTGGGCGGACCATTATGACCACCGAACCCAAGTTCATCCCCAACGAGGCGGTGGAAATTTCGGTGGGGGATTCTGCCGCATTCAAAATGCGGATGATTGACTGCGTGGGTTACATTGTGGATGGAGCAAGGGGCTATATTGAGGACGAGATGCCGCGGATGGTGATGAGCCCTTGGTCGGAAGAGCCGATTCCCTTTGCAGATGCGGCAGAAATCGGGACCCGCAAGGTGATTGCGGAACATTCCACCGTAGGGGTGGTGGTCACCTGTGACGGAAGTGTTTGCGACATTGACCGGCAGGATTATCTGGAGGCAGAGGAACGGGTCATCGGGGAGCTTTTGGAGCTTAATAAACCCTTTGTAGTGATTGTCAACAGCGTTCATCCCGACAATCCCCAGACCCTTGCCTACTGTGACGAGATTCGGGAAAAGTTTTCGGTGAAGGTGCTCCCGATGAACTGCAAGGAGATGACCGAACGGGAAATCAATACGGTGATGGAGCAGATCCTGTACGAGTTCCCCTTAAAAGAGGTGGGCATCGACCTGCCCAACTGGATTCTCTCTCTCGGCGTGGAAAATCCGCTCCGTCAGGGGATTCAGGATGCCTTCTTCAGCGGAGCCGAAACCATCCACAAGATTTCGGATGTGATGGAGCTTCCCCATCAGCTTGGGGAGTGCGACTTTATTGAGGGTGCAAAGGTAGAGAGCATTGATGCGGGCGAGGGTGTGGTAAAGCTCAAAGTGACCGTGCCCGAAAAATTGTTCTATCAAACCCTTAAGGAGGAAACCGGATTCACGGTGGAGGACCCGCAGGCACTCCTGAAACTGCTCTTAAAACTGGCAGAAATCAAGCAGGAATACGACAAGGTTTCCTCTGCCCTTATGGAAGTCAAGCAAAAGGGTTACGGCATTGTGACCCCATCCTTGGAGGAGTTGACCTTGGAAGAACCGGAAATCGTCAAGCAGGGCAGTCGGTTCGGGGTACGGCTGAAAGCCAGCGCACCGTCCATTCATATGATTCGGGCAGACATCGAAACCGAGGTCAGCCCCATTGTAGGGACCGAACGACAGTCGGAGGAATTGGTGCATTATCTCTTGAATGAATTTGAAAATGACACCAAAAAAATATGGGATTCCAATATCTTTGGCAAGTCCCTCCACGAACTGGTGAACGAGGGGCTTCATAACAAGCTCTATCGGATGCCGGATGATGCCCAGATGAAGCTGCAGGAAACTCTGCAGAAAATCATCAATGAGGGCAGCGGCGGTATGATTTGTATCATCTTATAAAAAAACTGAGGGTAGAAGATTCTACCCTCAGTTTTTTAGTTGATATCCAAAAAGCCTTTTTCGCTTTCGTGTTTCTTTTCCCGTTCCATCAGGTGTGTAACCGCATCCTTGGGCGACATACCTCCAAAGAGCACCTGATACGCCTCACGGACAATGGGCATTTCCACGCCCACCTTTTCCGCAAGGGCATAGGCTGCCTTACAGGTTTTCACGCCCTCAACCACCATCTTGACCTCTGCCTGTGCCTCCTCAGGGGATTTGCCTTGACCAATCAGGATGCCGGCACGGCGGTTTCTGGAATGCATACTGGTACAGGTGACAATCAAATCGCCGATACCGGAAAGCCCGTAAAAGGTTTCTGCCTTGGCACCCATGGCAACGCCCAGTCTTGCCATTTCTACAATGCTGCGGGTCATCATTGCCGCCTTGGTATTGTCGCCAAGCCCCATTCCGTCCAAAATTCCGGCACAGAGGGCAATGACATTCTTTAAGGAACCGCCCAGCTCCACACCCAGAATATCGGGGTTGGTGTAGATGCGGAACCGCTTGTTCATCATAATATCCTGAATCTGATTGGCGGTCTTTTCGTTTGCCGCCGCAACCACATTGGTGGTAGGAATCCGTCGGGAAACCTCCTCAGCGTGGCTGGGACCTGACATCACGGCGATTTCTGCCTGAGGCAGTTCCTCCTGCAAAACCTGAGAGAGGGTAGCAAGCGTACCTTCCTCCAACCCCTTGGAGATGTTGAGCACCAACTGTCCCGAGGGGATAACCTTGGAAAGCGCCTTTGCGGTGCTCCGCATTGCGTGGGAGGGGGTTGCGGTGATGATCAAATCTGCAGGCACACAGTCTGCAATTTGTGAGGTAAAACGCACCGACTCGGGGATTTTGACACCGGGGAGAAAAGGGATGTTTTCCCGATGGGTTTTCAGGGCGTCACTTTCTTCCGGAAAATAGGACCACAGGGTTACCTGATGTCCGTTTTCTGCCAGCATAATTGCCACGGCGGTGCCCCAGCTTCCGGAGCCGATAATACTTACATTTGCCATAATGGACTCCTTTCCGCTACTTTTTCTGTCCCAGTTTGTTTTCGGTTCCTTGAATCAGGCGGCGGATATTGGCACGATGCATAAAAATCAGCAAGCCGGAAAGCACAACGGCGTGGATGAGCAACAGCCAATCTCCCCAATGGAAGAGGAGGGCAAGAACCACATAAGAAAGTGCACCAAGCACACTGCCCAAAGAAACATACCGCCACACAACCATTACCAAAAGGGCAATGGCAATCACCAGAAGTCCGATTTTCCAGTCGGTAAACAGGATGGCAACCGAGGAAACCAGAACTCCCTTGCCGCCACGGAACTGAAAATACAGGGGGAAATTATGCCCCAGAACGGCACCTACGGTTGCAAGATAGAGCATGGGTGCCCAAAGGGCATCATCCAGCTTTACCAGAGAGCGAATCAGGTAAGCAACCCCGATTGCCACAACGGTTTTTAAGACATCGCCCAAGAGCACCATCAGGGCAGCCTTTTTGCCATAGGTACGCAGGGCGTTGGTTGCACCTGCATTGCCGCTGCCGTGAGAACGGATGTCCTCTCCGGCGAGAAGTTTTCCTACCAAGATGGCGGTGCTGATGCTACCGATCCCATAGGCGAGCACAGCGGCGAGTAAAATCCATATCCATTCCATATTATTTATCTCCTTTATTTTTCTCTCGAATGATAAACTTAATCGGGGTTCCCTCAAAACCAAATTTTGCACGGAGCTGATTTTCCAGATAACGGATGTAGGAGTAGTGTGCCAGCTCCGCATTGTTGACAAAGAGTACAAAGGTGGGCGGTTTTACACCCGCCTGGGTTGCGTAATAAATTTTCAGCCGTTTGCCCTTGTCCGAGGGTGGCTGAACCATGGCAATCGCCTCATTGATGACATCGTTCAGAAGACCGGTGGAAATACGCTTGGTGTTCTGCTCCAGAACATCCTGAATCCCCTGAAAAAGCCCGTCTACCCGCTGACCGGTCTTGGCGGAGATATAGACAGAGGGGGCGTACATCATAAAGTTGAGACCCTCTTTCACCCGATTCTGGAAGTTTTTCATGGTATTGGTTTCTTTCTCTACCAAATCCCATTTGTTGACCACCACAATGCTTGCCTTGCCCTGATCGTGGACATAGCCGGCAATCTTGGTGTCCTGCTCGGTGATACCCTCGGTGGCATCAATCAGAATCAGACAAACATCGGCACGGTCTACCGCACCCAATGCCCGCACCACGCTGTAACGCTCTACATTCTCATCAATTTTGCCCCGTTTTCGCATTCCCGCAGTATCGATAAAGACATATTTCTGTCCGTCTTTTTCGTAATTGCTGTCGATGGCGTCACGGGTGGTTCCTGCAATACTGCTGACAATCACACGATTCTCACCCAGGATGCGGTTTACCAAGGAGGATTTTCCCGCATTGGGTTTTCCTACAATGGCAACATGAATCACATCCTCGTCCTCAGTGAGTTCTTTTTCCGGCGGGAAGTAGGAAACCACTTGGTCCAGCAAATCGCCAACGCCGAGACCGTGGATGGAGGAAACAGGGAACGGGTCCCCCACACCCAAGTTGTAAAATTCATACATTTCCATGGGCGGGTTGCCGGGATTGTCCACCTTGTTGCAGACCAAAAGCACCGGTCTGCCGCACTTTTGCAACATAGCGGCAACCTCTTTGTCTGCGGCGGTCATTCCGTCACGGACATTCACCATAAACAAGATGACATCCGCCATATCCACAGCCATATTTGCCTGCTCCCGCATCTGGGAGAGGATGATATCCTTGCTGTCCGGTTCAATGCCGCCGGTGTCAATCAAGGTAAATTCCCGTCCGCACCACTCTGCATCTGCATAGATGCGGTCCCGTGTGATGCCGGGGGTATCCTCGACAATGGAGATGCGTTTGCCTGTAATCTTATTGAATAAGGTGGATTTTCCCACATTGGGACGACCCACAACTGCAACTACCGGTTTCATTCTTTTTCTCCTTTTCTATTTCAATAATGCTTCTAACAAAGCGTATCCGTCATTGGGTACCACGGTCACAAGCACGCCCAACTGGTTAGAAAGCTCTGCCACCGTCATATCGTCCAAAAACACCGTGTCATTGTGGCGCAGCATGGCAGAGGAAATCAATAACTCCTCCCCCAAATCCTTGCCCTTAAGCTGGCTGACCAAATCCCCGCCCGTCAGCAGACCGGTTACAGTGATGCGTTTTCCGAAAAAGTGATTCTCAATGGGGTAAACGGCGATACAGTCTCCTTTTAACATCCCCACAAGCTCCTGAATCAGGGGCAGGGCACTTATTCCGGTGGCAATGGATTTTCTCCCTTTGGGAAGAAAAAAGCGGCTGTCCTTGAGCGCCTCACAAAATTCATAGCGGAGGGAGGCGCAAAGCCCGACTCCGTTTTCAATCTGGGGGAACCCCTCGTAGTTTACATAATCCGGCAATGCTTGTTCTGCCATCAGATAGAATTCATCCCCCAAATAAACCAGACGTGTACCATATTTTTTCAAAAATTCTTCCTGCCAGCGGGTAACCTGCTTGATTACGGCGGCGGAGGAGGCTTTGTCAAAGCCGATTAAGGGTGAGAGCCCCTGACGATGGTCGGAAAGTCCTACCGGAACAATGGAGATGCTTTCGATGCTGTAAGCAAGCTCTCCCAAATCCTTTAAGGTTCGGTCCAGCTCCTTGCCGTCGTTATAACCGGGGCAAAGGACGATTTGGGCATTGATGTTCAGTCCGCCGTCGGCGAACTGCTTCAGATAGGCAAGCACCTCGCCTGCCCGTTTGTTATGGAGCATAGTTTGCCTAAGCTCCGGATTGGTGGTGTGTACCGAGATATTGATGCGGGGAAGATTGTATCGCAAAATCCGGTCTACGTCCTCTTGCTTCATATTGGTCATACTCACATAATTGCCCTGTAAAAAAGAAAGACGATAATCGTCATCCTTAAAGTAGCAGGTTTCCCGCATTCCTTTGGGCAATTGGTCGATAAAACAAAAGACACAGCGGTTGTGACAGGAACGGGGCTCATCAATGAGCAGGGTGTCAAAACCGATTCCCAACGGCATAAAATCCTCATTGGGGATGGACACCAACCGGTCCGCAAGTTGAATCTCTACAACCTCTTGACAGGAGGCATACATATAATCCAGATAGTCGTAGATTGCAATCCCGTTGATGGAAAGAATCTGATCACCGGCACGGATTCCGGCATCAAATGCAAGACTTTTTGGTTCTACGGTTGCAACGATGGCGGACATAGGCATCCCCCTTTCTTCTTATTATTTTAGTATAGCATAAATTCCCTCTACATACAAGAAAAAAATAAAAAGTATCCCGGACCGAGCTATGAAAAAATTTTGTAATTTTATTGTAAACCAAATGTCACACTACGGATGTCCGTCTTTTCCCATAAATGCGTGGGCTGTGGAAAACTCCCCTTTTCGCACTTTCCACTGTGCAAAACTGTGGAAAATGTGGATAACTTTGTGAATAACTGATAAAACGTGGGTTTGCGGATTTTTCCAAATGTGAGTTATTTTGACAGAGAAATTTTTGTGTTACAAATTTGTTACAAAAAAGTTTACATAATAAATTATTTTTCTTCTTGACAAATTCAGTTTTTTAGTGTAGACAAGCCTCGTTTTTTGACGGAGAAAAGAAAAAAGAGAACGAAAATTTTCGTTCTCTTTTTTTGTACTTTTGGGATTAGGGATAGGGTATTATTTTCCCCAATTTTTTATTGCAAGGGTTTGGAGCGGAAAATCTGCTGTTAAGCCATCGCATATAACATAATCGCCCGCTGGAGATTGTATCATCAGCGGAGTATCCAATGCAACAGCAATCATATCAGCAACCTCTGTCCGCAAAATGGAATTGTCAAAGCCAACGGTGATACCTGCGGTGAGCCCCATCTTTTCCGCAGTTTTTAGGTATCCACTGGGATACGCACCGATGCTTTCTGCCTGTGGTGCATAGCCTAATATGCTGACAATGATTTTTGTTGCTTCTTGGATGGTTACATCTCTGTCGGGCATAAAGGTTCCGTCTTCATATCCGTTTATTATGCCATGTTGCGCAGCATATTCAATATAGGGATAAGACCAGTGGGCAGCATCCAAATCAGCAAAGCTCTGCTTTGCCAAATCAACGGATTGCATAAACTCAGGGTTCATCATTGTAACCGCTATTTTGACAAGTTCTGCTCTGGTCAATAGTTGATACGGATTAAAATTCCCATTTTCATCACCGACCATAATTCCCAAACTTTTTAAGCGTTCGTTCCTTGCTTTTTCTTCCGGATTTGGATAAAAAGCTACATCAGTGCTCATATAGGATGCATAGGCGACATGAACCGTTCTAAGCCCATCATTGTATATTTTGTCAATATCAGCTTTGCTGATATATACCCAAAGCCACGGCCGTTCTCCGGCTGTAAACGCTTCGAGGGTTTCAGCGGATTCAGAAATCTCGGTATTATTATCTATGAAATAGACCAAATCCGGAATTGTTGGTGCAGTCCCCTCCAAGGATAATGCTTCCTTAAAGCGGATGATTCCCGTTTTGGCATCATGCTGAATATCACAAATCTTAAACATTCTGCCTGCATAATCCTCGGAGTAGTAGTAATATTCTCCAATTTGTTGCGCCTCTTCCTGAGGAATCAATCGTGCATCTGCGGTTCCGCTTACGCAAATAAGGGACAAGGATATGATGGAAATATAAAGCTTTTGAAATAAGTTTCTCACATTACAATACTCCAATCAAATTGTGCTGATGAGGAACAAATGGAAAATAACACATTGTGATATGTATTTCCATTTCCTGCAGTACATTGAAGTTGGTATGGAATAGATTTCCTAAATCCAAAATAATCTGCCTCTATAAAGTATGTAGTAGTTGAAGAAGATCCAACAGCAGGCCAATTGTTATAATTTGATCCAAATATTGATGTGTTACCATTGACAAAATTGATGCGCATATAGGCATTATCTACACGAACACAAATCCATGCATCATTGGTGCCTAAAGTGAAATTGTTCAATGTAGAGGGCTGCGTAATTTGCCCAAGGGGGTAAACGGTTCCAATATTAACCTGTTGATGAAAGCTTCTTGCTACGGGTAAAACAAAGTTATCTACAGCATAGATGCCATCTTGAACTTTGTAAGCACCAACAGGAAGTCCATCAGGAATTTCGTCTGTTTCTGCAAAGATATTCATACTAAAGACAGTTAATAAAGTGATTACTGTAACCATTAGAACACTTATAGATTTTTTGAACATTTTTCTCATAATAAATTCCTCACTTTCAAATTTAGCTTTTATTTTAGAATTAAGCTTGTTTTTTTAATCATACTGCATTGGCATCACTTCCTTTAATTGTTGTTTATTATATTGTTTATGGATTAGATTTTTGCAATAGCCGGAATGTGCTAGCCTGTCTATGTGTGGGCAAGAGCTAAATATAGCAGTATTTTCTGGCTATATGCCTCATCTATTATTTTCTGTATTTGTCCATAGAGTTGGGAACCAATGGTTGATAGTATTTTCCAGTACAAGTGATGTTAACGGAATGTATGGCAATAAACATTGCTACCATACAAAGGATATGACCGCATCCATACAAAAACTTTTTAAATTTTTTCATGTATTTTCCTCCTTTTCAAATTTTTTTGGCGAGTGTACTCAAAAGCCATAGACAAGCTAGCGCTTAACATGCCAAGCAAAATGCTATATGCAAGTATTTGACTTAATTTCCAAGGAAGTATCATAAGAATACAAATAAGCATACTGTAAGAACCGGAACGAACTATACTTTTTTGCCGAAATTTACTTCGTTCACTTCCATTAGAAAACGGTTTGTTTTGGTGAGCCACAGGCGCAAGCACAAGCGTTAATACCATATGTAGAAATATTCCAAAAACAAGAGAAAACGCATATATTCGTATGGGGGTAGTTTTTAGAAAAATAAGAAAAAGTAAATAAACCAATGTGGATATTGTAATACAGCCCATGTGAGTTTTGGCGTGAAAGCCACCCAGCGCCTCACGCAATCGAATAAAAGAAAGCATATAAAAAACAGTCTCCCATATTTTTTGGGCATACAAGGCAATCACAAGGGTAATACTCCAGTTGATAGCCTCTGAAATCAGAATTTCATAGCCATAGGTGTATATTTCACTTTCATTGGATTGAATTATCTTTTTTTTGACAAAAAAAGATGCTACGTTTTGAGCAAATCGAGAAATCATTTTGACCCCTCCTTTTGCCCAAAATGTAGCATATAGAGTAAAAAATTTCAATATTATTTCCTAGACAGCATGTATTCTGCCTAGACGACATGAAATGAGTTACTTTTCCATATAATTTTTCAGTTGTAAGTCCAGATAAAAAATGCCGTCAATTGATTTATAGTGCATACTTCCATAATATTTGTCAATCACTTTTTTCATGTTATGCATACCAAAGCCATGATTTATGGGATTTGACTTTGTACTAAAAGTAATAATATGTTTATCCTCTAGAATGGTTGTGTTTTCAATATGGATTGCTAAGGTTTCCTGTGAAATTTTTAATTCAATATAGATGTATTTTTCATCACAAGGCATACAAGCCTCGATTGCATTGTCAATTGCGTTGCTTACTAATTTGCATATATCAGCAGCCTCAATTTCAATTTTGGAATTCCCTAAAATCTGTACGCTATAACGAATCCCCTCAGCAGTAGCCTTTCGGGATCCAATGTTAATAGCAGCATCCAATGCTGGGTTGCTGGTGTAAACAACCGACGATATGTTTTCTATGGTCTGTTCAATATTTTTTAAGTGTGCAAGAGCAGTTTCAGGATGTTGATTTTCCAAATATTCTCGAATCATCATAATATGGTTTTTAATATCATGGCTTAGTCCACGAAGTTCTTTTTCGTTTGCCTCTAATATTTTATAATTTTCTTTTTGGTGTTGGGTCAGCTCTTTCAGTACCTTTAGTTGAATTTGACTGTCAAAGGTTTCAAAGAATCGAAAAACCATAAAATTGATATACAAAATGCAAAAGGACGGAATAAAAACCAAAAATGAATTTACGCTTTCCGCTTGCATAAGATAAATATCAAAAATAATCAATGATAAGATGCTCAATATTGGACAAAGGAATAAGAAAACCCAATGAGAAAGAGATAAATTGGTTACCCGGCGGCTTAATATTTTCCCAATATATACTAAAATCCAAAAACGAATAATATTGGAAAGCGTTGCACCGACTATAAAGGTAATGGTATCGCTTCCGGACATATGATAGGAAATACCGAAAAAAGTAATGATAATGGTTGCAAGAATATCTGCAAAAAAGATAACAACCATGTAAATTGCAATAATAAAAAATTTATTTGTCAACTTGTCTTCATATAGCGTGCAGGTTGCAGTTAATGCAACTGCAAAAGCTATGAATAAGTTTGCTTGTGTGGGCAAATGAAGTATTCCTGTTGATGTAGAGATTCCTATAAGCAATAGTGGTATCAATATCTTGCGTAATTTGGATAAGGTTGAAGAATGAAATGCCGCACTGCAATAGAGAAGAAGAATTGATGTTTCTATCACAACATTGAAAAAATCAAAAAAGTACATAGCGGTCTACTCCTGATTATTATGAATAAAATTACGATAGTAAGCTTCTACTGATTTCCGATAGGTTCTCCCAATGGGGATGGGCTGGTTGCTTCGTAAAAGAAGTTGATTGGAACGAATCTCTTTTATTTGTGGGACAGATACAATGAAGCTACGATGGCACCGAATTAAATGATATTTTTTTAATTCGCCTTCTATTTGCCCCAGAGATTTATTCCATAAAACTATCTCTCCATTCGCCATGATCTTCATGCAATGCCCTGTTATCTCTATCCATTCAATTCTATTTATAGCAATGGTTTGATGTGCGCCCTTGTATGAAATCTGCAAGGTATGGTTTTTTCGGTAAAATTCATAGATTGTTTCTTGCACCTTTCTTGTAATGACAGGTGTGGGTGCTGATTTTAGAATATAGCGAAAGGGTTGATAATCATATCCTTCAATTGCAAGCTCTGCATGATTGGTGAAGAAGGATAGTACAGTGTTTGGATAAAGGGCATTTAAGGATTTGGAAACCTCAAATCCATCAGGAGGATCCATTTCAATATCCAAAAATACAATATCCCAGGGTTCGTTTGCTGTAAGCAGTTCTGTTCCGTTGGTAAAGGTAAAAACATCACACTCTAAATCCAGTTGAAGTAAATATTGTTGCAGCAGCTCCACAAAAAATTTTTCGTCGTCACAGATTGCTATTTTCATTGATGCACCTCCTATGGTTCGACATAGGAAAAGTATACCATAAAACATGCATAATGTAAACACAAAAAAGGAGACGCCAACCGGCGTCTCCTTTACA
>JAZNKC010000011.1:0-7636 GCA_045578365.1 Ructibacterium sp.
TTTTTGACCTGGGATAATGAAGAGGGACGCAGTGCCTATCGGCATACTGCCTCTCACGTATTGGCACAAGCGGTAAAACGGATTTTCCCCACCGCAAAGCTTGCCATCGGTCCCGCTATTGAAAACGGATTTTACTATGACTTTGAATTTGAAAATCCGGTCAATGCTTCGGATTTAGAGCAATTGGAAGCTGAAATGAAGAAAATCATCAAGGAAGACATTGCCATCGAGCGGTTTACCCTGTCCAGAGCAGAAGCAATCAAGATGATGGAAGAAAAGGGTGAGCCTTATAAGGCAGAATTGATTCAGGATCTTCCCGAAGATGCAGAATTGTCTTTCTATCGTCAGGGTGACTTCTGTGACCTGTGTGCGGGTCCGCACTTGATGTCTACCGGAAAACTGAAAGCGGTAAAATTGCAATATACCGCCGGTGCTTACTGGCGTGGGGATGAGAAGAACAAGATGCTCACCCGTATCTACGGAACTGCATTCCCCAAGAAATCAGAACTGGATGCTTATCTGGAGCAGTTGGAAGAAGCAAGAAAGCGTGACCATAACAAACTGGGTCGTGAATTGGAACTGTTTACCACCGTGGAGTCCATTGGTCAGGGTTTGCCGATTATGCTGCCTAAAGGCGCAAAGATGATGCAGATTCTCCAGAGATTCGTGGAGGACCACGAGGATGCCAACGGTTGGGTACGTACCAAGACCCCTTATATGGCAAAGAGCGACCTTTACAAAATTTCCGGTCACTGGGATCATTATCAGGATGGTATGTTCATCTTTGGTGACGAAGAGAAGGATAAAGAAGTTTTTGCACTTCGTCCTATGACCTGTCCGTTCCAGTATCAGGCATACCTCAATAGAATGCGCAGTTACCGTGATTTGCCTCTGCGTTATGGTGAAACCTCTACCTTGTTCAGAAACGAGGCATCCGGCGAGATGCACGGTTTGATTCGTGTCCGTCAGTTCACCATCTCCGAAGGACATTTGATGTGCCGCCCCGATCAGTTGGAGGAAGAATTCAAGAATTGTCTGGAAATGGCAATCTATATGCTGAAAACCTTGGGTCTGTATGAAGATGTTTCTTATCGTTTCTCTCAGTGGGACCCCAACGATTCCGAAAAGTATATCGGTACCGTAGAGCAATGGGATGAAGCCCAGAACACCATGGCAAAGATTCTGGACCATCTGGAAATCCCTTACAAGGTTGGTATTGGCGAGGCTGCATTCTACGGCCCCAAACTGGACATCCAGATTAAGAATGTATTTGGCAAGGAAGATACTTTGATTACCATCCAGATTGACCAGATGCTTGCAGAAAAATTTGGTATGGAATATGTGGATTCCGACGGCAGCAAAAAGAATCCCTACATCATCCACAGAACCTCCATCGGTTGCTATGAGAGAACTTTGGCGTTGCTGATTGAAAAGTATGCAGGCGCATTCCCCACATGGCTCGCACCGGTTCAGGCAAAGATTCTGCCGATTTCCGAGCATTATATGGATTATGCCCAGCAGGTTGAAAAGGAATTGAGTGCGGCAGGTATTCGTGTTGAGGTGGATTACCGCAACGAGAAAATCGGCTACAAGATTCGTGAAGCACAGCTTGAAAAGGTTCCTTATATGCTGATTGTGGGCGAAAAAGAGCAGGCAGAAAATGCAGTTGCCGTTCGTTCCAGAAAAGAAGGCGACAAGGGAGCCATGAAGCTCAATGATTTCCTTGCTGAAATTCAGGAAGAAATCGCAACAAAAGCAAGATAAAGTCAAATCCTCCGTTTTTATGAAAACGGGGGATTTTTCTCGCTATGACGGGGAAAAATAGAAAAAATACCCAATTGACTAATTTCATATGAATAATTTGCCATAAACACGAATAAAAGAATATAATTGCCTGTAATTGCTTTTTATTGGGTTTGATTTCTACCCTTGATTTTTGTATCATAACAACATTAGCACTCAAAACAAGAGAGTGCTAATCCAAAAAAGAATTTCTATACAAGGAGGTAAGTATTTATGAATATGAAACCATTGGCTGACAGAGTTGTTATCAAGATGCTGGAAGCGGAAGAAACCACCAAGAGTGGAATCATTCTTGCAGGTTCTGCAAAGGAGAAACCCCAGATTGCTGAGGTTGTAGCAGTTGGTCCCGGAGGCGTTGTTGACGGCAAGGAAGTAAAGATGGAATTGGTTGTTGGCGACCGCGTGATTATGAGCAAGTATGCCGGAACCGAAGTAAAACTGGATGGCGTAGAATATACCATTCTCCGTCAAAGTGATATTCTGGCAAAAGTTGAATAGGAGGTAATGGAAAATGGCAAAACAGATTTTGTTTGGCGAAGATGCCAGACGTGCATTGGAAAGCGGTGTCAATCAGCTTGCCAATACTGTAAAGGTAACCTTGGGTCCCAAGGGCAGAAATGTAGTTCTGGATAAGAAATACGGCGCTCCCCTCATCACCAACGATGGCGTAACCATCGCAAAGGAGATTGAACTGGAGGACGCATTTGAGAATATGGGCGCACAGTTGGTCAAAGAGGTTGCAACCAAGACCAACGATGTTGCAGGTGACGGTACCACCACCGCAACCCTGCTTGCACAGGCTCTGGTGCGTGAGGGTATGAAGAATGTAGCAGCCGGCGCAAACCCCATGATTGTTCGTAAGGGTATGGCAAAGGCGGTAGAGGCTGCAGTAAGCGAGATTATTGCAAACAGCAAAACCGTCAACGGCAAAGAGGATATTGCACGTGTTGCATCCGTTTCTGCTGCAAGTGAGGAAATCGGTACTTTGATTGCAGATGCAATGGAAAAGGTAACCAGTGATGGTGTCATTACTGTAGAAGAATCCAAGACCGCAGAAACCTATTCTGAGGTTGTTGAGGGTATGCAGTTTGACCGTGGTTATATCACCCCCTATATGGTAACCGATACCGATAAAATGGAAGCTGTCATTGATGATGCTTATATCCTGATTACCGATAAAAAGATTTCCAACATTCAGGAAATCCTGCCCCTCTTGGAGCAAATCGTTCAGGCAGGCAAAAAACTGGTGATCATTGCAGAGGATATTGAGGGTGAAGCCCTTTCTACCTTGATTGTAAACAAACTGCGTGGCACCTTTACCTGTGTTGCTGTCAAGGCTCCTGGTTTTGGCGAAAGAAGAAAGGAAATGCTGACCGATATCGCAATCCTGACCGGCGGTCAGGTTGTTTCTGAAGAAATCGGTATGGAACTGAAGGATGCGACCATGATGCAACTCGGTCGTGCCCGTCAGGTGAAGATTCAAAAGGAAAACACCATCATCGTTGATGGTATGGGCGATAAGAATTTGATTGCAAATCGTGTTTCCAACATTCGTACCCAGATTGAAGAAACCACCTCTGAATTTGATAAAGAAAAGCTGACTGAGCGTCTGGCAAAGCTTGCCGGCGGTGTTGCAGTCATCAAGGTTGGTGCAGCAACTGAGGTTGAGATGAAAGAACAGAAGCTCCGGATTGAAGATGCTTTGGCGGCTACCCGTGCAGCGGTAGAAGAAGGCATTGTTGCCGGTGGCGGTACTGCATTTATCAATGCAATTCCTGCAGTTGAAAAGCTGTTTAATGAAACCGAGGGTGACGAAAAGACCGGTGTGCAGATTGTTCTGCGTGCTCTGGAAGAACCGGTTCGCCAGATTGCATACAATGCAGGCGTAGAGGGTAGTGTGATTCTCAACCGCATTAAGGACAGCGAAAAGGGAATTGGCTACAATGCTTTGACCGGTGCGTATATCGATATGCTCAAAGAGGGTATCGTTGACCCGACCAAGGTAACCCGTTCCGCTCTTGAAAACGCCGCAAGTATTGCTTCGATGGTTCTGACCACCGAAAGTCTGGTTGCAGATAAGCCCGACCCTGCAGCAGATGCAGCAGCAGCTGCTGCAATGGCAGGTGCCGGCGGCGGTATGTACTAATCGATAATTGTTTGCAAAACCCCTGTGTTTCACAGGGGTTTTTGTGTTGACTTTTACTTTGCCGTTGGATATAATAAACTTATAGAAATACAGAAAGGCAGATGATAAAAATGAAGCTTAGACAATGGGTTACTTTGGGATTGGTATTGGTTCTTTTGCTGACAGGCTGCAGCAAGGGGGAAACACCCCAAGGCACGCAAACGGAGGACCTTTCGGACGAAACTGTTTTGACGGTCAACGGAGAAGCTGTGATGATGGGTGAGCTTCAATACTATATTTATCGCACAGCGATGACCGAACTTTATCAAGAAAATCCGGATTTTGACGGGGATCTTTCCAAAGTGAACTGGAAGAAAAAGACGGACTCCGGCAAATCGTTGGAAGATGCTATCTTAGAGGGTGCAATCGAGAGCATCATCGGTGATGTGCTTGCGGTGCAGCAGGGCAAGGCATTGGGGGTAGAACTTTCAGCAGGTGACTTGAAGACAATGGATGATTCCATCTATCAGCTAATTGAAAAATATGGTGAGGACGGCTTTTTGCAGAATATGCAGGCGATGGGGATTGGCTCTAAGGAAGCATATCACAAGCAGTATGAGCGCGAAATGTTAATCCCGAAAATTCGGGAGGATTTTGCCGCCAATGAGGATAAATACCTCGGCGAATTTGCATCGGTGATTAAAGAATATCGTACCGATAACCGTGCAAGAGTGCAACATATTTTGCTCCTGTCAGAGGACGGCAAATATGAGGATCCGGAATCTGCCATCAAGCAGGTTTGGGAAATGGCAAAAAACGGCGAGGATTTTGCCAAGCTGATGGAAACCTATAACGAGGATCCGGGGGCAACCGCCCAAGGCTATGATTTTGGACCGGGTGAGATGGTGACAGAGTTTGAAGAAGCATCCTTTGCTCTTGAAATTGGCGCCATCAGTGAACCGGTAAAAACAAGCTACGGCTATCATATCATCAAGCGTTTAATTGGCTTTGGCGAGATGCAGAAATATTGGGTATCTCAGGCAAGCGTAGGGCGTTTTGATGATGTCATCAACAAAAGCTCTGTGTCCGAGATTTTGAATCAAATCAAAGCGAAACAGACAGAAATTCAAGAACAAAACAAGAGTAATGCAAACAAAGGAGAATAAAAAATGGCAAACACAAAAGTTCAGGTTACTATGGAAAAAGGCGGCAGATTCATCATTGAACTGATGCCGGAATTTGCACCCAAAACAGCAGAAAATTTTGAAAAACTGGTACGGGATGGATTTTATGACGGATTGACATTCCATCGCGTGATTGACGGATTTATGGCGCAAGGCGGCGACCCTTTGGGTTCCGGTATGGGCGGCAGCGATGAAACCATTCCCGGTGAATTTGCCGCAAACGGATTCATCCAGAATACCCTTTCCCACCAGAGAGGTGTGATTTCTATGGCACGTTCTGCAAATCCCAACTCTGCAAGCAGCCAGTTCTTTATCTGTTATGATGATGCGTCTTTCCTGGACGGTCAGTATGCGGCTTTTGGCAAGGTGACTGAGGGGATGGAGGTTGTAGACGGTTTTCTGGCAGTAAAGAGAGTAGGCCCCGAGGGCGGTACTCCTACCGAAGATATCAGAATTCAGTCCATGACCATTGTATAACAAGGAGTTTTGAGGAACCATGAAGCAAAAATCTATTTTCGTCTGTGCAGATTGCGGTACAGAGTCACCCAAATGGATGGGCAAATGCCCGGGCTGCGGTGCGTGGAATACCATGAATGAAGAAATTATTTCAGAGGCACCCAAAGGCGGGCATAAGGCGACCACCATTGGCTCTTCTGCAAAACCGTCATTGCTGCAAGAGATTTCCATTTCTGAAGAAATCAGAATTCCCACCGGTTTTCAGGAACTGGACAGGGTTTTGGGCGGGGGAATCGTCCCCGGCTCTTTGGTGCTTTTGGGCGGTGATCCGGGAATTGGAAAATCCACGATTTTGCTTCAAATGTGTGGAAATCTTGACAAAAGCAAAAAGGTGCTTTATATTTCCGGCGAGGAATCCCCAAGACAAATCAAACTGCGTGCCGACCGCTTGCGGATCGACAGCCAAAATCTCAAAATTTATTCCGAAACCAATATGACCAACATCATTTCCTGTATCTATCAGGAACAACCGGACATCTTGATTGTGGATTCGGTGCAGACTATGTTTAATCCGGATATTTCTCCCGCACCGGGCAGTGTTTCCCAGATTCGGGATGTGGCGGCAACCATGATGCGGATTGCAAAGGAAGAATCCATTGCAACCTTCTTGGTGGGTCACGTAACCAAAGAAGGGTCTATTGCGGGACCTAAGATTCTGGAACATATTGTGGATAGCGTTCTCTATTTTGAGGGGGAGCAGCATCGGGCGTATCGTATCATCCGTGCTATCAAGAATCGTTTCGGTTCCACTAATGAAATCGGCGTATTTGAAATGGGTGCCGAAGGCTTGGTGGAAATCCAGAATCCGTCTATGGCACTTTTGTCCGGCAGACCGGAAGGGGAGGCAGGCTCCTGTATCCTTTGTACCATGGAGGGAACCCGACCTGTCCTTGCAGAAGTACAGGCTTTGGCTGCACCAACCAACTTTGGAAATCCCCGTCGTATGGCAACGGGGGTAGACCTTTCCAGAGTGCTGATGATTCTTGCAGTGATGGAAAAGCGGTTGGGAATCCATGTATCCTCTCACGATATTTATGTGAATGTGGTGGGGGGCTTGAAAATGATGGAACCGGCTGTGGATTTGGGTATTCTGCTTGCCATTGTATCAAGTGTGCGGAACAAGCCTCTCGACAGCGGACTGGTTGCCATTGGCGAGGTTGGTCTTGCGGGAGAACTTAGGTCATGTAACTTTTTGGAAAACCGTATTGCAGAGGCAGAAAAGCTTGGTTTTACCCGATGCCTGATACCGAAAGCAAACGGGAAGAAACTGAAAAAGTTTGATAAAATTGAAGTTTGTACCTATTCCAACATCAAACAGGTGCTGGAAGATTTATAATAGAAAGGGGCGATGAAATGACTGCATCTGTCATTGTGCTTGCGGCGGGAAATAGTACCCGTATGGGTGCCGGTGTAAACAAGCAGCTGTTGACCATTGGAGAAAAACCCCTTTTAATTCATACCCTTTCAGCCTTTGCTATCGATGAAATCAGTGAAATTATCATTGTAACCCGCAAGGAGGAAATTCCGCTGATTTGGGATATTGTGAAAGAGTATGCAATCGACAAAATTAAGACAGTGGTTGCCGGCGGTGCTACCCGACAGGAATCGGTCTGTTGCGGATTGACGCAGGTGGAAGAAGAGCGGGTGTTGATTCACGACGGTGCCCGTCCCTTTGTAAGCCGGAAAGAAATTCGGGCGGTACTATCTGCCCTTGATACCTATCAAGGGGTAATCCCCGCCGTTCCGGTCAAAGACACGATCAAGGCAATGGTGGATGGGGTGGTACAAGAAACCCTGCCAAGAGAAACCTTGATGGCGGTGCAAACTCCACAAGGATTCCATACTGAAGTGATTCGTATGGCGCACCAAAAGGCAAAAGAGGATGGTGTGGCAGTTACCGATGATGCGTCGGTTCTGGAACACGCAAAAATTCCGGTCAAAATCGTAGAAGGTGATTACCGCAATATCAAGATAACCACGCCGGAGGATATGCTGTTTGCCGATGCAA
>JAZNKC010000012.1:0-40563 GCA_045578365.1 Ructibacterium sp.
ATACTTGCTATGCAGAATGTGCCTATGATAGCCCTTGCAGAACATTTAGGTCACGCTAACACTAACATTGTTCAAAAGTATTATGCAACAACCACAGAAGATGCAAAAGACAGACTACTTTCTGCACTCAATGAACTGTAAAATTGATTTTTTCAGCGTAATCTCAACATATTCTCTTTGCCCCAGTTTCTCAAGTGGAAAAAAGTGGGGTTTATAGAACCCACACCTTTGAATATATTGAAATTACAATAAAAAATTAAATAACCCTCAAGACGAAGCTCGGCACGGTAGAGGGTTGGAAGGACTTCTCAAGAGATACTTTGGTTAAGTCAAATACAAGGGCTCGGATATTCCGAGCCCTTATTTTGTATGGATGAGATATTTTTTTCAAAAAACTCTTGACAAAGTGAATGTTGCGGAGTATAATACACTCAAATTGAATATCACAAAGAACGACTGTGACGAGGACGGTCGGATTGTGAGGCCTTGAGAGAGTTGCCGGGTGGTGCGAGGCAATGGCGGAGCTTTCCAATGACTTATCACCTCTGAGTCGAAGGACCGAAAGCGAAAGCAAGTAGACTCCTTCCGTAATGCTGCGTAAAGGCAAAGGGCTTGTTTGAGCTCGGTGAGTGACGGAAACATTTCCGTAATTTGAGTGGTACCGCGGGTTGATGACTCGTCTCAAAGGATTCTTTTGAGACGGGTTTTTTGTTTTATTCAAGAAAATGAAAGGAGAAAAAGCAATGGATTACAGTTTGAAAGAGGTTGCCGGAAGAATTAAAGACTTGCGTGAAGCAAAAGGCTATTCGCCGGAAGAACTTGCCAAGCTTACCGGTGTGTCTGTTGAGGATTACAAGGTTCTGGAAGAGGGCGAGACTGACTTCAGCTTTACCTTTATCTACAAATGTGCAAAGGCTTGCGGCGTTGAAGTGGTGGATTTGTTGGAGGGAACCAGTACCACCCTTACCTCCTTTGCCATCACAAGAAAAGGCGAAGGCTTGAAAATCTTAAAGAAGCATGGTGTTGAGTATAACAACCTTGCACCCAAATTCAAAGATAAGCTTGCAGAACCGTTTTTGGTGAAATTCCCGTATCTGGAAGAAGAGCAGAACCAACCCATCAAGCTCAGCTCCCACAACGGTCAGGAGTTTGATGTGATTGTCAAGGGTTCCCTGAAGGTTCAGGTTGGAAACCATGTGGATGTACTCCATGAGGGAGATTCCATCTTCTATAACAGTATTATCCCCCATGGTATGATTGCGGTTTCGGAGGGTGGCTGTGAATTCCACGCAGTGGTTCTCAATCCTCAGGATGGAAAGGTAACAGAAGAATACCCCGAAGCTCCGTTTATTGCTGCAAAGATTGCAGAGAAGAAGGAAAAGGAAGAAACTGTTGCAGATCAATTCATTGAATCCTCCTATGATGAAAATGGGGTGTTCAATGGTATCACTTTCAAAAACGATGACAAGTTCAACTTTGCATTTGACTGCGTGGATGCTATCGCAAAGAAAAACCCCGACAAGCTGGCGATGATGTGGGTAGGAAACGATAAGACGGACCGTCGTTTCACCTTTAGTGATATGAAAAAGTATTCTGCAAAGACTGCCAATTATTTTGAGTCCTTGGGCATCAAAAAGGGCGACACAGTTATGCTGGTGTTAAAGCGGCATTACCAGTTCTGGTTCTGTATGCTTGCACTCCACAAAATCGGTGCGATTGCAATTCCCGCCACCAATCAGTTGGTAGAGCACGATTTTGAATACAGATATAAGGCGGCAAAAGTAAAGGCAATCGTTTGTACTGCAGACGGTGATGTATCCGACGAGGCAGAAAAAGCGGCGAAAGAATTCCCCGGTATGATCAAGGTTCTTGTGGGCGGTCAAAAAGAAGGATGGAACGATTTCAATGTGGAGATGGAGCGGTTCAGCACTCACTATTTCCGCACGGAAAATACTCCTTGCGGAAACGACCCCATGCTGATGCTCTTTACTTCGGGAACTACCGGTTATCCCCGCATTGCGACCCATTCTTACAAATATGCGCTGGGACATTATCCCACCGCAAAGCATTGGCATAATGTTAACCCCGACGGACTGCACTTTACCATTTCCGATACCGGTTGGGGTAAGGCACTCTGGGGCAAGCTCTATGGGCAGTGGCTCTGCGAGGCAGGAATCTTTACCTATGATTTTGATAGATTCCACTCGGAGGATATTTTGCCTATGTTTGCAAAATATCATATTACCACCTTCTGCGCGCCACCTACTATGTATCGGTTCTTCATCAAGGAAGATTTGTCCAAGTATGACCTTTCTTCCATTGAGTATGCAACAACTGCCGGCGAGGCGCTCAACCCGGAAGTGTTCAATCAGTTCAAAAAGGCAACCGGACTTACCATTATGGAAGGCTTTGGACAGACCGAAACCACCTTGTCCATTGCAAACTTTGTGGGCTCCACACCCAAAATCGGTTCTATGGGTAGACCCAGTCCTTTATATGATGTGGTGGTTCTGGACCCTGATGGCAACGAGTGTAAAACCGGTGATGCAGGTGAAATCTGTATCCGCACAGCGGAGCATATTCCTTGCGGGCTCTTTACCGGATATTATCTGGATGAGGAAAAAACCAACGATGTATGGTATGACGGTTACTATCATACCGGAGATCAGGCAACCATGGACGAGGACGGATACCTTTGGTATGTGGGCCGTATCGATGATGTGATCAAGTCATCCGGCTACCGCATCGGTCCGTTTGAAATTGAAAGTGTGATTATGGAGCTTCCGTATGTATTGGAATGTGCAATCACACCGGTTCCAGATGAAGTGCGCGGACAGATTGTCAAGGCAACCATCGTTTTGGTCAAAGGAACTGAGGGTACAGACGAACTGAAAAAGGAAATTCAGGAATATGTAAAAACCCATACTGCGCCCTACAAATACCCGAGAATTGTGGAGTTTGTAGAGGAGCTTCCCAAAACCATCAGCGGCAAGGTAAGACGTGTAGAAATCCGCAAAAATGATATGGAGAAAATGAATAAGTAAAGAAAAGAGATTCCTGGTTTCAGGAATCTCTTTTTTAGTTTGAAAATTCATTGGTTTTTATGTAATCAAGAAAGGTTTTCAATGCTTTTGACATCCACTTGTTTTTGTGATAGATAAGCTGTTTCCAAATCTCGATATTCATATCACAGACATCGAGGTAGCACAAATGTCCGGATGCAACCATATCCTTGGTAACAAAATCCGGAAGAAAGGAGAGCATATCACCTTGGGTAATCAGGGTGGTTATCATATCGGTTCTCCCGATTTCAAGGATTGGAGTGATTTCCAAAGATTTTTTTGCAAGAGCCTCATCAAAAACCCTTCGGTAGCCCTGTCCGTATTCGGTTAAAATAAAAGGCTCCTTGATGATGTCCGCAACCGATAACCCTTTTGCTCTGGCAAATTTAGAATTTGCATTTGCAACAAAATGCATAGACAGCGGCGTTTCCTTTGCAATCACATAGTCTTTGTGATAGGAGTGGCTGTCAAGCGTAATAATCAAATCCGCCTCGTTATGGTCAAGCATATCAAACATCACAGAGGTATCTGCAGTTGTAAACTTCACGGAAATCGAGGGATATTTATTATGAAAATCGATGTAGTTGCGGTGAATCATATCGTCACACACCGAATCGGGGGTTACAATATGAATATGTCCGTGACATTCTCTTTCCCCTTCAAGATTTTCCTTAAATTCATCGGTGAGTGCCCGAACCTGATGGGCGTAGGAAATGAGTTCGTGACCTTTCTGGGTGAGGGTTATGGTATGATTGATTCTTTCAAATAAGAGGCAATCAAGATCCTCTTCCAACTGCTTGATTTGAAAGGATATGGTTGATTGGGAGTAGCCAAGCTGTATGGCTGCCTTGGTAAAACTGCCAAGCTCTGCCACGTGAATAAAGGTGATTAAATTTCGTAATTCCATAAGATACCCTCCTGCATCGAAAAAATCGATGGTAAACATCAAAACCATCCGTTTGACTGATGCTGAAATGTATTATATACTATGTTACAGAAAAAAGCAAGACTTGGAGGAAAAAGAAAATGCCGGAAATTAAATTTTACAATCGTGCACCTGTGCCGATGGAAATGCACAAGGTGAAAATCGTACAGAAATTAACGCTGCTTCCCGGAAGAGAGCGCTTAAAAAAACTTGAGGAAGCAGGATTCAATACTTTTATGCTGCATAACGGGGACATCTTTATGGATATGCTCACCGACTCAGGGGTCAATGCAATGAGTGACAATATGCAGTCTGCAATGCTCAGAGCAGATGATGCTTATGCAGGAAGCGAAACCTTTTACAGAATGAGGGATAAACTGGAAGAGATTTTTGGAATCAAACATCTTCTCCCCACCCATCAGGGCCGTGCCTGTGAGCATATCATTGCACAGCATTTTGTAAAACCCGGAAAATGTGTGATTATGAACTACCACTTTACCACTTCCAAGGCGCATGTGACCCGCCTCGGCGGCAGAGTGGAAGAGCTTGTCAAGGATGAAGGCCTTGTTGTCAAGAGTAATCTTCCGTTCAAAGGAAACATTGATTTGGACAAAATGAAAGCCTGCATCGAAAAAGAAGGTGCAGAAAATATTGCTTACGTCAGACTGGAAGCGGGAACCAACCTGATTGGTGGACAACCGATTTCCTACGCCAATATGAAGGAAGCAACGGAGCTTGCAAAGTCAAAAGGCATCCCCACCGTCCTTGATGCATCTCTTTTGCAGGATAACCTGTACTTTATCAAGATGCGGGAAGAATCTATGAAGGACAAATCCATTGAAGAAATCACAAGAATGATTGCGGATTTGTTTGACATCATTTACTTCTCTGCCCGCAAATTCGGATTCGGCAGAGGTGGTGGTATTCTGGTCCGTGAAGAAAAACTGTTCCACGAAATGGAAGATTACATCACCATGTTTGAGGGGTTCCTTACCTATGGCGGAATGTCTGTCAAAGAGATGGAAGCGCTTATTATCGGTTTTGAAGAAACCATGGATATGGACATCATTTCTCAAGGACCGCAGTTTATCAATCACTGCGTAACCGAGCTTGATAAGCTTGGTGTGCCGATGGTTACGCCGGGCGGCGGACTGGGTGCCCACATTGATGCCCGTGATGTGGTGGGACACATTCCTGCGGAACAATATCCGGCAGGGTCTCTGGTTGCCGCACTTTACCTTTGCGGCGGTATCAGAGGTATAAAAAGTGGAACCCTGTCCGAAGAAAGAAATCCCGACGGCACCGAGCATATTGCATCTGTGGAGATGGTGCGTCTGGCATTTCCCAGAAGAGTGTTTACCCTTTCCCAGACAGAATATGTGATTGACCGTGTGAAATGGTTGTATGACCATCGGGAACTGATTGGGGGACTCAAGTTTGTGCACGAACCCAAAACCCTCAGATTCTTCACCGGAAAGCTGGAGCCGGTGTCTGATTGGCCCCAGAAACTTCTGGAAGCATACATCAAGGATTTTGGAGAAGATCAATAAGATGAAATTTTTCTCCAAATCCATTGACATTCTTGGTGGACTGTGGTATAATCAGGCAAACTTCATAAATAAATGCGTTTGAGCAGAAACCAGTAGGTTGGAAAGCTCCCCGAGAGAGTTGCCGGTTGGTGCGAGGCAAAGGAGATGACCTTCACGAATTCCTTCTGTTAGCAGTGCACTGAACGAAAATTTTCAAGTAGGAGGCAACGGGTGTTCCCGTCACAGAACTAAGGTATACTTGTACCTGACAAGGTCGCTATTGTGAGATAGCGGCGAACTGAGGTGGTACCACGGAAATGTTATTTTCGTCCTCTGTATCCTTGATGGGATTGCGGAGGACGTATTTTTTTCAAATATGTGAAGCCGACAATCCTCAAAACCACTTATTTCTAAAAAGGAAGGATGAAGAAAAATGGCTCAAAATTATTATCAGCAAGAAATCGAAACCATGCAGCCGGAAGCAATGCGAAAACTGCAATCGGAAAAATTGGTAAAACAGGTAAAGCACGTTTATGAAAACGTGGAATACTACCGCAACCTGATGGATGAAAAGGGGGTAAAACCCGAAGACATCAAAGGGATTGAAGATTTGCACAAGCTTCCGTTTTTGAGCAAAGCGGATTTGAGAGAGGCATATCCCTACGGTCTTTTGGCAAAACCTTTGGGGGATTGTGTTCGGATTCAATCCACATCAGGAACCACAGGCCGTCGGGTAGTCGCTTTCTACACCCAAAAGGATATTGACCTCTGGGAGGACTGCTGTGCCCGCGCCATTATGGCAACCGGCGGAACCAAGGAAGATGTTTGTCAGGTGGCTTATGGCTATGGACTTTTCACCGGCGGTGCCGGACTGAACGGCGGTTCTCACAAGGTGGGATGTCTTACTCTTCCTATGTCATCCGGAAACACTGACCGTCAGATTCAGTTTATGATGGACCTCGGTGCAACGATCCTTTGCTGTACCCCGTCCTATGCCGCATATATCGGTGAAACCTTAAAGGAACAAGGCTACAAACCGGAGGATATTCCGCTGAAAGCGGGCATCTTCGGCGCAGAGCCCTGGACGGAAGAAATGCGCAGAGGCATTGAAGAAACTCTTGGCATTAAGGCGTATGATATTTATGGACTTACCGAAACCACAGGACCCGGGGTGGCATTTGAATGTAGCGAGCAGGCAGGAATGCATATCAACGAGGACCACTTCTATGCAGAAATCATTGATCCTGAAACCGGCGAGGTTCTTCCTGATGGGGAAAAGGGTGAGCTGGTGTTCACCTCCTTGGATAAAGAGGCGTTCCCATTGCTCCGGTATCGCACCAGAGATATTTGTGTGCTCTCCCGTGAAAAGTGTTCCTGCGGAAGAACATTGGTGAAGATGGCAAAGCCTATGGGCAGAACCGATGATATGTTGATTATCCGAGGCGTAAATGTATTCCCCAGCCAGATTGAAACCGTGCTTCTTAATGAAGGATATCAGCCCAACTACCAGATTGTGGTGGATAGAGCCAACAACACCGATACCTTTGATGTCAATGTAGAGATGAATCCGGAACAGTTCACCGACAAAGTGAGCGAAGTGCTTGCGATGGAAAAGAAGCTTGCAAATGCAATGAAGACCATGCTTGGCATCAACCCGGCGGTACATCTTGTTGCCCCCAAGAGCATCGCAAGAAGTGAAGGCAAAGCAGTTCGTGTTATTGACAAGCGCAAGCTGATTTAAGGAAGGAGTTTTGAAAAATGGCTATGAAACAGTTAACAGTTTTTGTTCCCAACAGAAAAGGCACCATTGTTGCAGTAACAGATATACTTGCAAAGAACAGTGTGAATATTCGGGCGCTTTCTATTGCAGAGACAGAAGATTTTGGTATTCTGCGTCTTATTGTGAATGACGAAAATGCGGCAGAAGCGGTTCTCAAGGAGAATGGCTATCTCATCAAAACTGTGGATGTTGTAGGTGTTAAAATCGGGGATGCACCCGGCAAGCTCACCTCTGCACTGGATGTCCTTGACAAGGCGGATATCAATGTGGAATATCTCTATGCGTTTATGGCGCGGACAGAAAAGCACGCCTATGTTGTTTTAAGAGTGGAAAATAATGACGCTGCAGAAGCTGCGCTCACAGATGCAGGATTTAAGCTCATCACAGAGGCAGATATTTGTAAACTTTAACAGAGGTCCAAAATGTTAGGTGTAATTGTAAATGTCATAACCGTAATCTTGGGTTCGTGCATTGGCTTGTTGTTCAAAAAAGGGATTCCCGAGAGATTAAGCACGGCGACGATGATTGGGTTGGGTGCTTGTACCCTTTATATTGGAATCTCGGGAAGCTTGTGCGGAGAGAATGTTCTGATTGTTATTGCGTCGGTCGTATTAGGTGTCATTTTGGGCACGCTTTTGAATATTGATGGGGCAATCAACAAGATTGCCAAAGAGGTGGAAGCCCGTTTCAAAAGAGAGAAAAATGGTTCTCTTGCGGACGGGATTGTCACTGCAACACTTTTATTTTGCGTAGGGTCTATGACGGTTACAGGATCGATTCAGGCGGGTCTTACGGGAGACCATTCGGTGCTCATTACCAAAGCAACCCTTGATTTTGTTTCTTCTATGATGCTTGCATCAAGCCTTGGGGTGGGTGTGCTTTTGGCGGCAATTTCTGTGTTTGTGATACAGGGAGGGCTTGTGCTTTTGGCAGGTCTTATTGCTCCGTTGATGAGCACAGGTGCAATTAACGAAATGACCTGCGTTGGTTCCATCCTAATTATGATGATTGGATTAAACTTAATGGGTATTACCAAAATCAAGGTTGCAGACTTCTTGCCGGCAATTCTTTTTGCGCCTATTCTATACAATCTTGTTAGTGTCTTTCTGTGACAAATTCAACCGGAGGTGGAAGTGATTTCGCCTCCGGATTTTTCATTTTGCAGTTCAACAAAGCTGAAAATGCAAGAAACTGCTTAATTTTTTCGAGATTTTATAAAGGGCAATGTGCAAAAAAGAGAAAGAGCAAAAAAACAAAGAGGTGCTTGAAATTCGAACAGGAGTATAGTATAATGAATTAACAAACTAAAAATAATGGAAAGTTAAGTTGTGAGGAGAAGGCGTATGGCAATTCGTTATGAGGAAGAACATAGAATCTTTCATTTGCAAACTCCAAATACAAGTTATATCATAGGGATTATGGAGGGGCGGTATCCCCTGCACCTCTATTATGGGAAAAAGATTCAAAGCTATCCGGATTTTATGCGGCATCTGCCCATCCGGAAAGGACGCAGTTGGGAATGTGAGGATGTTTCCAATCCGGACTATTGTCTTGGAACTTTGCCCACAGAATATCCCTGTTACGGCGGCGGTGATTTTCGCAGTCCCGCCTTTCATGCAGAGTATGAGGACGGCAGTGCAGTGACCTGCCTTACCTATGCAGGTTATGAAATTTATTGCGGGAAAAAGCCATTAAAAGGCCTTCCTGCAACCTATACAGAACAAGTCTACGAGGCGGAGACGCTGGAGATTCTGCTTCGGGATGAATTGCGGTCGCTTGACGTGGTTCTCTCCTATACGGTGTTTGCGGATTTTGATGCAATCATCAAAAGCGTGCGGGTGAAGAACAACAGCAAACGCAGCGTCCATATCAAGCGGATTCTCAGCAGTACCGCGTATGTCTTTGACAAGGACTTTGAATTTGTACATCTGGAGGGTTCCTGGGCAAGAGAGCGGCATATTCAAAAAATGCCCCTCATCAACGGAACTATGTCCATTGACAGTAAGCGTATTTCCAGCAGTCATTATCACAGTCCGTTTTTGGCGATTGCAAGACCCCATGCCACCGAAACCCAAGGTGATGTATATGGATACAGCTTGGTTTACAGCGGAAACTTTCTGGCAGAGGCAGAAGTGGATTCTAAGGATGTGGCAAGAATCCAAATGGGTATCAATCCCTTTGGCTTTCAATGGCTGTTAGAAAAAGGGGAGGAATTTCAGGCACCTGAGGTGGTTTTGACCTATTCGGCAAACGGGTTTGGCGAGATGTCCAGAACCTACCACAAGCTCTATCGAACCAGACTTTGCAGAGGAAACTTCCGGGATGCGGAACGACCTGTTTTGATTAACAACTGGGAAGCAACCTACTTCCAATTCAATGAAGAAAAGATTCTGGATATTGCAAGGCTTGCCAAATCAGCAGGTGTAGAATTGATGGTGCTGGATGACGGTTGGTTCGGAAAGCGAAACTTAGATAATTGCTCTCTTGGCGACTGGTTCCCCAATCGGGAAAAGCTTCCTGATGGCATTACAGGTCTTGCCAATAAAATCGTGGATATGGGAATGCAATTCGGCTTGTGGTTCGAGCCGGAAATGGTGTCAGAGGACAGTGACCTGTTCCGAGCCCATCCCGACTGGTGCATCCATATCAAAGGACGGGAGAAAACCACCAGCAGAAATCAGCTTGTGCTGGATTTGACCAGGCAAGATGTACGGGATTATATTGTGAAAGCGGTGTCTGGCATTTTGGAGTCTGCCCCCATCTCCTATGTGAAATGGGATATGAACCGCAATATTACCGAAATCGGTTCTGCAAAGCTTCCGACTGAGCGGCAACAGGAATTGCCCCATCGGTATATCTTGGGTATTTACGAGGTATTGGAGCGGATCACCACTGCCTTTCCAAATGTGTTATTTGAGGGCTGTAGCGGCGGCGGAGGAAGGTTCGATGCAGGGATGCTCTATTACTATCCGCAGTATTGGACCAGCGATGATACCGATGCCATCGAACGGCTGTATATCCAGCACGGAACCAGTATGGTGATGCCGGCATCTACCATGGGCGCTCATGTTTCTGCGGTCCCCAATCATCAGGTAAAAAGAACAACATCCCTGAAAACCCGCGGTAATGTGGCAAGCGTGGGACAGTTCGGCTATGAACTGGACCTCAATACCTTGTCAGAGGATGAAATCCAGACCGTAAAGGCACAGATTCAACGCTACAAAGAGATTCGGGAAGTGATTCACCAAGGACAGATGTACCGTCTGCGTTCTCCCTTTGACGGCAACGATGCCGCATGGGAATATGTTTCCGAACAAAAGGATGAAATGGTGCTGATGCATTGTACCATTCAAGCGGGGGTGCAAAAGGGACTCAGTCAGGTAAAGCTGGAGGGTCTGGACCCGGATGCAACCTATCGGGAGATTGATACCGGTGAAACGTATCGGGGAGATTTCCTGATGAATGTGGGACTTTATTTTTCCAATGATCGGGATTATGAATCCCAGTTGATGGTCTTTCGTAAAATTAAAACTGTAAAATAAAACTGTTACATAAAGGAGAAGGAACAATGAAATTATTCATCGACACCGCCAATGTGGAAGAAATCAGAAAAGCAAATGATATGGGAATCATCTGTGGTGTTACCACCAATCCCAGCCTGATTTCAAAAGAGGGCAGAGTGTTTACCGAAGTGGTAAAAGAAATCACCTCTATCGTAGACGGCCCCATCAGTGCAGAGGTTATCAGCCTGGACACTGAGGGAATGGTCAAGGAAGCGTTGGAACTTTACGAAACCATCAACTGTGAGAACTTGGTAATCAAAATCCCCATGACTCCCGCAGGATTGGGCGCTGTAAAGATTTTGACCGAAAAAGGTATTCATACCAATGTAACCTTGGTATTTTCTGCGGCACAGGCACTTCTGGCTGCAAGAGCAGGTGCCACCTATGTCAGCCCCTTTATGGGCAGACTGGATGACATCGGCGAGCTGGGCGCAGATTTGATTGCAGACATCGCAGAGATTTTTGACATCCACGGGATTGATACTGAAATCATCGCAGCAAGCACCAGAAATCCCATGCACGTGACCGATGCTGCAAAGGCAGGCGCACACATTGCAACCGTTCCTTATAAGGTATTGATGCAGATGACCCAGCATCATTTGACCGATGCAGGTATTGCAAAATTCCTGGCAGACTGGGAATCTGTAACCGCGAAATAAAAAATGAAGATTTGGTAAAACTATACCTATCGGCGAAGATTAGGAGGGATTTTATGAATCAAATGGTATTGCAAAATATTACCTATGGATTGTTCTTGATTTCGGTTAAGGATGGGGAGAAGGATAATGCTTGTATTGTCAATACGGTGATGCAGGTCGCCTATACCCCGAACCGTATTTCGGTGGCGGTCAGCAAAGATAACTTGACCCACGAAATGATTCAAAATACCGGCATCTACAATGCATCCATCATTTCCAAGGATGCCGACTTTGCTCTGTTTCAGCGCTTTGGATTGCAGTCGGGCAGAGAGGTTGACAAGTTCCAAGACTTTTCCGCAGTTACCCGCAGCGAGAACGGACTTTATTACCTTACCGAGCAGACCAACGGATTTTTGTCGGTCAAGGTGGAGCAGGAGGTAGACCTTGGCTCCCATACCCTGTTCATCGGTACCATGACCGATGGAGAGGTGCTGGCAGAAACCGAGCCTTGCACCTATGCGTATTATCATACTAATATCAAGGAGCTGCCAAAGGAAGAGCCAACGGTCAAAGGCTGGAGATGCAACATCTGCGGCTATGTTCACGAGGAAGAAGACCTTCCTGCAGATTTCATCTGTCCTTGGTGTAAGCACGGAGCAGAAGATTTTAGTAAGATATAAAAAAAAGAACCACGCTCGATGAAGTCGGGCGTGGTTCTTTTTTTGTTTACGCTTCTTTGGGTGGTATTACAAAATGTACACCAAGGTTGTCGCTGGTATTGATGGCGTGTTGGGGGCATTTCTTTGCGCAGATGCCGCAGTTCACGCATTTTTCTGCATCAATGACTGCCAGATTGTTTTCCATAGAAATGGCTTCCTTGGGGCAGTTCTTGACGCAGATTCCGCAACCGATACAGCCGACCTGACAATTTAGGCGGGTCTGCTTTCCTTTGTCGTTAGAATTACAGGTGACAAAGTATTTGCTCTTTGCGGGGAAGATTTTAATGACGTTTTTAGGACATTCCTGAACACAGGAACCACAACCGCCGCATTTTTCAGGGTCAATCACCGCAACTCCGGTATCTACCGAAATGGCACCCACCGGGCAAACTGTCACACAGGAGCCAAATCCCAGACAGCCATAAGCACACAGCTTATCACCGCCGCCCAGACGGGCAACCGAATGACAATCCTTGGCACCGTCAAATAGGTATTTTGCCGCCGCGCGGTCCGGATTGCCGTTGCAGAGAACCCGTGCGACTTTGGGCTCTACTTCCTGTGCCTCCACGCCCAGAATTTCCGCAATTTGGGCGGCAGCAGCGTTGCCGCCTACCGGACACAGGTTGGGAGCGGCACCGCCCTCCACCACAGCGGTGGCATAGGCATTACAACCGGCAAAGCCGCAGCCGCCGCAGTTTGCACCGGGCAAAAGCTCTGCAATTTTGGGAATCCGCTCATCGGTTTCCACTGCAAAAATTTTGGAGGCGATACCAAGGAGCAGACCGAACAGCAATCCCATACCGCCAATAATCAGAACAGAAATCCATATTTGGTTCATAGTTGGTATCCTCCTTTACTGAAAGCTCAATCCGGAAAATCCCAGAAAGGCGATGGAAAGCAATGCGGCAGTTACCAGAACAATGGGCATCCCTTTCAGAAAAGCGGGGATGTCTGCACCCTCTAACCGTTCCCGCACGCCGGCAAAAAGAACGATGGCAAGGGTGAATCCAATGGCAGCCGAAGTGCCATAGGTCAGGGATTTCAAAAAGCTCATTTCAGAAAAACCGAATTTGGTGATGTTCTGGATTGCAACACCCAAAACTGCACAGTTGGTGGTAATCAAAGGAAGATACACACCAAGGGAACGATACAGGGACGGGACGGATTTTTGTAAAAACATTTCCACCAGTTGGACCAGAACCGCAATGACCAGAATGAAAGCAATGGTCTGCAGATATTCGATGTGGAAGGCTTCCAAGAGATATTTTTGTACCACCCAAGTAATGGCTGAGGCACAGAGCATCACAAAGATGACTGCCATACCCATGCCGGCGGCGGTTTCTACCTTTTTGGAAACCCCAAGGAAAGGACAGATGCCCAGAAACTGCACCAGAACAAAGTTGTTGATTAAGATTGCCCCGATGCTGATAATCAGTAAATCACGAATCATGCTGCACATCCTCCTTTGTTTGTTTGCGTTTGCCGGTGATCAAGTTGATGATTGCCAGAAGCACGCCCAAGGTCAGGAATGCACCCGGTGGCAGAATCATAATGGAAACCGGTTGAAAGCTGGGACCAAAGAGGGGGATGCCCGCAAAGGTTCCGGCACCCAAAACTTCCCGCACTGCGGCAATCAGAATCAAGGCGCCGGTAAAACCAAGCCCCATTCCTGCTCCGTCAAAAACCGAGCGAAGGACGGTGTTCTTGGAGGCAAACGCCTCGGCACGTCCTAAGATGATGCAGTTTACCACAATCAGCGGAATGTAGATACCAAGACTTCCAGCTAAGGCAGGCAGATACGCATTCATCAGCATTTCCACCACGGTAACAAAACCTGCAATTACTACGATATAAGCGGCAATACGGATTTTGTTGGGGATGAAATTCCTTAGCATAGAAATTACAATGTTAGAACAAATCAGTACAGCGGTAGTAGAAAGACCCATACCGACGGCGTTGGTGACGCCGGTGGTTACCGCTAGAGTGGGACACATACCCAAAAAGAGAACCAAAGCAGGGTTTTCTTTCAACAGTCCATTGAAAAAAGTTTTCCAAACAGATTCTTTCATTTTGCGGTCCCTCCTTTTCCTTCGAGTGCGTAGGCAGCAGCCTCTAAAGCGGTATTGACCGCTTTGGTTACCGCCTTGGTGGTCACTGTTGCACCGGCAATGGCCTCGACCTGATTGCCCACGGGTGCGGCGTTTTTAATCACTTCAACCGGACCGCTCAGGTTTTGGTATTGATTGAGGAAGGAAGATGCAGATGCCTTGGCACCAAGCCCCGGTGTTTCGCTCATTCCCATAATCTTCAGCTTGCCAACGGTAAGGTCGGGCAAAATGCTTACCATAATCTGAATATCACCGCCGTAACCTTCGGTGCCCACAACATTGGCAACGTACCCGCCATTGTCTGCAAGATAGATAGAATTAAGTCTGGAACCTACCTTGGAGGGAATAAAGTTGGTGACTTTGATTTCTTCAAAAGAGGTTGCCTCTGGCAGAACCTCCTGCATTGCGGCTTCAAAATTCTTTTGTTCATTTGCCGCAATGATGGGGGTGGTGATTTCGTTCACCCCTGCAAGCAGTGCAGCCACAACGGCACAAATCAGCAGGAGCTTGACGGTCAAAACAGAAATTTCTTTCATTTACGCCACCTCCTTCTTCAGACCGGTTCCGTAGCGACGGGGTGCGGTCACCTTATCAATCAAGGGGGTGACGATGTTCATCAGCAGGATGGCGTAGGAGGTACCCTCCGGATAGCCGCCCCAAAGCCGAATCAATACGGTGATGACACCGCAACCGATACCAAAATAAATTTGTCCTTTGGGAGTAAAGGGGGTGGTGGTATAGTCGGTTGCCATAAAAAATGCACCCAACATCAAACCGCCGGAGAGCAGTTGGTAGAGCCAGTCGCCGGTGAACAAACCGTTAGACCCACCAAAAATCCAGGTTCCCAGTGCCACCGTTGCCAAAAAGCAGAGGGGAACACGAAGCCGAATCACCTTGGCAATCAGCAGATAGATACCACCGATTAAAATGGCGAGCGCTGAGGTTTCGCCGATACAACCGCCGATGTTACCCAAAAACAGATTCAGGTAGGAAGGAAGTTGTTCTGCGTTCTCTGCATAAAGGGCAAGGGGGGTTGCGGCGGAAATCGCGTCCACCGAACCAAACAGCGGGAGCGAGGTCCCCGGAGCGGGGAAACTGGTCATTGCCAGTGCCCAGGATGCCAACAAAAAGGCTCTGGCACCCAATGCCGGATTCATAAAGTTATGTCCCAGTCCGCCAAAAAACTGCTTGACCACAATGATGGCAAAAAAGGAACCAATCACTGCCATCCAAAGGGGGATGCTCACCGGTAGATTACACGCCAGCAGGATGCCGGTTACCACGGCACTCAGATCTGAAACGGTGACCGGTTTTTTCAAAAGTTTTTGCCAGATTGCTTCAAAAACCACACAGGAGATGACGCAGGTCAGGGTGACAATCAGGGCGCGAAGGCCGAACACCAGACAACCCGCAAGCACGGCAGGGAGCAGTGCAATCACTACGTGCAGCATAATTCTTGAAAGATTATCCTTTGCGGCAACATGGGGGGGATGGGATACAATCCATTTTTCTTCCATCTATGTATGACACTCCTTTCCTCAATTTCCTTTGGCTTTTGCGTTGCGCAGTTTGCCTTTGGCAACACGGATTTGCTGCACCTGTCTGCGCTTTGCGGGACAGATATAAGCACAGCTTCCGCATTCGATACAATCGCTGATGTGCAGCTTTTCCAAAGCCTCAAAATCATTGATTCTTGCCGCCTTGTCCAAGAGATTGGGCTGCAGTTTCATCGGGCAAACATACAAACACTTGGCACAACGGACACAGGGGGATTCCTCTTCAAACTTTGCGGAGGTTTCGCTAAGTGCCAGAATTGCCGAGCTTCCTTTGATGGTGGGTACGTCCAGAGAAGAAAGCGCCAGCCCCATCATGGGTCCGCCCATCAAAAACTTTTTGGGGGGCTGAGAGAAGCCGCCCGACTGTTCGATGATATAAGAGAACGGTGTTCCAACACGGACGGCGTAGTTGAGCGGATTTCTCATTGCATCGCCGCCCAAGGTCACAATTCGTCGAATCACCGGCTGGTGCTTGACCACTGCGCGGGCGATAGAGGCTACGGTATCAATATTGGAAACAATACAGCCCGCCTGCCAGGGCAGGGTGCCGGGTTTTAACTTTCGCCCGGTCACAGCGCTGATAAGCTGTTTCTCAGAGCCTTGGGGATATTTGGTTTTGAGCGGAACAACCCGAATCTCCGCATCCGGATATTCTGCTGCCGCCTTTTTCATTGCCTCAATGGCTTTGGGCTTGTTGTCCTCAATGGCAATATAGCCGACCGGAAGACCAAAAATGTGCATCATAATGGCAAGTCCGGTCAAAAGTTCCTCGGAATTTTCCAACATCACCCGATAGTCCGAGGTCAGATAGGGCTCACACTCTGCACCATTGACAATCACATAGTCAATTTTTGCTTCGGGGGGAGGGGAAAGCTTGACATGGGTGGGAAACCCTGCACCGCCCATACCTACAATGCCTGCATCCTGTACCAAGTCGATACATTCTTTTGGGGAAAGTTTGCGAAAATCCCGTTCCGGAAGAGAAACTTCGGGAATGGGGGTATCCAGCCCGTCGTTTTCAATGATGATGCAGTCGGTGAGGGTTCCGTTAGGATGCATCCGTTTTTCGATGCCCTTGACCGTACCGGAAACCGAGCTATGCAGGTTGGCAGAAACAAAGCTACCTGCCTCTGCAATCTTTTGCCCCATCAAAACGGTATCGCCTGCTTGGACGCAGGGAACCGCCGGTGCGCCGATGTGCTGCGAAAGAGGAAAGACCAGCTCTTTCGGCGGAGCAAGTGTTACAATCGGTTTTTCTGCGGTGGCATCCTTGTGTCCGTGGGGATGAACACCGCCGTGAAATGTTTTCATAATACGCCTCCTTTGCGTGTGAAAAAACCGGAGAATTTTGATTGTGAAAAAATTGTCAAAACCCACGGTTTTACGGCAAATTTCAACTCTTTTCAGTATAACTTTTTCCAAAGAAATTGTCAAGAAAAACTGCAGAAAGATATCTTTTGCAAAATTTTTCTTTGCAAAAAGGAAAATTTATGTTATGATAATAGGAAGGAAAAAGAAACAGGAGGATTTTTTATGCAAGAAAGAGGTAGTTTTTCCAACAAAATAGGTTTTGTTCTGGCGGCAGCCGGATCTGCGGTAGGTCTGGGAAATATCTGGAGATTCCCATACCTTGCGGCAAAGTACGGCGGTATGTTTTTGATTACCTACTTGATTTTGGTGGTAACCTTTGGTTTTACCATTATGCTGACCGAGATTGCCATCGGTAGAAAAACCGGAAAAAGCCCCATTGGTGCCTTTGCAACATTGAACGGAAAGTCCAAGTTCATCGGCTGGATCGCGGTGATTGTTGTTGCGATTATATTCCCTTATTACGGCGTTATCGGTGGTTGGGTTACCAAGTATCTGGCAGTATTTATTGCAGGAATCAATCCGTCAGTGGAAGCCAGCGAGGCGTTTTTTGCAGGTTCCATTTCTCAGCCGATTGCACCGATTCTCTGGCAGCTGGGATTTATGGCGTTGACTGCAATCGTGGTGGTCCGCGGTGTAGAAAAGGGAATCGAAAAGGCAAGCCGTTTCATGATGCCGGTACTGGTGGTTTTGACCGTGGTCATTGCCGGATATTCGATTTCCCTGCCCAATGCGTTAGAGGGCGTGAAGTACTACTTGATTCCTGATTTCAGCAAATTAAGTGCCGGAATGATTTTGTCCGCATTGGGACAGATGTTCTATTCTATGTCTCTGGCAATGGGAATTATGATTACTTACGGTTCTTACCTGAAAAAACAGGACGATTTGGAAAAATCGGTAGGTCAGATTGAAATTTTTGATACCGGTATTGCGGTTTTGGCGGGCTTTATGATTATTCCGGCGGTATACTCCTTTGCAGGGGTTGCGGGCTTAGAGAAGAGCGGACCCGGCTTGATGTTTATCACTCTGCCGCAGGTATTTGCAACCATGCCCTTTGGACGGGTGATTGGTATCATCTTCTTCCTGTTGGTGTTGTTTGCGGCATTGACCTCATCCATCTCCATTATGGAAGCATTGGTATCCACTGTCTGTGACCAGTTCAAGCTGGGACGGAAAAAGGCTTCGGCAATCGTTTTTGGCTGGGGTGCATTGATTGGTATGTTGCCCTCTTTGGGTTACAGTGTACTGAGCCATATCCGGATTATGGGAATGGACATTCTGGACACCATGGATTTTATCACCAACTCGGTGTTGATGCCTCTTGGTGCATTGCTGACGGCAGTCTTTGTGGGATACTTTTTGGGAACCAAGGAGATTGCGGACGAGGTGGAGCTGTCCTCCAAGTTCCGTCGTAAAAAGATGTATATCCTGATGATTAAGTATATTGCACCGATTTTCATCTTAGGTATTTTACTTAGCTCGATACTGGGCGCATTTGGAATCCAGATTTAAGAATAAATAGGAAGAATCAGATTTTTTACTTGATTCTTCCTATTTTTTTTGGTATACTAATAGAATGTAATACTATGGAATGAATCGGGAACGGAGGAGCGGTATGTTTTATTATATTTCCGGCGAATTGGTGCATAAAACAGAGAGCTTTGCGGTGATTGACGCAGGGGGCGTAGGGTATCGGATTTATTCCACCTTGTCCTCGCTCAAAGCATTGGGTGAGCCGGGAAGTCAAGCCAAGCTCTATACCTATATGAATCTCAAGACGGCATCGGATGTCTGCGTGCTCTACGGATTTTCCGATTTGGAAGAATTAAGGATTTTTGAGATGATTCTCGGCGTTTCCGGTGTGGGTGCCAAAACGGCAATCAATTTGCTCTCCAATGTGTCACCGTCCAAGTTTGTCCTTTGCGTGACCACGGGAGATGCCAAGTATATTGCAGCCCATACCCCCGGACTTGGTCCCAAAGGCGCACAACGGATTGTGCTGGAGCTGAAGGACAAGTTTCAGGGTGTGGATTTGGATTCCATCGATAAGGAAGAACTGTTTGCCCCCGAAACCGATGACAGCAATGAGGCAGTGGCGGCACTTGCGGCATTGGGATATTCCTTGCAGGAGGCAAAGAAAGCACTGCGCGGTACAACCGGAACGGTGGAGGAGCAAATCAAAGCCGGACTGAAAAATCTGATGCGTGGATAGAGGGTTGAAGAATGGAAGAAGAAAACAGAATTATCACAACCAATGAAATAGCAGAAGATGAGCACGAATACAGTTTGCGCCCCAAAGCGCTCAAGGAATATATCGGTCAGCAGAAAGCCAAGGAAAACCTGAAGGTTTTCATTGAGGCGGCAAAGCAGCGGGGGGAATCTTTGGACCATGTTCTGCTCTACGGCCCTCCGGGACTGGGAAAGACCACCTTGGCGGGGGTCATTGCCAATGAGATGGGGGTCAACCTGCGGATTACCTCCGGCCCTGCCATCGAAAAGCAGGGGGACTTGGCGGCGCTTTTGACCAACTTAGGTCAGGATGACATCCTTTTTGTAGATGAGATTCATCGGCTGAGCCGTAGCGTGGAAGAGATTCTTTATCCTGCCATGGAGGATTATGCGCTGGATATTATCATCGGCAAAGGTCCGTCTGCACGGTCCATTCGACTGGACCTGCCTCGATTTACCCTGATTGGTGCAACTACCAAGGCGGGGGCATTGGCGGCACCCTTGCGTGACCGGTTCGGGGTGATTAGCCGACTGGAGATTTACACCACCGAGGAGCTTGCCACCATCATTACCCGAAGCGCCCAGATTCTCGGGATTGAGATTGAGGAATCCGGCGCCATTGAGATTGCATCACGGTCCCGTGGTACCCCACGAATCGCCAACCGCTTGCTCAAGCGGGTGCGGGATTTTGCACAGGTGATTTCAGATGGTGTAATCACCAAAGAGGTTGCTGACCACGCACTCAAACGACTGGAGATTGACAATCTGGGTCTGGATGCCAGCGACAAGCGGATGCTTTTGACGGTGATGGAGCATTATGACGGAGGTCCGGTAGGACTGGATACGCTGGCTGCAACCATCGGGGAGGAAAGCGACACCATCGAGGATGTTTACGAGCCTTACCTGATGCAGATTGGGTTTATCAACCGTACCCCCAGAGGACGGGTGGTTACCCGAAAGGCCTATGAGCATTTTGGAATTGACTACCGCAAAACCGAGAATGACTATACCATCTCATTGTTTGATGAGGAAGAATAAAGGAGCAAAGATTATGTGCAAGAAAGAAAAATACTATATCACCACAGCGATTGCCTATACCTCTCGCAAGCCCCATATCGGTAACACCTATGAAATCGTGTTGACCGACGCCATCGCAAGATTCAAACGGTATCTGGGCCACGATGTGTTCTTCTGTACCGGTACCGATGAGCACGGTCAGAAGATTCAGGAGCTGGCAGAAAAAGCGGGCATTACCCCCAAAGAATATGTAGACGGGGTGGCAGGTGAAATCAAAGAGATTTGGGATTTGATGAACACTTCTTATGATAAGTTCATCCGTACCACCGATGACTATCACGAGGAAACCGTACAGAAAATCTTCAAAAAGCTCTATGATCAGGGCGATATCTATCTGGACTCCTACGAGGGATGGTATTGTACCCCCTGTGAGTCCTTCTGGACCGATACCCAGTTGGTGGACGGCAAATGTCCCGACTGCGGCAGAGAGGTCAGCAAGCAGCACGAGGAGGCTTACTTCTTCAAAATGAGCAAGTATGCCGACCGCCTGATGCAGCATATCGAAGAGAATCCGGAATTCATTCAGCCGGAATCCAGAAAAAAAGAGATGGTCAACAACTTCTTAAAACCCGGTCTGCAGGATTTGTGTGTATCCAGAACCAGCTTTGACTGGGGTATTCCGGTTTCCTTTGACCCAAAACACGTGGTTTATGTGTGGCTGGATGCACTGACCAACTACATCACCGCCGTTGGTTACCGTTGTGACAAAAAGGAAGAACCCTACGACCATTACTGGCCGGCAGATGTGCATATCATCGGTAAGGATATTCTGCGTTTCCATACCATTTACTGGCCGATTTTCCTGATGGCATTGGGCGAACCTTTGCCGAAGCAGATTTTCGGTCATCCTTGGTTGCTCAACGGACAGGATAAGATGAGCAAATCTATCGGTAATGTGATTTATGCCGATGATCTGGTACGCAACTTTGGGGTGGACGCTGTGCGTTACTATCTCCTTCACGAGATGCCTTTTGCGCAGGACGGAACCATCACCTTTGAAACCTTAATCAGCCGGTTCAATTCCAATCTGGCAAACACCTTGGGCAATCTGGTAAACCGTACCGTGTCTATGGTGACCAAGTATTTTGACGGAGTGATTCCCGCACCGGCACAGACTACCGAGTTTGACCAGAGCCTTGAGGAAACCTGTCTTACCGCTGCCAAAGAAACGGCAGAAAATATGGACAAGCTGCGTGTGGCAGATGCTATGGACTGCATCTGGAGAATCGTAGACCGCTCCAACAAGTATATTGACGAAACCATGCCTTGGGCATTGGCAAAATCCGAGGATGGCATTGAAACCTTGAAAACGGTTATGTATCACTTGATTGAATCCATCCGTTTTGTGGCATCACTGCTGACCTCCTTTATGCCGGATACTGCCAAAGCCATTGCAGAACAGATTGGTGCAACCGAACTTTCCTGGGAAAGCCTTTCCTCCTTTGGTGTGACCAAAGCCGGGGAAAAGGTGGGGCAGGCAACCCCGCTCTTTGTCCGTCTGGATCCGGAGCAGAAGCTGAAGGAACTGGAAGAAGAGCTTGGACAAAAGGAAGAACCGAAAGTGGAAATCGAGCCCTTTAAGGATTTTGTAGAGTTCAGCGACTTTGAAAAGCTGGACATCCGTGTGGGCAAGGTTGTGGTATGTGAAAAGGTTCCCAAGTCCTCCAAACTGTTGCGGTTTGAACTGGAAGTGGGCAGCGAACGCCGTCAGATTCTCTCCGGCATTGCCAACTACTACAAGCCGGAAGATTTGGTAGGCAAGAATGTGCTCTTTATTGCAAACTTCCCGCCCAGAAAGATGATGGGTCTGGAATCCAACGGTATGATTCTTTCCGCAGAACACGACGGCAAGCTGGTGGTAACCACTGCTCTTGGTGACATTCAATCCGGCGCTTGTATCGTTTAATACAGGAGAAGAACATGAAAAAGAAAGTGATTCTAAGTATCTTTGGGGTTTTGCTTGCCGCACTGCTCTATGTGCTGATTACCAAAGGCTTTTTTCAGGATCCGGAACAGTTTGTGTATCGGGCAAAGAACAAGGCGAGCAAGGTGTATCATCAGGTGACCCATACCCAACCCCAGATTCAGGAGGAGATTATTTCCACCGCAGACGGGCATCAGGTTCTGATTGACCGTCCCAAGGGTTATATGATTTCTTTCCCTGAGGATATGAAATTTGATATTTCCAAAAGTCCGGAACTGATTCAGGCGTACAACGGGGATATGACGGTAACCGTCACCCGGGAATGGGCACCCTATCCGGATGTATGGTACTTCATCGACAATTATTGCAACAATTATTACCTTGACCCTCATTATATTGAAAGCAACGGCATCACCATACGGGAGAACAAAAAGTTTTCCCATCGGGAGGCGGAGGCACAGCAGATTTCTCTCTGCAGAACCCCCACAGATGAAAACGCCGCCGATCATTGGAATGCGTACACCTATTTCTATGTGCTTTCCAAGACCGGACCCCAGGCGTTTTTCCGGGTAATGTTCAAGTATGACGACTATCAAAAGGCAGCACCGATAATAGAAGAAGTGATTGCTTCTTTTGAGGAGATTCGTATTGAGGGGCAAAATGTGTTCAAGGGCGACTATGCGCCCACCGAGAATCCCAAATGGAACAGAGAAACCCGTGATTATTATCGGGAAATTTGCGACAGCAAGGATAAGAAATGGGGCATCTTTGTAGACGGTGCCTACCAGATTCCAAGAAATCGGCAATGGCTGGTGGATTTGGAGAAAAAGGTGGATTATTCCTTCGACTTTGCTCTGCACTATGTGAATCTGGACTGGGAGTTCCCTGCCAAAGAGCTGAAAAGCTTTTATGATGAGGGAAAAATCACCGAGCTGACCTTACAGATTTCCAACTTTAACAATGATGATCTGTTTGGCAAGAACATCAATTTTGATGTTTATGACGGACTTCTGGATGAACAGATTCGCACCTTTGCAAGAGGCGCCAAGGAATTTGGACATCCTTTCCTGTTCCGGCTGAACAATGAAATGAACAGCGACTGGGTCAACTATTCCGGCGTGGCGGCACTTTCCGACCCGGATATCTTTGTCAGCAACTGGCGGAGAATCTATGACATCTTTCAGGAGGAGGGCGTGGACAACGCCATTTGGATTTTCAATCCCAATGCAGAGGATTGTCCGCCGGCACATTGGAATTCCTACATTGCCTACTGGCCGGGGAGCGAGTATGTGCATATGATTGGACTCACCGGCTATAACACCGGTACCTACTATGCAGATGTCTATCACGAGAAATGGCGTACCTTTGATGAGATTTATGAAGAGCCTTATAAAAAGTATCTTCAGGTGTTCGGCAAGTTCCCCTTTATCATCACAGAATTTGCGTCCAGCTCCATCGGCGGGGACAAGCCTGCTTGGATTCGGGATATGTTCCGCAGTATCAAAAAGTATGACAACATCAAGATGGCACTCTGGTGGAGTAGTGCGGACTATGATATGCGTGAGGCAACCTACAAAACCCTCGCAAGACCATATTTCTTGGATGAAACCGAGGAAACGACACAAGCATTCCGTGAGGGAATTCAAGAATACAAATAGAAAAAGCACCCTTGGGTGCTTTTTTGTTTTTCTAAAAGTAGCGAAAAGTTATAGTTTTGATTCGTTTCGCATATTGACGAAAGGGTTTTGGAATACTATAATATCCTTGAAAATCTTTGGGAGGCGAGGATATGAAACAATATACCGTTGCAATTTTAGGGTGCGGAACCCGTGGGAAATGTTATGCCCAGTTGGTAGATAAAAAAGAGGATTTTACCGTCGCTGCTGTTTGCGACATCAATCCGGATCAGATTGTGGCGCTCAAGAGCCTTTGCCCGAATAGTAAGAACATTGAAGTCTTTTATGATGAAAAAGAGTTCTTGAAAGAAAAGCGGGCGGATGCCATTATGATTGCGACTCCTGACCGTGACCATGTAAGACAAGCCATTGCGGCGATGGAGCTTGGTTATGATTTGTTATTAGAAAAACCCATCAGCGATGATGCGGAGGAATTGAAGGCGCTCCTGAAAGTGCAACAACAAACCGGAAGAAAGGTGATTGTTTGCCACGAGCTTCGTTATGGCAAGGGATTTCAAAAATGCGGAGAGCTTTTGGAATCCGGTATCATCGGCAGAGTTTATGCCATCGACGCGTCCGAACGGGTTGCCTATTGGCATTGGGCACAGGCATATGTGCGGGGGATTGGTGCGTCTTTGGAGCTGGGACATCCGGCAATTTTGGCAAAATGCAGTCACGACTTGGATTTGCTGCAGGCGTATGCCAAGAGCGAATGTGATACCCTTTCCTCGGTGGGGGATTTGGGCTTTTTCATCCCCGAAAATGCGCCCGAAAATGCTGCCGACCGCTGTGTGGATTGCATACATATGGATACCTGTCCCTATAGTGCAAAACGGATTTATGTGGATGCGTGGCATCAGGCGGGAGAGCCTACCTATACTTGGCCCTACAACAAGGCAACCATTCACAATCCCATTACTGAGGAAAACCTCTATGAGGGAATTCGTACCGGAGAATATGGCAGATGCGCCTTTAAGTGTGTGGTAGAAAAGGTGGACCATCAGCTGGTGCAGATGACCTTTAGAAACGGTGTCAAGGCATCCTTAAAGATGGTTTATGCCGCAGAGCCGGGCAGAAAACTGATTTTCTACGGAACCATGGGAGAAATCGTGTTTGATGAACGGACCGAAACCATCGAGGTTATGCCCTTTGGCAAAGAAAAGGAGATTGTGGATATTGCAACTCTGCTTGAGGGGGGCAATGGCCACGGCGGCGGTGATGCCATTTTGATTGATGATTTCTGTGATATGATTGCAGGAAGAAAAGAATGCTCCACCACCTTAAAGGAATCCTTGGAGAGTCATTTTATGGGAATTGCCGCAGACGAGTCCAGAAAACAAGGCGGCGTATTGATGAACGTACATTAAAAAATATCCTCCCGTTATACGGGGGGATATTTTTTTGCTAATAAACTACAATCACACGGATTTGACCGCCCGCCGAGGGGGATTGGTCATAGTAGGCAGAAATCTGCAGACTCTCATCGGAAAGAACATCCGCGATGGGAATCTTGACATATTCTGCTGCATAAGAGTTGCTTCGCTGATAAACTGCCACATTGGGACTGATGGGGTAGGTTTTGTTTTTGTAGGTCAGTTCGCTTGCGCTCTCCAAGCGGATGCCGCTGCCAAGCTCGGTCAGGCTCTTAAAGCTTTCGGGATTGGATGCTAAGCCGCTGATGCGGATGCCCGACCCTACCGAAATATTCAGAACCCGATTGGAAGTGTTGTATTGATAGAACTGTCCGTCAATAATGTAGGTGTAACTTCCGGTAAGGTCCTCCCGACTCTGAGAAACTGCGGTCATCAAACCGTAAGAGAATCCGTCGCCGGTTACATCCTTTAAGATGAGCTTGCTGATTGCCCCTAGAGAATTTTTCTCCCAATAGAGCACCTGATTGGTTGACAGGGTTACTCCGTCCAGTCTTTGGGGGAAGATTTTGCAGTAGACACTGGGGCTGTCTGCATCCACCGTGCCGATGTCCAGAATTTGTGCATCGGGGGCGAGGGTGTAGCTCCCAAGCTTGCCGGTGCTGTGGTGGTAAGTTCCGTTCAGCTTTTTGCTGTCATTGCTTGTGACCAAGGTGACATTGGCGTTTCCGTTCCGGAAAGTGACCTTGACCACCTTGTTTTGATAAGAGCTTAAATTCTTGTCGGTGGTATACTCGCTTGTGGTTCCGTCAGGAAATGCAAGCTTGATATAATAGCCGGTGTAGGTGTTGACCGAGCCGGATTGATACTCTTTTCGTCCGGTGCTCAAAACATAACCGGTCAAGCTCTTGGTGGCAGTTGCATTGGGAGAAATCACACCGGCAATCTGTCCGGTTTTGCCCAGAAGCAGGGTCACGCTGTCACCAAAATCAAAGGTTCCGCCGGAGGTGAGTGCGGTGAATGCGTTGCCGCTTTCGATGGTGTATTCCTTGCCCGAAACAGTGACGGATTGGGGCATATCCTTGTTGGGGGATGCCTTTTCATAGACACCGGTCACCTTGTCGCTGTAAGCAAGCACCAGATTCATATCCGGCATAAAATAAGCCACATCATAGGGCTCTAAGGCGGAAAGGGAGGAGCTTTGTCCATTGCGCAGTACCTTGGTAGAGGTATTGGTTGCCCAACTGCTACTCCAGTCAGAGTTGGAAACAATGGTGGGACCTTGCATATTTCCCGCCTGACAGGTGATGTAGTCAATGTTGTTTCCGGAACGCTTGACCCGCAGGACGTCGCCAAGTTCTAAGGAAGCCTTGACTGCGGCAAAATTGCTCTGGGACTTGCCTTTGTAAACGGTGGTGCTGTCCGCAACAGAAAGGGAGGTCAAAACGCCGTTTTTGTAGACCATTACCGCATTGGGAAGTACCGAATAGAGGATGTATTGCTCGCTGTCGGCACTTTCCGCATCGGGCACAAAGGCAAGAAGTTTATTGCCGTTTTTGATGGCGGCATCTCCCTTGAGTCCTAACAGGTTGCGGTCAAAGGATGCGGTGGTTTTCAAGCTTCCCTGACTGGTATATACTTCGTCGGAGGGAATGGACGGGTCGTCCTTACTGTCAGAAATCAGGGTAACATCCTGACTGATACTCACATCAAAAACCGATACCAACTGTGCGTTTTGCCCCTTTAATTTGGTGCCAAGTGTCTGATAGATCAGCTGCGCCACCTGACGGCGGTTTAATGGAGTTCCTGCGGTGCAGGAAACGCCGTCGGTGATTTCCAGATTGTTGGCAAGCCCGATTTGACCGTAGGGCCAGGATGCACCAAAATCGCTGTCGTTATAGCCAAGAACCCGGAGCAGGATGGTGATACCCTCCTCAAAGAGAACCGGCTCATCAGGACGGAAGGTGGCATCGGGATAACCGCTGACCAGACCGTTGCTCACCCCCACCCGTACATAGGGTGCCGCCCAATGGCGATAGGTCACATCCCCAAAGGGAGAAACCGAAAGATGGGTGGCAACGCTGTTTTTATAGCTGGATGCGGCAACTGCTGCCTTGGTGAACTCTGCACGGGTGACCGCATCCGTAAGGCGCAGGTTTCCATCAGGGTCACCGGTCATAATGTTGAGCTCGCTCAAAAGGGTGAAGATGCCTGCCATATCCTCCTGTGCAGAAACAGGAACGATGCATACCGAAGATAGCATACATAAGCAGAGGACTGCTGCAAAAAATTTTCTCATATCAAATCTCCTATCAGAAGTAAAATATACCAAGTTTAGTCGTGGCGCAATGCCTCAATGGGGTTCAGCTTTGCGGCATTCTTTGCCGGCAAATACCCGAACAGAATGCCGATACCCACAGAAACACTAAAGGAAAGCAAGACCGCACCCAAGGATGGACTTGCGGGCAGCCCCAATAGGTTTCCAAAAGTAATGGACAGCACTGCGCCAAGAACAATGCCAAAGACACCTCCCACACCGCTGACGGTGGCTGCCTCGATGACAAACTGGGACAGAATATCCCGTCCTTTTGCGCCGAGGGATTTCCGGATGCCGATTTCACGGGTGCGCTCAGTCACCGAAACCAGCATAATATTCATAATCCCAATACCGCCGACCAACAGGGAAATACCTGCAATGCAGACCAGAAGAATTTTCATCATATCCAGCATTTCGGTGGCAGTATCCAGAAGGCTGAGCAGGTTGGTTACCCGAAAATAGTCGCTGTCACCCAGTTTGCTAAGCAGCATCCTTTCCAATGCCGAGGTAGCGGTGGTAACAATCTCCTGATTGGGGGCGGTCAGAGTATAGCTGCTGACCTTTCCGGTTCTGGAAATCCGCACCGCGGTGGTATAAGGAATATAGATCGCATCGTCGGCACTGCCGCTTTTGGAGTCCTCAGTTTCCTCAAGGATACCGATTACCCGATAACTGTTGCCGTTGATTCTGATATCCTCGCCCAAGCCTCCGCTAAAACCAAACAGTTCCCGCTGCACATAGGTGCCGATGACACAGACCTTTTTGTAGCCGGCGACTTCCTGATACTGAATAAAACGCCCTTGCTGTAAGGTCAGGCTCTTCATATCTGCATATTCCTCGCTGACACCGGTTGCGGTGGTTGTGATGGAGTTGGTTCCCACCTTGATGGTTGCGTTGGAAATAGAGGAGTTGGGGGAAACCCCCTCGATCAAATCGGGATGCTCATCCCGAAAGGCGTAGATTTCATCTTCATCAATGGTCCGGCTTCCGCCACGGTTGGTGGTGGAAACGGTGATGGTGGTCAGCCCCATCTCTGCAAAGCTTTCGGTCATCATATTTGCCATACCATCCATCAGGCTGATAAGGATGATGACGGCGGCAACACCGATGATAATGCCAAGCATCGTAAGCAGAGACCGCATCTTGTCATACAGAATATTGGAAAGTGCCAAAATAAAGGATTTCTTCAAACTCATTCTGCCACCTCCGTATCTCCGGCGTGGGCAACGGGGGCAAACTTGCGAATATCGGCAACCCCGTCATAAACCACCTTGCCGTCGGCAACCCGAATCACCCGTTCTGCCTGTGCGGCAATGGTGTTGTCGTGGGTGATTAAAACGATGGTATTCCCCTCTTTGTGCAGCTGTTTCAAAAAGTCCAGCACATCCTTACCGGTTTTGGAATCCAACGCACCGGTGGGCTCGTCGGCAAGTATGATGGAGGGGTTTCCCGCCAAAGCTCTGGCAATGGAAACACGTTGCTGCTGTCCGCCGGAAAGCTGAGAGGGAAGATTCTTCGCTTTGTCTGAAAGCCCTACCCGTGCCAAAGATTCTGTTGCACGGGCGGCTTGCTCTTTTTCGCTTAAGCCGGCATAGAGGAGGGGGAGCTCCACATTCTGTTGTACCGTCAGTTTGGGAATCAGGTTGTATTGCTGAAAGATGAATCCCAGCTTTTTGTTCCGGATTTCAGCCAGTTCGTTGTCGTTCATATGGCTGACATCCTTTCCGTCCAAGAAATAGGAACCGGAAGTCGGTACATCCAGACACCCGATGATATTCATACAGGTGGATTTTCCGCTTCCGGAGGGTCCCACAATGGCGAGAAACTCGCCCGGATATACCTGCATACTGATGCCGTCAATGGCGTGCACAGCAGAATCCCCCATCTGATAGATTTTGTAGATATCCTTAAACTCAATCAAAGGGGTCATCGCATACCACCTCCGCTGGGCATACCTCCGCGGTTACCGCCCATACCACCGGAAGGCATACCACCGCCCATACCGCCGGGCATTCCTCCCATACCGGGGAACATCATGGTTCTCTGGACGGTCTGCACAGGTGCATAGACTATATCGTTTTCCGAAAGACCTTCCAGAATCTCTACATAGGAATCATCGCTGACTCCGGTTTTTACCTGAACGCTGCGATACCCCTCGGGAGCACGGTCTTTTTCATCGGTTTTTTTGCCCTTGACATAGACAATGTCGCCACGGTTGACCGCACCAACCGGAACTGCCAAAACATTGGTGGCAGATTCAATGGTGATGGTTGCCTCAATATTCATACCGGGCAGCAGATTGTCGTCAAAATCATCAATGCGGATTTTCACCGGATAGGTGGTTACCCCGTTGGTGCCAACCGTACCGCTGACCGAAACGTTTTCTACGGTACCGCGATAAGGTCTGTCAGAGGCATCTGCCGTAATGGTAACTGCATGCCCTACGTGGATTTTTTTGATATCCAGTTCGTCAATATCCAACTGGCAGTAAAGACTGCTCATATCATAAATGAGGGCAAGGGTGTTATTGGAAGAACCGGAACCGCTTTCAATCTTGTCGCCCGCCTTTTTGTTCTTGGTAACCACGGTGCCAGAGATGGGTGCGGTGATGTTGTATTCATCCAGTTTTTCCTGTGCCTTTTCCAAGGAAAGCTCTGCATCCCTTCTGGAAATCTCGGCGTTGAGCCGTTGGGTCTGTGCAGAGGTGGAGTCTAACACAGCAACCAAGGACCCGTTGGACACATGGTCGCCGGCACTGATGTAAAGGGTATCTACCGTTCCGGATGCCTTTGCGGTGATTTTGTAATCCATCACCGGTTCGAATTTTCCTATGTCATTGCAGGCAATGTCGCCAATCATTGCGGTCGCACTGTCGGAAGAGGTGAGCGCACCGGGGTTGGGTACTTCAATGGTCACATACCGCACCGACATATACCCGCCCGAGGACTGTGCCGCAGAGCTGACTGCGGTGACGGTGCCGTAAAGGACGGTTCCGCCGGTAACCAAAGTCAAAACGGCAGTATCGCCTTTTCGGATATTTCCCGCTTCGCTTGCGTTAAAGGGGAGCCGGATTTCCATATGGGAATCGTCATACACAGTGGCAATCTGTGTGCCGTTGTTGACCGAATCGCCCTCTTTGACCATTACCTCACGGACGGTTCCGGTAATGGTGGAAATCACATTCAGGTTACGGATATTATCCATGGTATCTTGGTAAGACAGCTCGGTTTTCTGGACGCTCAGCTCAGTACGTTCCATATCCTTTTCTGCATCGGTGGCATCAAAGCGGTACATCAGCTGGCCCTCGGTAACCACATCCCCCTCTTCAAAGGGAGCTTCTAAAATCTCACCGGTGACCATAGAAACCAGCGTGTATTCTGCATTTGGCTCCACCACCGAACTGCCGCTTACCACTTCGGAAATATTCCGTCGGCTGACGGTGGCTTCGGTGGTTTGTCCCATATCGGGAAGGTTCCCTTTTTTAGGTAAAAATGCCAGAACCAGTGCCCCAATCAAAACAAGGGCAATCACCGATGCCCAGATTTTGTGGGTAAGGGCAAACCCTTTTACCTTTGGAAAGAGTTTTTGAAACAGTTGTTTGACCTTTTGCATCAAGCCGTCACCTCGTAAATTACTTTCTTTTATTTTCCATTTTGATATTGTAGCATAAAGAGGAAGAAAAAGAAACGAAAAAAAGATGATCAATCTGTAAATTTTTTATGAACGGAGTGAGAAAAGGAAAAAAGATATTGCTTTTTTTCCAGAGATTGGATATAATAAGAAACAAGAAGAGAGAAGAACAGGAGGTGACACAGAATATGGAAACATTGGTTAGTTTATTCCCGTTGATTCTGATGGTGCTGATTTTTTATTTTATCTTGATTCGTCCGCAGAAGAAGAAAGAAAAACAGCTGCGTGAAATGCTGGCTGCATTGAAGGTTGGCGATGAGGTAGCTTCCATCGGTGGTATTCACGGTAAGATTTCCCGTATCAAGGAGGATGTCTTTGTATTGGAAACCGGCGTTGGCACCACCAAATCCTTTATTACCATCGAGCGTAGTGCAATCAGCCGTCTTTTGAAGGCAGCTGCTACCGCAAATGAAGAGGTTGCACCTCTTCCGGATGAGGAACCTGAAACCACTGAAGAATAGTGGGCATACTCTTTCTCCCCCAAGCATATGTTGTATTGTCAACAGATATGCGATGGGAGGATGAATATGGCAAAGGAATTATCCGGTGAAATGCGTCTTTTTGACCCGATGTATATGCTGAAAAATGTGGTAATCAGCTTTCTGGCAACGGCAATCCTTTTGTTGGTTGCGGCAGTGTTGGTGACCTACCTTTCGGCAACAGAATCCGTGATTGATGTGGCGGTCCTTGCGGTAACTGCGTTTTGTGTGATGTGGGGGGGATTTCGTGCCGCCCGTCACCTTGGCAGGCAGGGATTGCTTTGCGGTGCAATTTCCGGACTAATCTATGTAACAGGTTTGTACCTTTTGGGTTCATTGATTTTCGGGGAGCTGTCCTTTCATTCCCAGACTGCTTTGTCTATGGGCCTCAGCGTAGGCTGCGGTGCCATCGGCGGAATCGTGGGCGTGAACACAGGCAGAAGACGAAGAAGGTAATTGCAAAGAGAAGTGGGGTGCCGATGGCATCCCACTTTTTTCGTGCAAAAATGAAAAATACCTAACTTTTTTCCCGAAACCCTTGACTTGTGAAACAGGAAAAGGTATAATAATGCGGTTATCAAAGTTTTTTGTAAAATAATTAGTCTGTTCCGGCATTGCCGGACAGAAGTCAATCATTATATGTAGCATTGTTCTACACAAAGGAGGAAACAAAGTGTCCAGAAGTATAGTGAAATTCGCAGCCATTCTTTTGGTGATTGCAGCACTGTTCTATGTCGGACTTTACGGTCTTGACATTACGGACAAGGTGAGCTTCCCCGGTATCCTCGATGAAGATGGAATCACCCAGGGACTCGACCTGAAAGGCGGAACGGTTATTGTGTATCGTGCACAGACCGAAAATCCCACAGACGATGATATGAACACGGTAGTTAGTATGCTCCGTACCCGTTTGGACGGACAGGGGTATACCGAGGCAACCCTCACCCGTCAGGGTGTGGACAAGGTGCGGGTAGAGCTTCCTGATGTTCAGGATGCCCAGACCGCAGTAGAAACCTTGGGTTCTACCGCAGAACTGGTATTTGCTGAAACCGTGGCACAGGATCCTCAGGATCCTACTAAAGTGATCGTGGAAAAAGCAGTTATGACCGGTAAAGAGGTTAAGAGTGCAGTAGCAGAGTACGGACAGACCCAGCAGGGTATGACCAAGAGCTCCTACTACATCAGCCTGGAGCTGACCGACGAAGGTCGGGACAAGTTCTCCGAGGCAACCGGCAGACTGGTTGGACAGCCTATCTACATCACCATGGATGGTATGATTATTTCCGCGCCCACCGTACAGACCAGAATCGACAGCAACAGCTGTGTGATTACCGGTGAGTTCGAGCCGGAAGAAGCAAAAGCACTTGCAGCAAACATCAAGTCCGGTCAGCTTCCCTTCTCTTTGGAGCAGGTTGAGGTTCGTACCGTCAGTGCAACCTTGGGCGACGAGGCGATGGTGAATGCAGTAAAGGCAGGTATCATCGGTTTGATTCTGGTGCTGCTCTTTATGCTGCTGCTGTATCGTGTACAAGGTCTGGTTGCAGACTTTGCATTGCTGGGTTATCTTGCAATCGTATTTATCATTCTGGCAAACTGCCACATCAACCTGACCCTGCCGGGTATTGCAGGTATCATCCTGTCGGTAGGTATGGCGGTGGATGCAAACGTCGTTATCTTTGAACGTGTAAAAGAAGAGCTGAAGCTGGGCAAGACGGTACGCAGTGCTGTGGATGCAGGCTTTAACCGTGCTCTGTCTGCGGTTGTCGACTCCAACATCACCACCATTATTTCCGCAGTTATCCTGTGGGTATTTGGTACCGGTACCATCAAGGGCTTTGGTATTACCTTATTCATCGGTATTGTGGTTTCGATGCTTTCCGCAATCTTTGTTACCAAGTTCCTGCTTAAGCAGACCATTGGCATGAAGATTAAGAACCCCTGGTTCTATGGCGTGAAGAAAGAAAAAGATGTGGAATCCCTGAAAGGAGGCAAAGCATAATGTTTGTAAAAAGAAAAGGTATCTTTTTGACAATTGCACTTGTGCTGGTATTGGCTTCCGTTGTATCCGTAGTATTTAAGGGATTCAATCTGGACACCGACTTTGCCGGCGGTATGGCTGTTACCTACCAGATTAACAGTGAGTTCAGCGTATCCGAGGTAGAGAGCATCGTAAACGAAGCTCTGGGCACAGACCAAAGTCCCTCTTCGGTACAGAAATCCGGCGATGAAGTCATCATCAAGTTTGGTTTTGACAACAGCCTGGAAACCGACGAGGCGCGTTCTGACTTTGCAATGAGCAGAATCGCTGCCATCACCGAAGCTTTGGTAGCAAAGTATGGTGCACCCGTTGAGGAAGCTCCTGCAGAGGAAGCTCCCGCTGAGGAAGCAACCGAGGGTGAAGAGGCTCCCGCTGAGGAAGCTGCTCCCTCTGGCGTAACCCTGAAGAATCAGGATATCGTATCTCCCTCTACCGGCCGTGAATTGGCTCGTTCTGCGGTGATTATGTCCATTCTGGCTTGTCTTGCAATTCTGCTTTATATTACCTTCCGGTTTGAGTTTACTTCCGGTGTGGTTGCAGTTCTGGCATTGGTACACGATGTATTGATTCTGCTTGGTATCTACTCTGTTCTGGGTTGGTCGGTTGATACCAACTTTATCGCAGCCATCCTGACGGTGCTTGGTTATTCCATCAACAACACCATCGTCATTATGGACAGAATCAGAGAAAACACCAGACACGCAAGAAAAGAAACTTACGGCGAGATTGCAAACAAGAGTATTGCGCAGACCCTTACCCGGTCTATCAATACCACCATTACCACCTTGCTGACCATCGGTATGGTTTACCTGTTGGGTGTTCCGTCCATTCAGGCATTCTCCTTGCCGATCATCATTGGTATTCTGGTTGGTTTCTACTCCTCTGTATTTGTTGCAGGTCCCCTGTGGGCAACTTGGAGAGATTCCGGTGTAAAGAACAAGAAATAAGAACTTGTAAAAAGCCGATGCGGATTCCGCATCGGCTTTTTCATATTTTCCGCCTTTTTGGAATAGATATGTACCAAGTATCAAAAGGAGGCAGAAATATGGAAGAAGTAAAGCGGCATACGGTGTCTATGGAAAATCGGAAAAAGGTGACCATCTGTGAGGTTGAGGATGTAGAGAGCTTTGATGAAGAAAAGGTTTGTGTGCATACCTCTATGGGAATGCTGACGGTGATTGGCAGTGATTTTCGGATTCACAAGCTCAACGTGGATGACGGACAACTGGTGATCGAGGGAATGGTGGACGAACTGAAGTACAGCCAGACCCACCGCAGAGAGAATCAGGGAAGTCTGTTTTCCCGTCTGTTCCAATAGGGCGAAGAGGGAGAAGGCGGAATGAAGGTTACCTTTGGGGTGGATTTGGGGTATTTTCTCTGGTCCTTTGTACTGGGAGCAGCTCTTTCGCTCCTTTATGATATGTTGCGCTCCGGCAGAAGACTGGTTCCCGGCTCGGTGATACGGGTCAATTTGGAGGACATCTTCTTTGTGCTTTTGGCAGGAGTGCTCTTTTTTTTCATTGCCTATGACAAAAACGGCGGATCCTTGCGGATTCAAGGATTTTTGGGAACGGCAATCGGCATCTTTGGGTATTATTTTGTGTTTCGGGACAGAATGGTAAGAGCAATGGTCTGGCTTTCCCGACTGGCAATCGGGATATTCTGCTGGGTTTTGCGGGTGGTGTTACTGCCGGTTCGTTTTGTCTTTCGCCTGCTATCCAAACCGTTTTTAGTGATTGCGTGGTATAGCAAACAGAGTATTAACAAAGTGGGAAACGCAAGGAAAAGAAGACAGAAATGCAAGGAACTTCGGGCAAGGAGTCGGAGGGCGGAGCGGGAAAATCAAAAACGACGGAAAAAAGAGGAAAAACAGAGGCGGAAAAAGAAAAGTTTTCGTTGACAAGCCAAGGGAATTCCGCTATAATTAAAGCAGAAAATTATCGGGATTTTTAGGAGGGGATGCAGGATGCAGCAGGAACAGAATCGAAAAAAAGCAGTTTCCGGCAAAGGCAAACCCAAGCGAAAATTCAATCCCCGCAAATTCGCGGTTGCGGCAGTCATCCTGTTGTTTGGCGCATACTTCTGTTATACCATGATTTGGCAACAGGTTGCCCTTAACCGAAAGAGCCGTGAGATTGATGCCCTTCAGGTGCAAATCGAAGAGGCGACCCGCCAGACAGAACAACTGGAGGCAGAATTGGAAAACCTGAACGATCCTGCGTATTTAGAAAAGGTTGCCAGAGAAAAGCTGGGTCTGGTACGCCCCAATGAACGGGTGTTTGTGGATGCCAACAAGAGTGAAGCAAACACGAACTAAAGAGGAAGAAACGAAAGTTTTTATTATATGTGGAGGAGGCTTCCTCCAAGGAAGGATTATGAAAAAATGCAAATGGAAGTTGGTTCGGTAGTAGAAGGAAAGGTTACAGGGATTGCCGCATTTGGCGCATTTGTGGAGTTGCCTGAAGGAAAAAGCGGCTTGGTACATATTTCTGAGATTGCCTCTGAATATGTCAGCGACATCAAACAACACCTGAAAGAGGGCGATACCGTCAAGGTGAAAGTGATTGGTGTTGAAAAGGGAAAAATCAGCCTTTCCATCAAGCAGGTAGAAGGAAACAGCAAGCCGAAGGAGGAACGCCGTGCCCCCAGACCCAAAAAGGAGCGGCGCACCCAACCGGCATTCGACCCGAAACAACCGCCGGAGGAGTTTGAGTTTCATAAGCGCAGCGATATGTCCTTTGACGATATGCTGCAAAAATTCAAACAGGACAGCGATGAAAAGTTTCAGGATTTGAAACGCAGCAATGACAGCAAGCGTAGCGGCGGCTATAAACGGGCATACTAAGGAAGGTGAAACAATGACAGGTGCAATCATAGTTTGGTTGGTAATTGCAGTTGCGTTTGGCGTGTTAGAAAGCGTCACCGTTGCTCTGGTTTCCGTCTGGATGGCGGTAGGGGCAATTCTGGCGGGAATTGCAGCAGCGTTTGAGGTGAGCCTTCTGGGGCAGATTTTGGTGTTTCTGCTATCCTCGGCGATTTTGCTATTGCTCACTGCACCCCTGAGCCGGAAATTCCGGAATCAGGAAAAGACCTCCACCAATGCGGACAGGCTTTTGGGGCAGGAGGGCGTGGTGCTTACCGTCATTGATTCGGTAGAAAACAAAGGCTCTGTCAAGGTGATGGGGCAAATCTGGTCTGCCTCTGCACAAACAACCATAGAAGAGGGCGAGCGCGTGGTGGTGAAAGCCATCGAAGGTGTTCACCTGATGGTAGAGAAAAAGGTATAAGAAAGGAGCTTGTTTATGGGATTTTTTGTTGGTATTTTAGTTATTCTGATTTTGTTGTTGCTGTCTTGCATTAAGATTGTTCCTCAGGCACAGGCTTATGTTATGGAGCGATTGGGTGCATATCATAGCACATGGAATGTGGGATTGCATTTTAAGATTCCGCTGATTGAGCGGGTTGCAAAACGGGTTTCTTTGAAGGAGCAAGTGGTGGACTTTCCGCCGCAGCCGGTAATCACCAAGGATAATGTTACCATGCAGATTGATACGGTGGTGTATTTCCAGATTACCGACCCCAAGCTTTACAGCTATGGCGTGGATATGCCGATGTCCGCTATTGAAAATCTGACCGCAACTACCTTGCGTAACATCATCGGTGATATGGAGCTTGACGAAAGCTTGACCTCCCGTGATGTGATTAACACCAAGATGCGGGCGATTCTGGATGAGGCTACCGACCCGTGGGGTATCAAGGTCAATCGTGTGGAATTGAAGAATATCATTCCTCCGGCAGGCATCCGTGAGGCGATGGAAAAACAGATGAAAGCAGAGCGGGAACGCCGTGAGGCGATTCTGCGTGCCGAGGGTGAAAAGAAGTCTGCAGTACTGGTTGCAGAGGGTGAAAAAGAATCCCGCATTCTGCAGGCAGAAGCAGAAAAACAATCCCAGATTCTGCAAGCGGAGGCAGAGAAAGAGGCTGCTATCCGTGTGGCAGAGGGTGAGGCACAGGCGATTAGGGAAGTGCAAAAAGCAACGGCTGAGGGCCTAAGGATGCTCAATGAGGCGGCTCCCACCGATGCAGTCATTGCCATTAAGAGCTTGGAAGCCTTTGCCAAAGCGGCAGACGGTAAAGCGACCAAGATTATCATTCCCTCCGAGATTCAAGGTCTTGCAGGTCTTGCAACCTCGCTGAAGGAATTGGTTGTGGATGAAACAAAAGAATAATTGCAAACGACGCAGAATCAGGAGGATAGCCTTCTGATTTTGTGTTGAAGATAAGGTTTTTAGGAGGTTACACTTTATGTCAGGACATTCCAAATGGGCGACAATCAAGCGCAAAAAGGGCGCAAACGATGCCAAGAGAGGAAAAATCTTCACCAAAATCGGTAGAGAGCTGATGGTTGCAGTGAAAGAGGGCGGACCGGATCCGGATTCCAACTCCAAGCTGAGAGATACCATTGCAAAGGCAAAGGCGAATAATATGCCCAACGATACCATTAGCCGCAGTATCAAAAAGGCTGCCGGCGAGGGTAGCGGCAATGAATATTTCGAGATGGTTTATGAGGGTTACGGCCCCAACGGCATTGCGGTCATTGTGGAAACCCTGACCGACAACAAGAATCGTACCGCAGGAGATTTGCGCCATTACTTTGACAAGAACGGCGGAAATCTGGGTCAGAACGGATGCGTGTCCTTTATGTTTGACCGCAAGGGTATGATTGTTGTGGAAAAGGCAGACGGTGTGGACGAGGATACCCTGATGATGGACGCTTTGGAAGCAGGTGCAGATGACTTCAATGTAGAAGAAGAATGCTATGAAATTATGACGGCTCCCGAAAGCTTCAGCGCTGTCCGTGAAGCATTGGAGCAGAGCGGCTATCAGTTTGCCCAGGCAGAAATCAACTACATTCCCCAGACCACCACGGTTCTGGACGACCCTGAAATGGTCAAAAAGATGGAAAAGCTGATTGATATGCTGGAAGAAAACGATGACGTGCAGAACGTTTATCACACTTGGGAGATGCCTGAGGAAGAAGAGGAATAGTTTTTCGCAAAGGACACCCAACCGGTGTCCTTTTTTGTCTTTTGTCTAAGGAAGAGGAGGGAAATACCGTGGCGACATTTGTGCATACTGCAGACATTCATTTCGATACGCCTTTTACTGCCAGATTCACACCGGAGCAGGCAAGTCTGCGCCGGAAAGAGGTGATGCGCACCTTTCAAAACATCTGTGAGGCGGCAAAGACGGCGGATTTGTTTTTGATTGCCGGAGATTTGTTTGACGGCAGATTTGTTTCGCCGGAAACGGTGGCGTTTTTGAAACGGTGCTTTGCCCAGATGCCCGATACACAGGTGTGTTTGGTTGCAGGGAACCATGACCCCTATCTTCCCGATTCGGTGTACGCCAAAGAAAACTTTGGAGAAAATGTGCATCTTTTCGGTACGGAAATGGAGTATCTGGACCTGCCGGAAAAGCAGGTGCGCTTGCACGGAAGAAGCTTTTCTAATCAGTATGAAGAAAAAACCCTCCTTACCCAACTGCCCATCAAGGAGGATTGGTGCAACATCCTTTTGATTCATGGTGAAGTGGTGGCATTGGGCGGCGAAGGTGTGTATAACCCTCTGGAAAAGCCGGTATTGGAACAAAGCGGTGTCGACTATGCGGCGTTGGGACATATCCACCAATATAGTGGTCTCCAGCGACTTGGAGGAATGTATTATGCCTATCCGGGAATTCCCGAGGGCAGAGGCTTTGATGAGGCAGGGGAAAGAGGTTATCTTGCAGGCACCATAGAAAAAGGTGCTGTGCAGGTCACTTGGAACCCGGTTGCCAAACGGGAATTTGTTTTGATGGATTTGGATGTTTCCGCTTGCGGGGACAGTTTGGAAGTGGTGGACAAAATCAGAACTGCCATAGAAAATGCCGGAGGAGAAAACATCTATCGGATACGCCTTGTGGGAACTGCGGCAAAAGATTTGATACAGGTGGAAGCCCTGCAGGAACAGGTAAAGGAAGTTGCATTTTCCATCGAATTGCGGGACGAAACCCGCCCCGCGTATCAACTTGAGAGCCTGGCAGAGGAAAACAGTTTGCGGGGCGCCTTTGTGAAACAGATGCTCAGCGAGATTGCTGATCTTCCGGAGGAGGAAAAAAAGATGGGAGAGCTTGCCTTGACCATTGGACTTGATGCCATGGAAAGGGGGATGCTGCGATGATACGAATCGAAGAAGCGCAGCTTCACGCCTTTGGAAAATTCCACGGGAAGAAGATTTGCTTTTCAGATGGCTTGCAAATTTTTTATGGTGCCAACGAGGCGGGAAAATCCACCCTGCAGCTTTTTTTGAAAGTGATGCTTTACGGACTTCTCTATCAAAGAAAAAGCACCACATTATTGCTCCGTGATCGGGAAAGAATGATTCCTTGGGGTGAAAAATTTGCTGAGGGAAGTTTGATTCTGACATTAGACGGCAAACGGATTGAGATTTACCGTCGGTTCGGCAAGACCACCG
>JAZNKC010000013.1:0-12949 GCA_045578365.1 Ructibacterium sp.
CTCAATGCCCGCCGTTTTAATCGAACACGGCTTTTACACCAACCGTGCAGAGTGTGACAAGTTGAAAAACGTTGAGTTTCGCAAAAAATGCGCCATTGCAGATGCAAAAGGCATACTTGCCTATTTGGGTATCAGTTGGCGAGAAGAAACGCAAGAAACGGCAAAAAATGACGATATAGACATATTAAAAAATAAGGTCGGTTTGGAGCAACAAACGATTGAGTATTTACAGGCGTATAAATACGGCAAAGAACTCATTGCAAAGATTGCAAACGCCGTGAAGTGCTTGCCATAAAGAATAATATCCTGCAAGCCTGTGCTTGCAGGATATTATTAGGGATGAATCTTAAATAGCGGTATCTTCTGCAATAGCAAAAAGATGGCACACTTCTAAGCTTTCTTGATTACACAATGCTACAACATTTTCAACCTTTTTACGGTCTAAAGATACATCAAGAATTTTTTGGATTAAGATGCCATCTTGAAGTGCCCCTATTCCATAGGTGGTAACCGTTACCCCATCAATCGTAAGTGCTGACGGAACTACAATGTAGGTGACGGCGGAATGGGCGTTGCCTGTTTGTGTAATTGCTTTTCTTTTGTACATGAACAACCCTCCTTTTCATATAGATTCAAAGTGGATTTTATAAAGAAAAATATGTTGGCAAGTATTGAAGTCTACATAAAGTAACCCATCATATAACCCACTTTTGAGAAGTAACACGATTATGTAATTCTGCTTGCATATCGAAAAGCAACGAAATTCCGTCGATTTCATCCCATAAGTTAGACGGAAATTCCTCGAATTTTTATGCGAGCTAAGTTCAAATCCTGTCACCTCGACCAAAAAACCCTTTGAAACCGTCAGGTTTCAAAGGGTTTTTCTTTATGCGTTTAAATGTATGATAAATGGTTATGCTACATATAGAATGGAGGGATAATCATGGAAAAATATGAAATGCCCGTAGGTCTTGGAATGGCGCTGGCGCAAAGACCTGAGGCTATGGAAAAGTTTGCGGCGCTCAGTGAAACGAAAAAACAAGAAATTATTCATGGTACCCATTCGGTATCATCAAAACAAGAAATGCGACAATATGTGGATAGAATAATGTCAGAATACTGATGATTATAGTAGAGGAGATTGTATCTATGGAAAATAAGAAAAAACAAGATTCCAAGAAGTCAGCAACAGATAATCAATGGGTTTCCACCGGAATAGCACGACCGCAGGATGAATCCGAACGAAAGGATGGCCCCGGCGGAGAGGATGCAGATTAAATTCTGATATTATGAAATTTTATGATGTTTGATAAAGGACCTCCAAATGGAGGTCCTTTTCTTTGAACACGCAATGCAAAAATGAACAAAAAAAGGGATAAAAATAACAAATTTTTATCCAAACATAATTTGACAGCAGGGGATAAATTTGCTATAATCGAACCGTTTGAAAGAAATAAAGGAGATGACAAAATCATGGCAGCAGCACAAACATTGGCGATCATTATTTTTATTGCGATGTTTTTGTCCATTGTATTTGAAAAAATAGAACGACATATCACGACACTTCTTTGTGGCGGTCTTATGATTCTGGTGGTGTTTGGGTTATGTATGCACAGCTTTGAGGCAATCAAGGAAACCCTGAACCTGAGTGCGTTTTTCCATACGGATTTCTGGTATCAGGCAGGGGAGGCCCACGAAAATGCGGCGGGCATCAACTGGCAGACCATTGTTTTCATTGCAGGAATGATGGTTATGGTCGAGGGAATGGGAGAATCCGGATTCTTCCGTTGGCTCTGTCTGGGTATTGCAAAATTGGTGAATTATAAGGTAATCCCGATTTTTATTACCTTTATGCTGATGTCAGCAGGGCTTGCAATGTTTATTGACAGCATCACAGTAATCCTGTTTTTGGCGTCGGTTACGCTGGAATTGGCCAAGCTCTTAAAGTTCAATCCGGTGCCATTCATCCTGTCCGAAATCTTTTGTGCTAACTTAGGCGGTTCGGCAACCATGTGTGGAGACCCGCCCAATATCATTATTGGAACCTCACTGGGATACAGCTTTTTTGATTTCATCAGCAACACCGGATTCATTGCGTTGATTGCCATTGTGTTCGTGGTTGTTTACTTCTATTTCTGTTTCAGAAAAGAATTGAAAAAGAGCAGTATTCACAGCGGAGAGCGGGTTTATCCCTCCCCGTCTGAGGCAATCAAAAGCAAGGGCGACTTTTTGGTGAGTGTACTTATTTTTTTGGCGGCGGTTGTGCTTCTGGTAACCCACTCTATGACCGGCTTGACCGTGGCGACCATCGGTGTATTTGTAACGGTGGCAACCTTGCTTGCAGCGGGGAAAAAATCTACCATACTTTTGAAAAAAGTGGACTATAAGACCTTATTGTTCTTCATTGGTTTGTTTGTTGTGGTAGGCGGCTTGGAGCAGACAGGTGTGCTAAACCTGATTGCCAACATCATTGCAGCAATCAGCGGAAATAACATACTGCTTCTGGTGGCGATCATCGTTTGGTTTTCTGCAATTGCAAGTGCATTTGTGGACAACATTCCCTTTGCGGCAACCATGATCCCCATCATCAAAACCTTGGAGGCGTCGATCGGTGTTCCCCTTTCCACCTTGGCGTGGTCTTTGGCGGTTGGTACCGATATTGGCGGAAGTGCAACCCCCATTGGCGCCTCAGCCAATGTTGTGGGAATTTCCGCAGCAGCACAGGAAGGTCACTTTATCGGGTGGGGGGAATACTGTAAGTATTCGGTTCCCGCAACCGTACTGGTGCTTTTGATTTCGACCATCTGTATTTACGTCAGATATTGCTAAAAGGAGAATTTTTATGAGTAAGCAAGTTATTATTACCATTGGCCGTGAGTTCGGCAGCGGTGGACATATCATCGCAGAAGAACTGTCCAAGCGCTTTGAACTTCCTCTTTATGACAACAATATTTTGGAGCACATTGCAGAGGAGAAAAACTTTGACCACGAAAAGATGAGAAAGTATGAAGAAAGACCCAAATCCAGACTGTTTTCCAGAAGAGTCAAGGGCCACAGTTCTTCCTTTGCGGAGCATATTGCCAATATGCAGTTCAAGTTCCTGCAGGACAAGGCTGACAGCGGAGAATCCTTTATCGCAGTTGGTCGTTGTGCAGAAAGAAAGCTTGCCAAGAACAAGAACCTGATTGCGATTTTTATTTTGGGTGACATCCCTTGCAAGGTGCAGCGTATCAAAGAGGTGTACAAGCTGGGAACCGACGAAGAGGCAGACCGTCTGCGGGTGCGGAAGGACTTGGAAAGAAAGTACTACCACAACAATCACAGTACCGGTAAATGGGGCGATTCCAGAAACTATCATCTGTGTATCAACAGCAGCAAACTGGGTCTTGAGGGAACCATTGATTTTCTGGAAAGCTATATCAAAGAGAGAATTGCAAATCTTTAAGAAAAAAGACTGAACTATCGTTCAGTCTTTTTTTTCATCAAAAAAATTGCGATTGTTGCGGCGAGCAGTCCAAGCAGGATGCCTCCCAAAATATCGGTGAAAAAGTGTACCTGCAGGTACAATCGGCTAAAGGCGATCAAAAGTGCCAGAATCATTGCGCCGATTCCCCAACGTGGGAAATACTTGAGGAGTACCACCGCCGATGCGATGCTTGCATAGGTATGCCCCGACGGAAAGGAAAAGTCGGTGGGCGGGGCAATCAAAAGGACAAGCTCAGGATAGAGAGAAAAGGGGCGGGGGCGTGCAAGCCATGGCTTGAGCAAGCAGTTTCCCAAAAGGAAAATCAGCAAAAGTGCAATCGCCATTGTCCCTCCGCAACGACGGGTTTTGGGGAAGAGGAGCAACAATGCCGCCACCAAAATCCAGAAGATGCCCGCTTCTCCCAAAAGGGTCAGCTTAGAGAAAAAGGCGTCAAAAAACGGAGTGTGGAGCTGCTCCATCCAAAAGAGGAGCTGACTGTCCCAGTTTTGTATCTGTAAAAGGATTCCTTGCATCGTTGGTTACCGGATGTAGTTGGTCTTGATTTTCGGCTCTACCTCAGGAAGTGCGATGCCGGCATGCTTTCCCGCCTCAATGGCTTTCAAAAGCCATGCCATATTCCGACCCAACTGGCGCATAGTCTGCATACCTTCCTCGTCCTGAAGAACCTCTTCGTGAGTGTTTCCGTGTACCTGATTCCAATAATTGGAGGATACAATCGGCATATGCAGGATGCTGAAGTATTTGTTCAACTGGTCAAATGCGGCACTGGCACCGCCGCGGCGACAGCTGACAATGGAGGCTGCCGGCTTAAACATCAGGTTCTTACCGCCTGCATAGCAGACGCGGTCCATCAGCGAGGTAATAGCACCGGAGGCTGCGGCATAGTGAACCGGACTGCCGATGACAAAACCATCTGCCTCTGCGGCTTTTTCAATGACGGTGTTCACCAAATCATTGGAGAATACGCATTTTCCCGCACCGGATTTCACACAACCAAGACAACCAATACAACCCTGAATGGGGGCCTTGCCTACCGAGATGATTTCGGTGTTGATACCCTCACCTTCCAAGGCTTTGGCAACCTCGCACAGAGCGGTGTAGGTGCAGCCTGTTTCCTTGGGACTTCCGTTAATCAGCAAAACTTTCATAATCATTTCCTCCTATTTACCATTTTTATTATTCTATTCCCGTCGGCTCTTTTAGATAACCAAACCGCCGTTGGGACTCAACACCTGTCCGGTAATAAAGTGCCCGCCCTCTGCCAAAAAGAGAATGGTTTTGGCAACCTCTTCGGGGGTACCCATTCGACCCAGCGGGGTTTCTTCTGCCAGTTGCTTGAGGACGTCATCCCCGAGACCCGCGTTCATATCGGTGTCAATCACACCGGGGGCAACGCAGTTGACCGAAATCCCTGACGGACCGACCTCTTTGGCAAGTGCCTTGGTCATACCAATCAAACCGGCTTTTGCGGTGGAATAAGCGACCTCGCAAGCAGAACCGGTGATTCCCCAGATAGAGGAAACATTGATGATGGCACCGGATTTTTGATGAATCATATGAGGAAGTACCCCCTGAATGCAGTAAAATGCCCCGCTCAGGGTCACCCCGAGCATCCGTTGCCAATCCTCATCAGAAAGGGCGTCAAACATGGCGAATTGCGCAAAACCGGCATTGTTGACCAAAACATCAACCCCGCCAATTTGTTCCAGCATTGCGGTGACCTGCCCTTTGTCCGACACGTCTGCACGGATGGCGATGCCGCCCAGCTCTTTGGCAAGGGACTCGGCAAGCTGCCTGCTAGATTGATAGTTGATGATAACACGGTCACCGTTTTTTGCAAAGGCTCTGGCGGTTGCCGCACCAATGCCACGGGACCCGCCGGTAATCAACACGGTTCTCATAGGGACACTCCTTTTGTTTTGAATCTTTTTCCAGTATAACACAGTTATGGGAAGAGGGCAAGTTGAAAATGGAAAAACTGTTGCATAACCGAAATCAGTGTGATAAACTAAAAACAAGAGGTGGTATGGTATGGGAGTACAATGGACCAAAGAGCAGTTAGAGGCAATTCAGGCACGGGGGAGCAACATTTTGGTTGCTGCCGCAGCCGGTAGCGGAAAAACTGCAGTATTGGTAGAGAGAATCATTCAAAGAATTTGCGATGAAAAAGAGCCTGTTTCGGTGGACAGGCTGCTGGTGCTCACCTTTACCGAGGCGGCAGCGGCAGAGATGAAACGGAAAATCGCCAATGCCATCTATGAACGCTTGCAACAGGAACCGGAAAATCCGTGGCTGCAAAAGCAGAATACCTTGGTGCATTCGGCACATATTTCCACCATCCATTCTTTCTGTAAGACCATGATTCAAAACAATATCCACCAGACCCAGATTCCCACCGACTTTAGTTTAATTGACCCTGCGGAAAATGAGATGCTTCGCAATCAGGCATTGGATAAAGTATTGGAGAGATACTATCAACGGATTGGCAAAAAAGAGGCGTTTCGGGATTTGGCAATCGGCTACGGCGGTATCAAAAGCGATGAGAATCTGCGCAGCACCGTCCTTTCTCTGCATACCTTTGTGCGCAGTCTGGCGTATCCGGAGCGTTGGCTCCGCCACGCGGCAATGCAGTATGAAGAGGTGCGTCGCCTTGGTGGTATCGAGGGAACCTCTTGGGAAGAACAGGTGATAGGGCGGTGTAGAATTCTGGCAGAAGAGGCGCTGAGCGGCTATGAAACCCTGGCACAGATTGTCAAGGAAGAAGTCCCTGTGGATTTGCCCCTTTATCCTTATTTTCTGGAACTGCCTCTGCAGTTTCAGGAGGCATATGCGCCTTTGTTGGAAGGAAACGCCGGCTTGCGGGAAATCCGCCAGAGTATGGAGTTGTTCCAAAAAGGGCGAGCTGCCGGAATGAACAAGCTGGATGAACGGACCAAGGCGCGGATTGAATTTGTGCGCAAAAAGCTGATTAAGCAGCCCTTGGACGAAATGAAAGATTTGTTGGAATCCACCAACGAGGAGCGGGTTAGACAAATGATTGCCTGTGCGCCCAGAGTGCGGGTGCTAAAGCAACTGGTGCGCCAGACCGAGCGGCTGCATCAGGCGATGAAACGGGAACGCTCTGCCCTTGACTTTAACGATTTGGAGCACGAGCTTTTGGCATTACTTGCGGACAAAAAGGGGAATCCCACCCCCCTTGCGGCAAAGCTGAAAACCCGATTCACAGAGATTCTGGTGGACGAGTATCAGGACACCAATGACATTCAGGATACCATCTTCCGGATGCTCTCTCAGGATGAAAAAAACATCTTTATGGTGGGAGATTTGAAACAATGTATCTATCAGTTCCGCAATGCCAACCCCGGCATTTTTGCGGAAAAATATCACCGCTACCTTAAGGGCGACGGCGGGCGTTGTATACGTCTGTTCAAGAATTTCCGCAGCCGCAAAGAGGTGATTGATTGTGTCAATGGGATTTTTGCGTCCCTGATGACCGAGCAACTGGGCGGCATTTCGTATACCGAGGAAGAATATCTGATTCAGGGGGCGGACTATCCGGATGGCGCAGGGAATGTGATGCCGGAACTTCTGGTCACCGACAGCAATTCGGAAAACTATGATGAGGAGGGTGTCTGGACAGGGAAATCCGCCTATCAGTTGGAGGCGGAAACCGTCGCACGGCGGATTGGACAGATGGTAGGCAATCGGGAGCTTCTGGTCACCGACAAGGAAACCGGTGCGCAGCGTCCGGTGCAGTTGGGGGATATTACCATCCTGATGCAGACCTCCACCCATATGCAGGAGCTTTCTCAGGTTTTGGCAGAACACGGCATTGCCACCACCAATTCGGCGGGGCAGAACTATCTGGATTCTTTAGAGGTCCAGACGGTGATGCACTTTTTGCAGGTGATTGCCAACCCCTTGCAGGACATTCCCCTCTTGGCAGTACTGCGCTCTGCAATGTTTGATTTTTCTGCCGATGAATTGGCAGAAATCCGGCTTGCTCAAAAAGGACATTTCTACCTTGCTCTTTCTGCTGCGGCAGAGGCGGGCAATGTGCGGGCAAAGTCGTTTTTGGAATTGCTTAATGAACTGCGTGAGGATGCGGCAGACAAGGGTGTGGATGCCCTGATTTGGAAGATTTGCCACGAACTGCATTTTATGGCATTGGTGGGCGCTATGCCCGGCGGAAAGCTCCGTCAGGAAAATTTGAATATGCTTTACGAACATGGGGCAACCTTTGAACAGGGGACCCAACACGGGCTATTCCACTTTATTGCTTATATCGAAACCCTGCGGGACAGCGGCACCGACACCGTTGCCGAGCGCAGTCTGAACAAGGAACAGGATGTGGTTTCCATCTCCACCATTCATCGGTCCAAAGGACTGGAATATCCGGTGGTGATTCTCTTTGGTATGCAGCAGTATTTTCCGGAGGGGGATGCCGCCAAGGCGATCATCTGGGATGAAGCCTCCGGTATTGCCATGGATTTTGTGGATACCAAGGAGCGGGTGCGCTATACCGGACTTGCCAAAAAGCTGACCCGTGAGCATATCATTCGAGAACAACGGTCGGAGGAAATGCGCCTTTTGTATGTGGCATTGACCCGTGCCAAGGAAAAGCTGATTCTTTCCTGTACCGTGGGCAAGATGCGCAACCAATGGAAAGATGCGGTCTTTACTTCGGACAAAAAGGTGGCACCTGCATTTGCATCCCGTTCAAGCTCTATGCGGGACTGGGTGCTCAGTGCCTTGATGCCCCATCCCGAGGCAAAAATACTGCGGGAATGGGCAGAGCGGCTGGATGTGGTACCGGATATGCAGATGGACTTTTCGCTGATGGCAGAAGAAGTCAACCACGAAACCCATCCCCTTAAGGAGATTGTATTACAAAAAGAAGAGGAAACCATTTTGGATACCCCTTTGCCTTTACCACAGGAGATGGCAGAGCGGCTTCAGTACCAATACCCCCATCAGGGATTGGGGTTGACTCCGGTCAAGCTTTCCATCAGCGAGATGAAGCGCCGACAGATGCCGGAGGAAGAGTATGTGCCGGGACTTTTGCGGCTGAACCGGACAGTTCTTACCGAGAGCGGAACCATTGGGGCAGCAGAGATTGGAACCATCCACCACTATGTGTTGCAGCATTTGGGTCTTGACCGGACCGAAACCTCCAAACAGGTGGAAGAACAGCTTGATGAGATGGTGAAAAACGGATTGATTTCCCAAAAGCAACGGGAGGTTCTTTCTCCTGAAAAGCTTTATGGATTCTTTGCCCATCCACTGGGCAGACGGATGAAGAACGCCAAAGAGGTGCAGCGGGAATTTGATTTCTATATGGAGATTCCTGCATCCGAGGTGGCGGGGAATCTGCCTGAGGAGGATCAAAAGGAACCGGTGTTGCTGCAGGGAATTGCAGACTGTTTCTTCTATGAAGAGGATGGTGTGGTACTGGTGGATTATAAAACCGACCGCATCGGCGAGGAACAGGCAAAGGCGCGGGCAGAGGTTTATCGTACCCAGATGGAGTGCTATGAGCGGGGGCTCAATAAGATTTTGCCATACCCAATTAAAGAGAAATACTTGTATTTTCTGCATCCGTCTGTTGCGGTGCAGATTTGAAAGGAGCGGGCGTAATGAAAGGCTTGATTTTTTCCATTACTGCCGGACAGGGACACAACCAGACGGCAAAGGTGCTCAGAGATGCGTTGGTGAAAGAGAATATTGCCTGTGAGTATATGGATGTATTTGAGTATATCAATCCAATGCTCTCAAAATCGGTATCGGATTTGTACCTGATGTCCACCAAGAGCGTGCCGGAGCTTTACGGGACCGGGTATCGTCTTTGCGAAAAGCGGGATACCAACAAGGAACGGGTACTGCCTAAGCTGACCACCAATTTGCTTGGCAAAAAACTGGTCAAGCTGATTCATCGGGAAAAGCCGGATGTCATCATCTGTACCCATGTGTTTGCGGCGCTTCTGGTTACCTATCTGAAAGAGCAGTTCAAGATGTCGATTGCCACCATAGGCATTGTGACCGACTTTACCATCCATCCCTACTGGGAGGATACGGAACTGGATTACTATGTGACCGCCAGTGAATTTTTGACTTATCCGGGGATAAAAAAAGGCATCCCCAAGGAAAAGTTTAAGGCATTCGGGATTCCCATCGACCCCAGGTTCCGGGAAAAGAGAACCCGTGAAGAGGCGTGTCGCCTGCTTGGGATTCCGGATAAAAAGACGGTGCTGGTAATGAGCGGAAGTATGGGCTTTGGTAATGTGCTGGACGAGATTAAAGCTCTGGATGCGTTGGATTTTGACTTCCAGATTCTCACCGTCTGCGGAAACAATAAACGGCTAAAGGCTCAGATTGACGAACTTAAAACTCAAAAGACGATATTCAACTATGGCTATGTAAGCAACGTGGATGTGATGATGGATGCGGCAGATTGTATTGTCACCAAGCCGGGGGGACTGACCACCAGCGAGGCTTTGGCAAAGGGGCTGCCTATGCTGATGAACAACCCTGTCCCCGGACAGGAGGACCGGAATGTGGAGTTTCTGCTTAACGCCGGTGCGGCGGTAAAAATCAGCAAGACATTTCCCATTGATGATGCGATTTCTCTGCTGTTTCTGGACGAGGAAAGACGGAAACTCTTGAGTCGGAGTATTGACCTTTTGAAAAAGCCGGATTCTACTAAGGATTTGGTAGACTTCATTAAGAATTTGAACGAAAAATAAGAAACGCCCCATATGGGCGTTTCTGTTTGCAAAAATTTTCATATTTTTGAAAAAAAGTGTTGACAAAAGGGCGGTTCCTTGCTATAATCATAAAGTCGCTTTGATATGGGCGGGTGTAGTTCAATGGTAGAATCTCAGCCTTCCAAGCTGATTGCGTGGGTTCGATTCCCATCACCCGCTCCACTATTTTTTTATATCAAAGGGCAGGAAAAGGCTAAAAGATGCGCCTGTAGCTCAGCCGGATAGAGCAACTGCCTTCTAAGCAGTGGGCCAGGGGTTCAAGTCCCTTCAGGCGCGCCAAAACATGGTGGGTATAGCTCAGTTGGCTAGAGCGCCAGATTGTGGCTCTGGAGGTCAAGGGTTCGATTCCCTTTACCCACCCCAGTTAACATATTGGGCTGTCGTCAAGCGGTAAGACACAGCACTTTGACTGCTGCATTCGTAGGTTCGAATCCTGCCAGCCCAGCCATTTTTTTTACAATTGAATATGACCCATTAGCTCAGTTGGCAGAGCACTTGACTTTTAATCAAGGTGTCCGGAGTTCGAATCTCCGATGGGTCACCAAAAATCCCCGTACGATAGTACGGGGATTTTTACTTTGACAATAAAAACATATATCGCGAAATGCGTATGGAATCATCTAACCGTTTGAATATAAATTTTAAGACCAAGTATATAAATTTTGCATGAATTGGTCTATTTCTTGGTGCTTTTTCTTGAAAAGAATCAGTAGAAATCTATTGACTTTTTAAATTGTCACAATTATAATAAGTATATATCCCTATTAGCATATCTTTTACCCTATAGGAATAAGAAAATCGTTTGTTGACTTTCAACGGTGTGAAAGTCACCTTGCCAAGAGGGTATGTTGGTTATCGCCGTTGGAATATATCTTTTAAACTCAAATTGAAAATGTAAAAAAGCAGCGCATGACTTTATACTTGAAAGCATTCGCTTTTTTATGTATACAAGAAATGACAAATGGTTGATTTTAGGTGCAGAAGAATATGGCACTGTTGTCAAGCACGACTGTTTTATTGGGGACGGATGTCATATTGATTGCAATGCAACTGTAAAATCAGGAATTGTTTTGAGGGCTCACACAAAGGTCGATTGCGGGTCGGTTATCAGAGTCAGTTTATTAGATGAAGTTAATAAAAATGTTCCGGAACAATATTATTTTGAGGCAGGTTTTTGAGTTATGTACAAATTTTTCTTTAAGAGATTCATTGATGTTGTGTTAGGAAGCATAGGTCTTGTTGTCTTGGTAATTCCCATGCTGATAATTGCTTTGATGATTAAACTGGATTCTTCAGGCCCGGTTCTGTTTAAGCAACAGAGATTGGGGAAAAATGGACGAGCTTTCTGGATTTATAAATTCCGTTCGATGTGTGTGGATGCTGAAAAACAGGGTGTTTATTCTGACAATAAGGATAGTCGTGTTACCCGGGTAGGAAAAATTTTGCGCGCATTGAGTCTGGATGAGCTTCCGCAGTTGTTGAATATCCTGAAAGGGGATATGGCACTTATCGGTCCGCGTCCGCCTTTGACTTATCATCCGTGGCCTTTGGAGGAATATACCGAGGAACAAAAGCGGATGTTTGAGGCACGGCCGGGAATCACCGGATGGGCACAGGTGAATGGAAGGAAAGATGTGGAATGGAATCGCCGGATAGAGTTGAATGTTTGGTATGTAGATCATGTTTCCATAGCTTTGGATTTGAAAATTTTCTTCCTTACCATTTACAAGGTACTTGCCAATAAGGATAACGAAAACAAGGGTGCAACAGTAGTACATACTCCGCAAATGGAAGAAGAAACATTAGTAAAGTGAGGCGGATAAAGTGTCTTTGAAATTAATGTACATAACCAATGACTGCGATGTTGCTCAAATCGCAGAAGATGCAGGGGTGGACCGTATCTTTTTGGATATGGAAACCATCGGAAAGCAGGAGCGGCAAGGCGGTATGGATACCGTGCAGTCCAAGCATACATTTCAGGATATTTGTGAAATCAAACAAGCTCTGCGTAAAGCAGAGCTTTTGGTGCGTTCTAACCCAATTCATGCCGGCTCTCGGGAGGAGATTGAACGAATCATTTCTTGCGGTGCTGAGATTGTGATGCTGCCTTACTTCAAGACGGTTGGTGAGGTAGAAGAATTCCTTTCCTGTGTGAATGGAAAAGCAAGAACCATGCTTTTGTTTGAAACGCCGGAGTCGGTAGAGCTGGTAGATGAAATTCTGCAGCTTGATGGCATTGATGAGGTTTTCATCGGGCTGAATGACTTGAGTCTTGGCTATGGGAAAAGCTTTATGTTTTCTCTTTTGGTAGATGGAACAGTAGAACGCCTTTGCCTGAAGTTTAGACAAAAGGGGCTCCCCTATGGATTTGGTGGCATTGCTGCCATCGGCACAGGCACTCTTCCGGCAGAAGCAATTTTGAAGGAGCATTATCGACTTGCTTCTTCTGCGGTGATTTTATCTCGTAGCTTTTGCAATTACGAAAAAATCAATAACCTTGATGAAGTAAAACAGATTTTTGATCAAGGACTGCAGGCGATGCGGGAAAAAGAGAAAGAGATCGAGGTTTACAGCAGATACTTTTTTGAAAACGTAGCAGTGGTAAAGGAAAAGACTGCGCTGATTATTGATGAAATAGAAAAACGGAGGCAGGTATGAAACTGCTGTTGACAGGTGCGTATCCCTATACGCAGGAACA
>JAZNKC010000014.1:0-13662 GCA_045578365.1 Ructibacterium sp.
TGCTTCTGCTTGTGCTTGGGATTCTCACAAATTACCATAACTCTGCCTTTTCTTTTAATAATTTTGCACTTTTCACAAATAGGTTTTACGGAAGGTTGTACTTTCACTGCCTTCACCTCCTAAATTTGTAATTTTCGCCAAGGGGACACTTTTACCCATTAAGCGAACTATCCTATCATACCACGATCTTACAAGGTTGTCAAGCTTTTTTTCTCAAGATTTTGAAAAAAACAGGAAGCGCAGAGAGGTTTCCCCTGCGCTTTTAATAAATATCTGACTGGAAACGTACCCGAATCTCACCTAATTTATCGGAAAAGATCTGGATTTTTTCCTTAATCCGCCGACCCTCTTCTCCAAAGACCGGTGTGGGTTGATAGTTGTTCCGTTCCGGCGTGGAGGAAATGGAGCAGGGAATCACACAGTAATTATTCCAGTCGGTGACCCCGCTTTCTCCCAGCGTAAAGGTTTGCCGATAAATCATAGTATCCTTGTCCCTTGGATTCTGGTTTCCCCCAAAGCAGAAGTTGCCAAGACTATAAACAATCATTCTTCCTTGATATTGTTCCAATCCCTGCAACACATGAGGATGGTGGCCGATGACCAGATCTGCCCCCAAGTCTATCGCCTGATGGGCAAGGGAAACCTGCCCCTGGGTGGGAACATTTTCCCCCTCGATGCCCCAATGGAACTGGACCAGAATCAACTCTGCGCCGTCCTCTTTCACCTGCGCCATGGCCTTGGGGAGTTGATTGGCTGCGGCGGAGCTTAAGGCGTTGAGCCCCACCATGCCCACCTTGACATCGGAAAAGGTTTCCACCTTGGTATGTAAGCCCTCCACCCAATGGATGCCCGCCTCGTCCAGATACTTTTTGGTATCCTGCATACTCACATCGCCGTAATCCAGACTATGGTTATTGGCAAGGGTCACTGCCTCCACCGAGCCTTGGGTCAGGATTTGGGTATACGCTGGCGCGCCCCGAAAGGCATAGGTTTTGTCAAGGCGCACCCCTCTGTCGGTGAGGGTTCCCTCCAGATTGACCATGGTCAAATCATCGCCGGCAAAGTAGGGCATCACATTCCGGAAGAAATAGGAATAATCCCCGCCCTGCAATTCCAGCTCTTTGGGCAGGGTGATGCCGCCAAACGCCCCATCGGTACCGAGGGTGCAATCCCCCGCACAGGTAATCACCACCGTGCGGGTATCGGGCAGCGGTTCCCCCACAGATGCCGGAATCGCCTCCAGTTCCCCGCAGGATGCCAGGCAGAGGCAAAGCAATAGAACTCCAATCAGGCCTTTTATTCGTTTCATAAGTACCTTCTCCTAAACAAAAATCGGCATAACGCCGATTTTGTTCTGTCATTATTTCTTATTTTGCTCTCCAAGTAATTCTTCCCTTGGTCAGGTCATAAGGAGAAATCTCTACCGTTACCTTATCCCCCGGGAGGATACGGATGAAGTGCATCCGCAGCTTGCCGGAAATATGTGCCAGAATTTGATGTCCGTTCTCCAGTTCTACCTTAAACATTGCATTGGGAAGTGCCTCCAGGACAGTACCCTCTACTTCCAAAACATCCTCTTTTGCCATATCATTTCACCTCCTCCGTCATAGCATTGTTATCGTTCTCTTCGTTCTGCAATGCTTTTAATGCACGCCGAACCGAAGTATTATTCACTCTTTCCGGTTGGGATTCCACCCAAGGGCAGACCGTTCCCAAGCCTAAGAGATGTTTTTCTTTTTTCTTTTTACAGGAAGTGGTTTTCCGCCGCTTCCCGTCGGCTAAGTACAGAAACTCGCCCTCTCTGCGAATCACAAGGAAGATACTCCCCTTGTCGTGTCCCGCAAGAGATTGCACCAGTTCCCCGATACGGATTTCCTCTTTCATATGTCCATCTCCTCAGGGAGGGTCAAAAGAAAGGGTTCACCGTCTGTGACCAACACACTATTTTCATAATGGGCAGAAAGCTTCCCGTCACAGGTGCAGACGGTCCAGTCATTCTCTTCCACATAATAGGGGTGGTCGCCCTGACAAACCATAGGCTCAATCGCCAAGCACATTCCGGAACGAATCCGAATGCCGCGGGAAAGGGAAACATAGTTGGGGATTTCCGGGTCTTCGTGCATCTCAATGCCAATGCCGTGTCCGCAATAATCCCGCAAAACGGAAAATCCGTTTGCCTCTACATAGTCCTGTACCGCACGGGAGATATCCGAAATCCGATACCCCTCTTTGGCAAACTCGATACCCTTGAAAAAACTCTCTCTGGTAACCTGAATCAGCCGTGCGGCCTCTTCAGAGATTTCCCCCACGCCAAAGGTACGGCAGGCATCGCCGTGATAGCCCTGATAGCAAGCGCCCACATCCACACTGATGATATCACCCTCTTGAAGCACCCGCTTGTCGGGGATGCCGTGAATGATTTCATTGTTGACGCTGGCACAAATGCTGCCGGGGAATCCGCCATAGCCCTTGAATGCCGGTGTGCAGCCTTGGGCACGAATGTAGGCTTCTGCAACCTGATCCAGTTCCAAGGTGGTAACGCCGGGCTTGATTGCTGCCTTGACCGCCTTGAGCGCGCCAAAGGTCACCTTGCCCGCCATCTTCATTTTTTCGATTTCTGCCTTCGACTTGATGGTAACCATATTAGTCCTCCAATGCTTTCAGGACCGCAGCGGTGGTTTCGGCAATCTCCTCTTTTCCCTCTACGGTGCGAAGCATCTGCTTTTCTTGATAATAAGCAAGCAGCGGTTCTGTCTGGGTATGGTAAATAGACAAGCGGCTCTTGATAGTTTCGGGTTGGTCATCCGCGCGGGTAACCAAGCCGCCGCCGCACTTATCACAAACGCCATCCTGTTCCGGCTTGTTATGCACAATATGGTAGGTTGCACCACATTTGCTGCACTCCACTCTGCCGGAAAGACGCTCGATAATCTTTTCCTCGGGAACCTCAAGGTTCAATACCACATCCACATCAATATCCGATGCACTGAGCGCCTCTGCCTGAGGCAAGGTGCGCGGGAATCCGTCAAGGATAAAGCCCTTTTCACAGTCCGGCTTGGAAAGTCTGTCCTGCATTACCTGAATCATAACTTCATCAGGAATCAGGTTTCCGCCGTCAATGTATTTCTTCGCCAATTTCCCCAGCTCGGTGCCCTCTTGAATGTTACGTCTTAAGATAGAGCCGGTAGAAATGGTGGGAATCCCAAAATGTTCACTCAATTTTTCTGCCTGGGTGCCTTTGCCAGCACCGGGAGCTGCTAATAAAATAATTCTCATGATTTCATATCCTTCCCGTTCCAAACACTTCACAAAATAGTATGTGTTCTCATTGAGGAGTATTCCCCTTTTTGCCGGAACTAACCGGCAGGATAAACAGAGAAGAGCAGAATCCGTCGGCTTGTTTGCTTTCTCGGTTTCTGCTCTCTCGTAAGTCGCACAAACCTGTGCGTCATATTTGATTTTATTCCAAGAATCCCTTGTAGTGACGCATGAGCATCTGAGATTCCAGGTCTTTGACAGTTTCCAGTGCAACGCTGACAACGATCAGGATGGATGTACCACCGATTGCCAGGTTGGAAATCTTCAGTCCCAGATTCATAAAGATCGGGAGAACTGCGATTACGCCAAGGAATACTGCGCCCGCCAGAGTAACTCTGGACAATACCTTGGAGATGTAATCCGAGGTAGAGCGGCCGGGACGAATGCCGGGAATAAATCCGCCGTTCTTCTTCATATTGTTGGACATTTCAATGGGATTGAACTGAATTGCCGTATAGAAATAGGTGAAGAAGAGAATCAGCAGGAAGTAGAAGCAAGCATAAATCCAGGAATCAGGAGAGAATACCTTTAAGAATCCGCCCCAGAAACCTGCGTCGCCTGCCTGCACACCAAAGAAGCTTGCAATGGTGCCGGGGAACGACATAATAGACATTGCAAAGATGATGGGGATAACGCCTGCACCGGAAACCTTGATCGGAATATGGGTGCTCTGTCCGCCGTACATCTTTCTGCCTACCATCCGCTTTGCGTACTGTACCGGAATACGACGTTCTGCTTCATTCATTGCAACAACAACGCCGATAACAACCAGCATCAGAACAACGATCAGCAATGCGCCAATCCAACCCAGACTGCCGATGGAAACGTATTCCACCAAAGTTTTACCCATGCTGGGAAGTCTGGATACGATACCTGCAAAGATAATCAAAGAGATACCGTTACCAACGCCCTTTTCGGTGATCTGCTCACCCAACCACATCAGGAACGCAGTTCCTGCGGTGAAGGTGCTGACGATAACTGTCGCACTCATAAAGCCGGGGTTGCTGACTGCACCAAAGGACTTGAGCAGGAAGTAAAGACCAACAGCCTGAACCAGTGCCAGAACAACCGTTCCGTAACGCATCAGCTGGCCAATCTTTTTTCTGCCCTCTTCGCCTTCCTTTTGCAAGCGTTCCAGCGCAGGAATCGCTACACAAAGAAGCTGCATAATAATGGACGAGTTGATGTACGGGGTAATGCTCATGGCAAAAATGGTTGCGTTCTGGAACGCACCACCGGACATCAAATCAAGAAATCCAAACATGGAGTTCTCGGTACCGGTAAACAATGCTTTCATCTGCGCCGGATCCAGAAGCGGAACCGGAATGCAGGAACCCAAACGGAAAATCAGCAACAGAACGAAGGTATAAATGAGCTTCTTTCTCAAGTCGACAATCTTCCACGCGTTTCGGATTGTTTCGAACATGTTATACCACCTCTGCCTTTCCGCCTGCGGCCGTAATCTTTTCTTCTGCGCTCTTACTGAATCTCTTAGCCTTTACGGTCAAGCTCTTGTTGAGCTCACCACGGCCCAGGATTACGATGCCGTCACAAATCTTGGAAATGATACCGGTTTCTTTCAGAAGTTCTGCAGTAACCTCGGTGCCATTTTCCAACTTATTCAACGCCTCTACATTCACAGAAACATACTGCTTTGCAAAGATATTGGTGAAGCCGCGTTTGGGAAGTCTTCTGTAAATGGGCATCTGTCCACCTTCAAAGCCGGGACGAACACCACCGCCGCTACGAGCATTCTGACCTTTGTGACCTTTACCACTGGTCTTGCCGTTACCGCTGGCGTGACCTCTACCCACTCTGAATGCCTTCTTTTTTGCGCCTTCGCTGGGAGATAATTCATGGAGTTTCATTATGTCCACCTCCTCCTTTTAATTCAAAATTGTTTGTCGTTTTGAAGCCTTTCTCAAAGACTCCAAGAAAAAGCAAATTATTCGGATACTTCCACCAGGTGCTTTACTTTGAAAATCATACCGCGAATCTGAGGAACATCGTTCTTCTCTACGGTCTGACCGATTTTCTTCAAGCCCAATGCAGCAACTGTTGCAATCTGATCCTTTTTGCATCCGATGGTACTTTTTTTCAGTGTAACCTTAATTGTATTCGCCAAGGATAAACCCTCCTGTCTAAACAAATTTCATTAACCGAGGATATCTTCCGGCTTTTTCCCTCTGAGCTGTGCAACCTCTTCCACACTCTTAAGAGATGCCAGACCCTCGATGGTTGCTGCAACAACATTCTTGGGGTTGTTGCTGCGCAAGCACTTGGTACGAATATCTCTGATGCCTGCTGCTTCCAATACCGCACGAGCAGGACCACCTGCGATAACGCCGGTACCTTGTGCTGCCGGCTTAAGAAGAACTCTACCTGCACCATACTCACCGATAATTTCGTGAGGAATACTGGTGTTTACCATAGGAACGGTAATCATATTCTTCTTTGCGGCATCAATGCCCTTACGGATTGCATCCGGAACTTCAGCAGCTTTGCCCATGCCGTAACCAACATGGCCGTTGCCGTCGCCGACAACCATCAATGCGCTGAAACGCATTGTTCTACCACCCTTTACGGTCTTTGCAACACGGTTAAGATGAACTAATTTTTCCTGAATATCCAGCGTGTCTGCTGCGATACGAGGCTGTTTCTTAGTTCTTTCGCCTTTTTCTGCCATTTATGTTTCACCTCTTTCTCGATGATTAGAATTTCAGGCCGCCCTCACGAGCTGCCTCGGCGAGTTCCTGAACTCTGCCGTGATACACATATCCGCCTCTGTCAAATACGACTTCGGTAATACCCTTTTCTGCCGCTTTCTTTGCAATCAATGCGCCAACTGCTTTTGCAGCTTCCTTGTTGCCGCCGTAGTTTGCCTTGAGCTCAGCATCCAAAGAGGATGCGGAAACCAGGGTGTTGCCTGCGATATCGTCAATGATTTGAGCGTATATGTTCTGACGACTTCTGAACACGCACAGTCTGGGGCACTCAGCAGTACCGGAAACTTTTTTACGAACTCTTGCGTGTCTTGCAAGTCTTGATACATTACTGTTAATCTTCTTAATCATTACGCTTTACACCTCTCTTCACGGTTTACTTCTTAGAACCGGCCTTACCTTCCTTACGTCTGATATGCTCATCAATATACTTGATGCCCTTGCCCTTATAAGGCTCAGGAGGACGCTTCTCGCGTACATTCGCTGCGAACTGTCCTACCTTCTGCTTATCAGCACCGGAGATAATAATCTGGTTGGGTTGGGGAACCTCAACGGTGATACCCTCCGGGTCTTCCATTTCAACCTGATGAGAATAACCAAGGTTCATAACCAGCTTGTTACCCTGTTTTGCTGCTCTGTAACCAACACCGTTGATCTGCAGCTCTTTCTTAAAGCCTTCGGTTACGCCCACTACCATGTTTGCAATCAGGGTACGGGTCAAACCGTGCATAGACTTGTGTTCTTTGATTTCAGACGGGCGCTTTACTTCCAGCACGTCGCCATTGAGATCCAGTATCATATCCGCGGGCAGCTTCTGAACCAGCTCGCCCTTGGGACCTTTTACGGTAACTTCATTGTTTGCGCCGATGGTAACGGTAACCCCTGCGGGAATCGTAATCGGCATCTTTCCAATACGAGACAATGAATTCTCCTCCTTTCTTACCAAATAAACGCCAGCACTTCACCGCCAACATTCTGACGGCGTGCCTCCTTGTCTGTCATTACGCCCTTGGACGTAGAGATGATTGCGATACCCAGACCTTTGAGAACTCTGGGAAGCTCATCTTTTGCAGCGTAGGAACGCAGACCGGGCTTGGAAACTCTCTTCAGACCGGTGAGGACCTTCTGCTTGTTTTCACCATACTTCAAGGTGATACGAATAACGCCCTGAATGTTGTCTTCGATGTATTCTACATCTTTTACATAGCCTTCATCCAACAGGATTTTTGCAATCGCCTTCTTCATATTGGAAGCAGGGATATCCACGCTGGTGTGTCTGGCATTGTTGGCGTTTCTGATTCTTGTAAGCATATCTGCAATAGGATCAGTAATATGCATAATTCTAACCTCCTTTTTGTCGGAATCTTGAGGCCGGTTTGGCTGTCCGTGCATTTTCATGCAGCCACCTGTCCTCCTGTTTCATCAATCAACTTTGCTCGGCTGACGCCGAATCCGGCAAAATGCCGGCTTACCAGGACGCTTTCTTTACGCCCGGAATCTGGCCTTTGTAAGCAAGCTCACGGAAGCAAATTCTGCAAATACCGAACTTACGAAGGTATGCGTGGGGTCTACCGCAAATCTTGCATCTGTTGTATTCGCGGGTAGAGTATTTTTGCTTTCTCTGCTGCTTTACAATCATAGACTTTTTAGCCATGAGATTTCCTCCTTCTTATTCGGTAATTATCTCGTGAACGGAGCACCCATCAGAGTCAGAAGTTCGCGTGCTTCTTCATCTGTCTGTGCAGTCGTTACGAAGATGATGTCCATACCACGAATCTTGTCAATCTTGTCGTAATCTATTTCAGGGAAGATCAGCTGTTCCTTGATACCCAGAGCGTAGTTACCTCTTCCGTCAAAGGAATTGGGGTTGATACCTCTGAAGTCACGAACGCGGGGCAGAGCTGCGTTGAACAAACGATCAACGAACTCATACATCTTTGCGCCTCTCAAGGTAACCTTGCAGCCGATGTTCATGCCTTCTCTTACTTTGAATGTCGCAACGGATTTCCGAGCCTTGGTGATAACCGCTTTCTGACCGGTAATCAAGCCCAGGTCATTGGCAGCACTCTCAACGGCTTTGGAATTCTCTCTTGCATCACCAACGCCCATGTTGATAACCACTTTTTCAAGCTTCGGAATCTGCATTACACTTTTGTATTCATACTTCTTCATCAGAGCGTCTTTGATTTCTTTTGTATATCTTTCTTCCAGTCTCATTTAGAGTGAACCCTCCTTTCTACTTTTTTAGAATGTCTCGCCGCACTTCTTGCAGTAACGTACGTGAGTTCCGTCTTCCAGAACCTTACGACCAACTCTGCTGGGTGCGCCGCACTTTTCACAAACATTCATTACTTTGCTTGCATAAATCGGGGTTTCCTGCTGAATGATGCCACCGGTCTCGCCCATCTTTCTGGGCTTCTTGTGCTTGGTGGCCATAGAAACGCCCTCAACGATAACCATGCGCTTTTCGGGGTTTACGGACAAAACTTTACCTTTTTTGCCCTTGTCCTTACCGGACAGAACCACGACCTCGTCGCCGGTTTTCACGTGCATCTTAGCCATTGTCTTTCCTCCTTTTTATATTGAAAGGGTAGAATCTTAAACTATGATGGCTCAAGCCATCGTTTTAGTGCTACGAAATTTGGATGGGATTTGTCCGTGCAGGACGGCGAGGTATATCAAGATATCCGAGCCGGCCGAACGAACAAAGACCGCCAAATTCCATAGAACCATAAGTGCGTAATAAAATTTGAGGTTATTTATTCGTGCAGATTGGCGAGGTATATCCAGATATCCGAGCCAATCGAACGGATAAAGAAACCAAATTTTACAGCACTTCGGGAGCGAGGGACAAGATCTTCATGTAATCCTTATCTCTCAATTCTCTTGCAACCGGGCCAAAGATACGAGTACCTCTCGGGGTCTTGTCATCTTTGATGATAACCGCTGCATTTTCGTCAAAACGGATTCTGGAACCGTCAGGACGCTTTACGCCGTTGACGCTACGCACGATAACCGCTTTTACTACATCACCTTTTTTAACAGCACCGCCGGGCGTTGCTTTTTTCACAGAAGCGATGATTACATCGCCGATGTTGCCATAGCGTCTGAAAGAGCCGCCCATAACACGGATACACATAATCTCTTTTGCACCGCTGTTGTCAGCGACCTTAAGGATTGTCTGCTGTTGAATCATATCGGACTTCCTCCTATCTCAATTATTCGATACCCATTGCACAGGGGCGCAGATTATTTCGCTTTTTCTACGATTTCAACCAGTCTCCATCTCTTGTCCTTGGACAGGGGGCGGGTCTCCATCACTTTGACTCTGTCGCCGATGCCGCAAATGTTATTTTCATCGTGTGCCTTCAGTTTGTAGGTACGCTTCATAACCTTGCTGTAAAGCGGGTGCTTCTCATGCTCTTTGATTGCAACCACGATGGTCTTGTCCATCTTGTTGCTTACAACCTCGCCAATACGAGTTTTGCGATAATTTCGTTCACTCATTCTCTACACCTCCTACGCATTTACACTTGTGTTAATACCAAGTTCTTTTTCCTTCAGCACAGTTTTTACTCTTGCAATATCCTTCTTTACGCTAACAATACGCATGGGATTGTCCAGCTGGTTGGTAGCGTTCTGGAAACGAAGGTTAAAAAGTTCTTCCTTTAAGTCCTTGATTTTATCTTCAAGTTCCTGCATGGAAAGGTCTCTTATCTCTTGCATTTTCATTCACTATCACCTTCCATTTCTTGGTCAGCTTTTCTGACAAACTTACACTTGAGCGGGAGCTTGTGCATAGCAAGACGCATAGCCTCGCGTGCAACTTCTTCGCTTACGCCGCCGATTTCAAACATAACTCTACCGGGCTTTACAACTGCTACCCAGTACTCAGGGGAACCTTTACCGCTACCCATACGGGTTTCAGCAGGTTTTGCAGTAACAGGCTTGTCAGGGAAAATCTTAATCCATACCTGACCGCCTCTCTTGGTGTAACGTGTCATAGCAACACGGGCAGCCTCAATCTGGTTACTGGTAACCCATGCAGGGCTCAAAGCCTGCAGACCGAAATCGCCGTAAACCACCTTGTTACCACGGTGTGCAGCACCCTTCATTCTGCCGCGCTGTACTTTTCTACGCTTAACTCTCTTCGGTGATAACATTATTTTCTGCCTCCTTCTCTGCGTCTGGGAGCAGGTTTCTTTTCCTCAGCCTTTGCAGCATTTCTGCTCTCGGACACGTTGAGGATCTCGCCTTTATAAATCCAAACCTTGACACCCAGCTTACCGTAGGTAGTGTTTGCTTCGGTAAAGCCGTAGTCAATGTCTGCTCTGAGGGTCTGCAGCGGAATGGTACCCTCATGATACTGCTCGCATCTTGCAATTTCTGCACCGCCAACACGACCGGATACGCAGGTCTTGATACCCTTTGCACCCATCTTCATGGTACGGCCCATGCACTGCTTCATTGCTTTTCTGAAGGAAATTCTTCTCTCCAGCTGAGAAGCGATGTTCTCTGCAACCAACTGTGCACTCATATCGGGAACCTTTACCTCAATGACGTTCAGGATGATGGTCTTTCCGGTCATCTGCTCCAGTTCCTTCTTCAATTTTTCAATCTCAGCGCCACCCTTACCGATAACGATACCGGGCTTACCTGCGTGGATAGAAACGCGAACCTTGTTCGCAAACTTTTCAATCTCGATCTTATCTACTCCGGCAAGGAACAATTTCTTCTTGAGGAACACTCTGAGGTTGTAGTCCTCTACAAGACTGTCACCGAAGTTCTTTTTGTCAGCAAACCAACGAGAATCCCAGTCTTTAATAATACCGACTCTGAGACCGTGGGGATTTACTTTCTGACCCATAACTTGTTACCTCCTATCTTATTCCTTCTCCCGAAGTTTCAATGTGATGTGACTTGTTTTCTTATTAATTCTGAACGCACGGCCCTGTGCTCTTGCCTGAATTCTCTTCAGGGTCGGACCCTGGTCTGCATATACTTCTGCAACATACAGATTTTCTACATTCATCTGATGGTTGTTCTCTGCATTTGCCATCGCAGACTTCAGCAGTTTTTCAACCACGGGGCTTGCAGCCTTGGGGGTATTCTTCAGAATACCAATCGCCTCGCCGACGGACTTGTTTCTGATCAAGTCAATCACAACGCGAACTTTTCTGGGCGCAATGCGTACATGTGTAACTTTTGCTACTGCTTCCATGTTCTGTTGAGCTCCTTTCATCTATCAAAATTCCTGATTATCTAGAGGTCTTTGCTCCGGCATGACCTTTGTAAGTTCTGGTGGGAGCAAACTCGCCGAGCTTGTGGCCAACCATATCCTCGCTCACATAAACCGGAACATGCTTTCTTCCATCATAAACCGCGATGGTGTGTCCAACCATATCGGGGAATATAGTAGAAGCTCTTGACCATGTCTTCAAAACGGTCTTTTCGTTCTTTTCATTCATAGCTACGATTCTGGCAAGCAGCTTCGCATCCACGAAAGGTCCTTTTTTAATACTTCTTCCCATGTGATTCCCTCCTTACTTACCGTTGCGTCTCTTAACAATGAACTTGTTAGACTTCTTCTTCTTATCTCTGGTCTTGTAACCCAGTGCCGGCTTACCCCAAGGAGTAACAGGGCTGGGCATACCGATGGGGGACTTACCTTCACCACCACCGTGCGGATGGTCGTTCGGGTTCATAACAACACCACGGACGGTAGGTCTGAAGCCCAAGTGACGCTTACGACCTGCCTTACCGATGTTGATGTTGGAGTGATCGGTGTTGCCTACCTGACCGATGGTTGCACGGCAGTTCAGGCGAATCATACGAACTTCACCGGAGGGGAGTCTGAGCTGTGCATAGCCGTTCTCCTTTGCCAGCAGCTGTGCAGTCACACCTGCACTACGAACCAGCTGGCCACCCTTACCGGGGTTCATCTCGATGTTGTAAACCAAAGTACCAACGGGGATGTCTTTCAGTTCCATTGCGTTACCGGGCTTAATATCTGCGCCCTCGCCGGATACTACGACGTCACCCTTCTTCAGCCCCAGAGGAGCTACGATATAGTTCTTTACGCCGTCTTCATACTGAATCAGCGCAATGTTTGCAGATCTGTTCGGGTCATACTCGATAGACAGAACGGTTGCATTCATACCATCCTTGTATCTCTTGAAATCGATGACTCTGTATTTTCTTTTCGCACCACAACCACGGTGACGAACGGTGATCTTACCTTGTGCGTTACGGCCCGCTTTGCTGGAAAGGGGACGAAGCAGAGATTTCTCAGGAGCAACCTTATCAATCTCTTCAAAGGTAGAAACCGTCATATGACGCCGGGACGGAGTTGTAGGCTTATAAGTTTTAATTCCCATTTTTCAATCTCCTTATCTTTAACTATTTTTCGGTAGCCTGTTCTTAGGACTCGAACAGTTCGATGGTCTTGCTGTCAGCGGTGAGCTTAACAACAGCCTTCTTCCAGTCAGCACGCTTACCTGCAAACACGCCCTGTCTCTTGGGCTTGCCGATGTAATTGATGGTGGTGACTTTCTCTACCTGTACCTTAAAGATTTCCTCAATCGCTTTTTTGATTTCGATCTTGTTTGCGCCCTTTGCAACTTCAAAGGTGTACTTGCGCTCCTGAACCTGATCCATACTCTGTTCAGTAATAATCGGTCTTCTGATAATATCGTGTGCCAACATTATGCGTACACCTCCTCAAGCTTGGTTACGGCATCCTTTAAGATGATGCACTTGGTATGATTGAGCACCTCGTAAGTGTTGATTGCGCCAACATAAGTGGTGTCAACACCCTTGATGTTTCTTGCGGAGAGAACTACGTTCTTGTCGTTCTCAGGCAGAACCAGCAGTGCTTTTTCGTTTACATTCAGATTCTTCAGCAGGGAAACAACCTGTTTGGTCTTGATTTCCTCGCAAGCGAAAGAATCCAGTACGATCACTTCATTTTCCAGCACCTTAGAAGACAGTGCAGACTTGAGAGCCAGACGTCTGGTCTTCTTGTTTACTGCATATCTGTAATCTCTGGGCTTGGGACCGAGCGCTACGCCGCCGCCAACCCACTGAGGAGCGCGGATGCTACCCTGACGGGCACGGCCGGTACCTTTCTGTCTCCAGGGCTTGATGCCACCGCCGCGAACCTCAGTCCGGGTCTTGGTGCTCTGGGTGCCCTGTCTCTGATTTGCTAAGTAGTTAACCACTACTTCGTGCATAACGTCAGGTCTAACCTCAACGCCAAACACGCTTTCATTCAATTCTATATCACCGACCTGTTTACCGTCTGTGTTATATAAAGCTACTGTAGGCATATCTTAAATCCTCCTCTCTCTCAGCTTAGGCTTCAGCCTTAACTGCATTTTTAACTATCAACAATCCACCCTTAGGACCGGGAACACTGCCCTTAACTAAAAGAAGATTGCGCTCTGTATCTATCTTTACAAGGCTGAGGTTCTGGATTGTAACAGTATCTACACCGTAATGTCCCGGAAGTCTTTTGCCTTTGTACACTCTCGATGGTGATGAACAAGCATCCAATGAACCAGGGCCTCTGTGATAGTGGCTACCGTGAGTCATAGTACCTCTGTGTGTTCCCCATCTCTTA
>JAZNKC010000015.1:0-6573 GCA_045578365.1 Ructibacterium sp.
AGCTCCACAAAAAATTTTTCGTCGTCACAGATTGCTATTTTCATTGATGCACCTCCTATGGTTCGACATAGGAAAAGTATACCATAAAACATGCATAATGTAAACACAAAAAAGGAGACGCCAACCGGCGTCTCCTTTACATTTCATGGAAAATTAGTTGCCCATCATCTTTGCAACTTCGTCTGCAAAGTTGTCTTCTCTCTTTTCCAGGCCTTCACCCTTTTCAAGACGTGCAAATTTTGCAATCTTGATTTCGGTGCCCAAAGATTTTGCAACGTTCTCTACATACTTGCCAACGGTGATGTCGCCATCCTTTACGAAGGGCTGTTCTACCAGACAGATGTCCTTGAAGAACTTCTTGATACGACCAACAATCATCTTTTCAACGATTGCTTCGGGCTTGCCCTCGTTCAGTGCCTGTGCTTTCAGGATGCCCTTTTCGTGTTCAACCACGTCAGCGGGAACCTCTTCTTCACAAACATATTGAGGAGCGATAGCTGCAATCTGCATTGCAACGTCCTTTGCCATGGTAACAAAAGCTTCGTCGCTTGCTTTGGAAGCGTCAGCAACTTCAAAGTTTACCAGAACACCGATTCTGCCGCCGGCGTGAATGTATGCCTGGTTAACGCCGTCAAAACGCTCAAAACGACGGATGTTCATGTTCTCGCCGATGGTAGCAATCTTTTCAGTCAATGCTTCGCCAACAGTCTGGCTGTCATTGATCTTCATTTCTTTCAGAGCCTCAACATCTGCGGGGTTCTCTTTTGCGATAACATCTGCAATTGCGTGTACAAAGTTCTGGAAATCTGCATTCTTTGCAACGAAGTCGGTTTCGGAGTTTACTTCAACAGCAACGCCAACACCGTCAATCACGATTGCTTCAACCATACCCTCGGATGCGATTCTGCCTGCCTTTTTAGCAGCGGTAGCAAGTCCCTTTTCTCTCAGGAACTCAACAGCCTTGTCCATATCGCCGTCGGTTTCGGTCAGGGCTTTTTTACAGTCCATCATACCGCAGTTGGTCATTTCTCTCAACTTTTTAACATCTTGTGCAGTAAATGCCATAAGAATCTCTTCCTTTCTTATCTGTTTGCCGAAAACGGCAGGTTCTTATTCTTCGTCAAGCATATCCAAGGATACTTCAGCCTCGGTCTCCTCAGCAGCAGGAGCGTTCTGCTCACCCTGTCTGCCCTCGATGATTGCGTTACCGATGGTAGAAACAATCAGTTTTACCGCACGGATTGCATCGTCGTTACCGGGGATGGGGAAGTCAGCCTCTTCGGGGTCACAGTTGGTATCAACGATTGCGATAACCGGAATACCCAGCTTGTGAGCCTCAGCGATTGCGTTCTTTTCTTTTCTGGGGTCAACTACGAACAGAGCAGCGGGCAGGTTCTTCATCTCTTTGATACCGCCCAGGAACTTTTCCAGTCTTTCCTGCTCCAGGTTCAGCTTGATAACTTCTTTCTTGGGAAGCAGAGCCATGGTGCCGTCTTCTGCCATTTTTTCCAACTGATAAAGACGCTCAATTCTTCTCTTGATGGTCTTGAAGTTGGTCAGCATACCGCCCAGCCATCTTGCGTTTACAAAATACATACCGGTGCGCTCAGCTTCTTCACGGATTGCATCCTGTGCCTGCTTCTTGGTGCCGACAAAAAGAATGTTTCCGCCGTCTGCTGCGATGTCGCGAACAAAGTAGTAAGCTTCTTCAATCTTCTTTACGGTCTTCTGGAGATCGATGATATAAATACCATTTCTCTCGGTGAAAATGTACTCCGCCATTTTAGGATTCCAACGACGGGTCTGGTGTCCGAAGTGAACACCTGCTTCAAGCAACTGCTTCATTTGAATAACTCCCATGATTTAACACCTCCATAGTTTTTTCCTCCGCTTGGGTCATTTTACCCTGAAACCGTCATGGGTGTGCGGCACTTTTCAGGCAATCGCCAAGCGTGTGTATTTGATGCTATCTGGACAAAATCTGCCCAAACGCCATAACAGTATAGCACAATCATTCTTAAGATGCAAGCTTTTTTTGAAAAAAATTCAAATTTTATTGTCCTTTCGTGGTTTGACAAACCATTTTCTATATGCTATACTATATAATTAGGTAAATAGTAAATTTTTCTTTTGATGGATAGACAAGAGGAGGCTGACAGCAATGCAATTCGTAATGGATTGTCTGACGGTGAACGAAAACGGAAATCTTTCTATGGGCGGTTGTGATTTAACCGAGGTTGCCCGTGAGTTTGGCACCCCCGCCTATGTGATGGATGAGATGCAGATTCGTCAAAACTGCCGGACATACCGCAAAAGTATTGAGGAATATTATAACGGCAACGGACTGGTGCTCTATGCCAGCAAAGCCTTTTCCTGCAAGGCGATTTATCGGATGATGCAGGAAGAGGGAATGGGCATCGACGTGGTGTCCGGCGGCGAGCTTTATACTGCACTTCAGGCAGGATTCCCTGCAGAAAAAATCTATTTTCACGGCAATAACAAAACCGAGGCGGAGCTGACCCTTGCACTGGAAAACGGGGTTGGCAGATTTGTGGTGGACAACCGCTATGAACTGGATATGCTGAATCGGCTTGCGGGCGAGATGGGAAAAACCGCAAAGATTCTCTTCCGTATCAAGCCGGGCATTGATGCCCATACCCACAGCTTTATCCAGACCGGACAGATTGATTCCAAGTTCGGGGTTGCTTTGGAAACCGGTGAGGCGGAAGAAATCATCGGCTATGCCGCGCAGCTTTCTTCGGTAGAGGTTGTAGGCATCCATTGTCACATCGGTTCCCAGATTTTCGAGCTGGAACCGTTCCAGATGGCGGCAAAGGTGATGCTTGGACTGATGGCAACGATCAAGAATACCTTTGGGGTGGAGCTCAAAGAGCTCAACCTGGGCGGCGGTTTTGGCATTAAGTATGTGAAAGAGGATATGCCCATTGACTATGACCGCTATATGGAGGCGGTGTCTCAGGTGGTGCATCAGGAGTGTACCCGTCTTGGTATTGACCTGCCCTTTATTGTGATAGAACCCGGCAGGTCTATTGTGGCGTCGGCGGGACTTACTCTTTATACCGTGGGGTGCGTCAAGGAAATCCCCAATGTCCGCACCTATGTGTCGGTAGACGGCGGTATGGCGGACAACCCCCGTCATATTATGTACGGAGCGGAATATGAGGCGGTGCTCCCGCGCAATCCCTTGGGTGAGCCGGAGATGACGGTGACGGTTGCAGGCAAATGCTGCGAATCGGGGGATATTCTCATTCGGGATATTGCCCTTCCCAAGATAGAATCGGGAGATTTGCTTGCCATGTTGGCAACCGGTGCGTATCATTATTCTATGGCGAGCAATTATAATCGGATTCCCCGCCCGCCGGTGGTTATGCTGAAAGACGGCAAAGCAAGTCTGGCGGTTCGGCGTGAGCGTTATGAGGATTTGCTCCACTGTGATTTATAGTAGAAAGAGGGAAAGAAGATGTTATTTTCGGTACTTCGTAACGGCAATTTGAATGGCGCCGAGAAGTTGCTATATTTGTTGATACTGGTGTTCTGCGTTCTGCTGTCCCTGACGGTGCACGAGCTCTGTCACGGTCTTGCGGCATACTGGATGGGGGACAAAACCGCAAAATCATCGGGCAGACTTTCTATGAACCCCCTGCATCATCTGGAACCGATGGGTGCCCTTTGCTTGTTCCTGTTTGGCTTTGGTTGGGCAAGACCGGTTCCGGTAAATCCATGGAATTTTAAGCATAAAAAGGCGGGGATGGTGCTGACATCCTTGGCAGGACCGATTTCTAACTTTTTGTTGGCGTTTGTGGCACAGCTGGGTACGGTGCTTTTGTTTCAGGTATTATACACCGCAGGTGAAGTGACGGTAGGCTATCGTCTGGCAGAGGTGAGCCATATGATATGCTACTACTTGGTTGTCATCAATCTGGGACTGGGTATCTTTAATTTGATTCCTGTCCCGCCCCTTGACGGGTCAAAGGTGTTGACGGCAATCCTGCCTGCAAGACTTTATTTTCAGTTGATGCAGTGGGAACGCTACGGATTTATCATTTTGATTATTTTGATTAACCTGCCCTTTTTCAACAGTTTTTTATACAGCTGTGAAAATGTGATTCTTTCATTTTATAACTTGTTAATTGGTGTATTGTTGTAGAGGTGTTACCTATGGAGCAGTTAAACTTCAAGCTGGAACATTTTGAGGGACCGTTGGATTTGTTGTTGACCTTGGTCCGCAAAAACAAGGTCAGTATTTACGACATCCCCATTTCCATCATTCTGGATCAGTACCTTGCTGTGGTACAGGAGATGCAGGAGATGGATTTGGAGGTTTCCAGCGAGTTCTTGGTTCTGGCAGCCACATTGCTGCAAATCAAATCCCGTATGCTTCTTCCCAAGCCGGAAGAGGACGAGGAAGATGCCATCGACCCCAAGGAAGAGCTGATTCGGCGGTTGGTGGAGTACAGCAAAATCAAGGATGCGGCGGAATATCTTCGTCCCCGCCAGTCCATTGGTGCATCGATGTTCTTTAAGGTTCCGGATTTGATTGAACGTCCGCCGGCAGAATGGAGCTATGCGGGGATGACCCCCGAAAACTTGATTCTTGCCTATAAGCGGGCATATCAAAAGCTGGAACGCAAACAACCTCCGCCCAAGCATTCCTTCCACGGAATTGTAGGACACGAAAAGGTTTCTATGCGGGAAAAGGTGGCAAGCATCTGGAACCGGCTTTTGAAAAAGAGCCGGCTGAAGTTTCGGGAGCTTTTTCGGGGGATTAAATCCCGGCCCGAGGCGGTGGCGTCCTTTTTGGCGGTGCTGGAACTGATTAAGCTGAAGAAAATCCGGATAGAATATGAGGAGCAGGGGGATTTTTCCAATCCTCAGATTTTCCGGACCGGCAATGCCGAGGATGTGGACTTGAGTAGCATAGAGGATTAAGAAAGGCTGTAAGCATATGGAAATCAGAGAAATACAATCGATTCTGGAAGCAGTTTTGTTTGCGGCAGGGGATGCTGTGGAACTGGAAAAACTGGCGGACATTGTGGATGTGGACAAAAAATCCCTGCGGGAAATTTTGAAAAAGATGATGGATAGCTATAACTTTGAGCGGCGGGGCATTCATATCATCCAGATGGAGGATGCCTATCAGATGTGCACCCGTGGGGAGTATCACGACTATGTGGCAATGCTGGCAGAACCCCGGCGGAAGCAAAGCCTTTCCAATGCCGCCATTGAGGTGCTTGCCATTGTGGCATACAAGCAGCCGGTGACCCGTAGTGCCATTGAGCATATTCGCGGAGTCAACTGCGATTATGTGGTGAACCGCCTGATGGAGAGAAACCTCATCGAAGAAAAGGGCAGACTGGATGCACCGGGCAGACCGATTCTGTTTGGAACCACCCAGGAGTTTTTGCGTATTTTCGGTATCCCCTCTCTGGCAGACCTGCCGGAGTTTGAAACCTTTGGCACGCCGGAGGATGAGGGGGAACAAATCAGTATGGAACTGGAGGCAGAGCAGATTGGGATGCTGCCCCCGATCAATCTTCAGGAAGAGCCTGAGGAAGAAATCTAAGCAGAGAGGAGCCTGTGGGTATGCGCTATCTGTTGTTTGGATTGTTGGGACTCATCCTGACGGCACTCCTTCTGCTGGGCGCAGTGCTGTGGCACCGTTGGAAGATTTTTTTGGAGCTGAAAGGCAGAACGCTCACCATAGAACTGCGGGGTCTGGGATTTCGGAAAAAGCTTTTGGAAAAGGATTTTTCCAAACAGGCAGAATCCCCTAAGAGCAAAGGGACTTCGGCAGAGAAGAAGGAAAACCCCATTCTTTCCCGATGGAAAGAAGATAAAAAACGAATTTACGATCCCGAAAAGGGAGGGTATCAGCCGGGAGGTCCTGGTGCGTTGATTGCCGAATACCGACAGCTCTGGGCGGATGCGCAGGGAAGCTTTGCGGCTGTCTTTGACGGACTCAGGTATAAAATCTGGGTGGAAGAAACCGAGATTCGTTTGGAATTCGGGACCGGAAATCCGGCACACACCGGAATGGCGTATGGCGCAATCTGGAGTGCCTTGGGTGTGTTCTATCCCCTCTTGTGCGGGTATGTAAAGATGGACTATCCCAAGCTGGAATTGGAACCGAATTTTAATGTTCCACGGTTTCATTTGGAAATTAGGAGTATAATTAAGGTAAGACCGGCGCATATTATCCATACGATACTCAAAGAGTACGGACGGATGGCGGTTACTTATCTGTGGGAAAAAATAAAAAAAGGAAGTGGAGAAAATGGCAGAAAACAAACATCCGATTGAAGGAATTATGTACACGGCGTTGCAGGGTCTGAAAAGTATGATTGATGTCAATACCATTGTGGGAGACCCCATCACCACACCGGACGGCACGGTGATTATCCCGATTTCCAAGGTGGCAATGGGTTTTGGCGTTGGCGGAACCGAATTTGAGAAGTTCCGTGCCGGCAAGAACTCCGACTCGCCCAAGGATATGTTCGGCGGCGGTACCGGCGGCGGTATCTCCCTGACCCCCGAGGCATTTTTGGTGGTAGG
>JAZNKC010000016.1:0-3690 GCA_045578365.1 Ructibacterium sp.
GCTGATACATATCGATTCTCCTTTGTAAAACAGCCCGACGCATACCCTGCCTGAGAGTATGCGTCATAAGACATTTTATTTGAAATATTGTACGCCGGACTGGAAGATTTTCTGGTCCTTATCGCCGGGGATGTTCTTAAATACATCATCCTTAAAGCGCTCGGAGTGACCCATCTTGCCCAAGATACGGCCATCCTTACTGGTGATACCCTCGATTGCATAATAAGAACCGTTGGGGTTGTAAGGCATCTCATAGGTGGGATTGCCGCTCAAATCTACATACTGGGTTGCAATCTGTCCGTTCTTTTCCATCTCAGCAATCACTTCAGGGCTTGCAACAAAGCGTCCCTCACCGTGAGAAACAGCAATCTGGTGAATGTCACCTAAGTTGACTCCGCTGAACCAGGGGGACTTGACAGAAGAAATCCGGGTGGAAACAATCTGCGATACGTGGCGACCGATGGTGTTAAAGGTCAGGGTCGGGCAGGTGTCGTCCACCTTGCGGATTTCACCATAAGGAACCAGCCCCAGTTTGATGAGTGCCTGGAATCCGTTACAGATACCCAGCATCAAACCGTCACGTTTGTAAAGCATCTCCATCACAGCATCCTTGACACGCTCGTTTTCAAAAGCCGCTTTGATGAACTTACCGGAGCCGTCCGGCTCGTCACCGCCGCTGAATCCACCGGGCAGCATAATAATCTGTGCTTGCTTGATGGAATCTACAAAACGATTGATCGAATCTTCAATATGCTCCGGTTTCAGGTTCTTGAACACCTGAATATCCGCAACACCGCCTGCGCGCTCAAAAGCACGGGCAGAATCATATTCACAGTTGGTACCGGGGAATGCGGGGATAAAGATTCTGGGTTTTCCAAAGGACTGCGAGGGCTTGATGTTGACTCTTTCGCCAAAGGCAAAGGTCTTCATACCCACATCCTCAAAATCTGCCTTGGTGGCAAATACCTCTTCCAGAGGATTCTGCCAAGCGTCAATCAGGCTATCCAAGGAGATACGCTCATTGTCAATCACAATATCGGTGCCGTCGGTGGTGTGGCCGAGTTTTACAACATCCACCATATCACCCATCAAACCGGTTGCACCAAGACCCTGAACCTCAATCAGCACACTGCCGTAGCAAGCCTTGAACAGGTCTTTCTTGTCACAGCAATCATTGAACTGGAATCCAATCTTATTACCAAAGCCCATCTTGGCAACTGCTTCCATCACACCGCCGTAACCCACTGCCCATGCAGACTGAATCAAGTTCACCTTGGTGTCATTGATCATCATGCAGAGCATATCATACATTGCCTTCAAGCTTTCAAACTTGGGCATATTGTTTTCATCATACTTGGGTTTAATCCAGAATACCAAATTGTTGCTGCCCTTGAATTCTCCGGAGGTTGCAACCTTTGCACGCAGAGGTGCAACTGCAAAAGAAACCAGAGTGGGGGGAACATCAATATCGTTGAAGGAACCGGACATACTATCCTTACCGCCGATGGCAGCGATGCCCAATTCTTTCTGTGCAAGGTATCCGCCCAAGAGCGCAGACAGAGGCTTGCCCCAACGGGTCTTGTCGGTGCCCAGACGCTCAAAATACTCCTGGAAGGTCAGGTAGATATCCTTGTAATCTGCACCGGCACAGACTGCACGGGTTACAGAATCCACCACTGCATAGACAGAACCCAGGAACGGATTTGCCTTAGAAATTTTGGGATTGTAACCATATGCCATTACCGTTGCAGTTTCAGTTTCCTTGTGGATGGTAGGAATCTTTGCAACCATATTCTGTTGGGGGGTCAGCTGATGCTTTCCGCCATAAGGCATAAACACAGAGCCTGCACCGATGGTGCTGTCAAACCGCTCTACCAAGCCTTTCTGGGATGCCACATTCAAATCCTTCATCAGGTTGAGGGTCTTTTCCTCCCAGTTGTTGCCCTGAGGGGTGGTATCAAAGAGTGCGCTGTCATAGCTTGCCTCAGGCACCAAAACATCGTTGTGCTTTTCCGCACCGTTGGTATTGAGGAAGTCTCTGCTGATGTCACAGATGGTCTTTCCTCTCCAGAGCATCTTCAGGCGGTTGCTGTCATTGACCTCAGCCACGATGACCGCTTCCAGATTCTCTTTGTCTGCTTCTTCTATAAAGGTTTCTGCATCCTTGGCACGAACAACCACAGCCATACGTTCCTGAGATTCGGAAATCGCAAGTTCGGTGCCATCAAGGCCCTCATACTTTTTGGGAACCTTGTCAAGGTTGATAACCAAACCGTCTGCCAACTCACCAATGGCAACCGAAACGCCGCCTGCGCCAAAGTCATTACAACGGCGAATCAGCTGGGTAACCTCTTTCTTGCGGAAAAGACGTTGCAGCTTTCTTTCTACCGGTGCATTACCCTTTTGTACTTCTGCACCGCAGCTTGCCAAAGAGCTGTCATCGTGCGCCTTGGAAGAACCGGTTGCACCGCCGCAGCCGTCCCGTCCGGTCATTCCGCCAAGCAGAACAACAACATCCCCTGCTTCCGGAACCTCACGGACAACATTTTCTTTGGGCGCTGCTGCAATCACCGCACCGATTTCCATACGCTTTGCAACATAACCCTCGTCATAAACCTCGGCTACCTGACCGGTTGCAAGACCAATCTGGTTACCATAGGAGCTGTAACCTTGTGCTGCACCAACGGTAATCTTTCTCTGGGGGAGCTTTCCTACCATAGTGTCCTTCAACGTGGTTCTGGGGTCGCCGGAACCGGTGACACGCATTGCCTGATACACATAAGAACGGCCGGACAGCGGGTCACGGATTGCACCGCCAAGACAGGTTGCCGCACCACCAAAGGGCTCGATTTCGGTGGGGTGGTTGTGGGTTTCGTTCTTGAACATCACCAGCCAATCCTCTTCGGTACCGTCGGTCATTTCCACCTTGACATTGATGCTGCAGGCATTGATTTCTTCAGATTCATCCAAGGCTTTCAGTACGCCCTGCTTTTTCAGTTCCTTCACTGCGATGGTTGCAATATCCATCAGGCAGATGTTCTTCTTTCTGTCGCCATAAACATTGGCACGGGATTTTAAGTATTCCTCATACACGCCGGCAATCAGCTTGTCCTGAATCTCTACATTGTCAAGGATGGTTGAGAATGTGGTGTGACGGCAATGGTCAGACCAATAGGTATCAATCATTCGCACCTCAGTAATGGTGGGGTTGCGTTTCTCGGTGTCCTTGAAGTACTGCTGACAGAAGGTAATATCACCCAAGTCCATAGCAAGACCCATATCCGCAATAATCGCCTTAAGCCCCGCTTCGTCTGCATCAATAAAGCCGTCCAGAGTCTTAACGTCTTCCGGAACTTCAGGATTATCCATCAGGGTATCCGGCTTTTCCAAGCTTGCAAGACGGGATTCCACCGGATTGACACAATACTTTTCCGCTGCGTGAAGTTCCTCATCGGTAACATCACCCAAAAGTACCACAATCTTGGCAGTACGAACGGTGGGTTTTGCCCCTCCGGTCATAATCTGCACACATTGTGCGGCACTATCCGCTCTCTGGTCAAACTGACCGGGCAGATACTCCATTGCAAAATATTTTCCCTCGGGAATATCCAAGGTTTCCATGGTCAGGTTGTCCACCTGCGGTTCTGCAAACACGGTGGGTTTGGTCAGCTCCAATTCTGCATCGGAGAT
>JAZNKC010000017.1:0-15185 GCA_045578365.1 Ructibacterium sp.
GCTTAAATGCCGCTTTGATACGACCAACGAATTGCTTGAGCGGAACACCGATGACCGGAATTTTTCCCAGAACGGATTTCACATTGGACTTGAAACGAAAATATCGCTTGGTGTTGCGAATCTGCTTTAACTTCTTAGAAAAGCCGCCTACATTTTGAGAAATTGACATCCCATTGTCATTCAGAATCACAACCAGGGGAATCTGCATTGCTCCTGCGTGATTGAGTGCTTCAAATGCCATTCCACCGGTCAGGGCGCCATCACCGATAACCGCAACGGCTGTCCTATCTTCTCTGTTTAATTTTGCCGCAACCGCAAATCCGGTTGCCGCTGAAATAGAAGTGGAACTGTGCCCGGTGTTAAAAGCATCTGCCGGATTTTCCTCTGTTTTGGGAAATCCGCTCATACCTCCAAACTGTCGGAGCGTATCAAATTGTCTGCCCCGTCCGGTCAAAATTTTATGGACATAAGACTGGTGTCCAACATCCCAAACGATGCGGTCATATTCTACATCAAAAACCTGATGTAGCGCAATGGTAAGTTCTACCACGCCCAAATTCGCTGCCAAATGTCCACCGGTCTTGGACACACGGGAAACCAGAAAATCACGGATTTCCTTTGCCAGCTCTTTGCACTGCACAGCAGAGAGGTTCTTGATATCTTTGGAAGCATAAAAATTCTCAAGTAACGACTGCATCGTGTTTCTCCTATTCTATCGTAATCTGGGATTGAATTTGCTGAAAGAGCTTTTCTCCAATCCCCGGAATTTCAGTAATCTGTTCAACGGAACGAAATCCCCCTAACGATTCTCGTTTCTCAAGAATTCGCTCCGCAAGCTTTTCCCCAATACCGGACAGTGTCGTCAATTCTTCCTTGGTTGCGGTATTGAGATTGATTTTTATTTCCTCTTCCGGTTCCGACTGCTCTGAAAAAACCGGCAAGTCGTTTATTTCTTGATTGAGGCTTCCATCAACACGATTTTGCCAGATGTTGAGTCCCCAAAAATAGAAAGACAGTAACACAAGAATAGCCGGAATCATCAGGTATTTTTGGATTTGATTTGCCATTCCTATTTGTTATATCTGGAAGACAATTCTCCAAAGATATCGTCCCAAGTCAGGCCTTGTTCAACCAGAACCACAGACAGGTGATAGAGCAAATCAGCGGTTTCGTATTGCACCTCTGCCTTTACATAGTTCTTGGATGCAATAATCACCTCAGCAGACTCCTCGCCCACCTTTTTCAGCATCTTGTCAATGCCCTTTTCAAACAGGTAATTGGTATAAGAACCTTCTTTGGGGTTCTTTACCCGATCTACGATGATGTTATAAACATCATACAGGATGCCGGGCTGTCTCCCAAGACCGGTAGGAATCTCAACCAGTTTTCCATCAATCACCTTGCGATAGAAACAAGAGGGATTTTCGGTATGACAAGCAGCACCCTCCTGCTCTACTTTCAGAACCAATGCATCGCCGTCGCAATCTACCAGAATATCCTTGACATACTGATAGTGACCGGAGGTTTCACCCTTTTCCCAGAGCTCGTTTCTGCTACGGCTAAAATAAGTCGCTTTTCCGGTCTCCAGAGTTTTGGTGATGCTCTCTTTATTCATATAAGCGCACATCAGCACCTCTCCGCTGACTGCATCCTGTGCAATAGCAGGAATCAAGCCTTTTTCATCAAATTTCAAATCATTCAAAAATTCCATCATAAACACCTTTCTTTTTGTAGTTTATTTCATATCCCGACACAGGGAAACCGCTTCCGGAAGCTTGATATGTCCGGTATAAAGTGCTTTTCCAATGATAGCGCCCTCGACACCGGTTTTGCTGAGCCGTTCCAAATCCTTCAGGGAGGACACGCCTCCGGATGCAACCACATCCAAAGCTACATACTCCGCCATCTCCTGCATCGCCGTGAAATTTGGTCCTTTTAACATTCCGTCCGTTGCAATATCGGTATAAATCAAGGTTGCAACCCCAAGCTGTTCCATCTGCTTCGCCAAAGAAAGTGCGGAAACCTTGCTGACCTCTTCCCAACCGCTGATGGCAACCATTCCGTCTTTGGCATCAATGCCTACTACAATACGTTTTCCGTATTCTTTGACCGCCTCTTTGACAAAATCGGGGTTTTTGATTGCCGCAGTACCTAAAATCACCCGTTCCACGCCGTGTTCCAGATACTTTTCCACTGCGTGCATATCACGGATTCCGCCACCAATCTCAATGGGAATCTGTAATTCCGATGCAATCCGGCAGACAATATCAAAGTTCGGCATATCACCGGATTTTGCTCCATCCAAATCCACCAGATGAATCAAATCGCCCCCTTCTTCCTGCCAACGCAGAGCGACAGCCAGAGGGTCTTCGGAGAATGTGGTCTTTTTGCGATAATCACCTTGCACCAAGCGCACGCATTTTCCGTCTATCATATCAATTGCAGGGTACAAACGCATTAGTCCAACTCTCCTTTAATCTTTTCAATCAGGTCAACAATTTCTTTGCGGTGGAGCTTCATACTCACCCGATTGACCACCAGTCTTGCACTCAAGGGACATACATCCTCAAGAACGGTCAGGCCGTTCTCGTGCAAAGTTTTTCCGCTCTCGACAATATCCACAATGACTTCAGAAAGTCCAACCAACGGTCCCAATTCTACCGATCCGTTGAGTTTGATGATATCTACAGTCTGTCCTTTTACGCCGTGGAAATAATCTCTGGCAATTTCGGGGTACTTGCTTGCAACACGCATAATATTGCGTCCTTCCATCTTGCCTTTCAATTCTGCAGGTCCGGCAACTGCCATCTTGCAGACACCAAAGCCTAAATCCAGAACTTCATACAAATCCTTACCGCTTTCCAACAAGGTATCCTTGCCAACGATGCCGATGTCCGCCGCACCATATTCCACATAAGTGGGAACATCAGATGCTTTTACCAAAATAAAGCGGAACTTCTTCTTGGTATCGGTAAAGATCAGTTTGCGGGTTTTGGTCTGCATTTCCGCAACATCAAAACCAAGACGGTCGAAAATCTCAATGGACAGTTCTGCCAATCTACCTTTGGCAAGAGCAACCGTCACATATTCGGATGCCTCCGTTTTGGAAAGTTCGGTTCCCTTTTCATCCTGCAATGCCGCCATCAAACGTTCTACGCCAATTGCAGCACCGGTTGCAGGCTGCTTTTTCCCGAATTTTTCCATCAGTGTATCATAACGGCCACCGGAACAAATGGGGAAACCAACCCCATAGGTAAAGCCTTTGAAAATCATTCCGGTATAGTAATCCAGATGGGGCACCATACCCAAATCGATTGAGATATATTGTTCGTAATGAAGCTTTGCCAAAACCTGATAAATCTGCTCCAGATTTTTCAGCGCCGCTTTTGCTCCATCACCGATTCCCTTTTGTTCCATCGCGTTTTGGATTACTGATACTTCCCCGAATTGGGTTGGCATACCGGCAAAAATCTTCTTCAAGTCCTCCGGAATCTCCAAGGTGTCCAAAAACTGTTCAATGGCAACAAAATCTTTATCATTGATAAAGCTGCGCAGCTGATCTGCCTGCTCAGGATTTAACTGCGCCTGTTTTGCAAGCTCCATAAAATAGCCGACCTGACCGATATCAATCTGGAACTGTTTCATTCCGGCAGCAAGCAGGGTTTCGATAACCACCGAAATCACCTCTGCATCTGCCTCCGGCTTGTTTTCGCCAATCAACTCGATACCCACCTGAGAGAACTCTCTTTGCCGTGCCTGGCTGAAAGCCTCATCATTCCGGAAGGTGCTACCGGAATAGCTGAGCTTAAGGGGAATATCCTCACCCAAAGATTTGGTTGCAGCCAAACGTGCAATCGAAGTGGTAAAATCCGGGCGAAGTGCCAACATTCTTCCGTTCACATCAAAGAACTTGAACATACTTTCCGCCTTATTTGGCGTAGCCGTATGGTAAACATCAAAATACTCAAAGGTTGGTGTTTGTACCATCTTGTAGCCGTGCTTGGAAAAGGTTTCTCGGGCAACGGTTTCAATCCGGAATTTCAAATCACATTCATCCCAAAGGATGTCAGACAATCCCTTAGGAGTGTGGGTTACTTTTTCGTTATTCAACAACATCACTTCCATATTTGCGCAAAATATTACATATTAAGAAATATTATACCACTCTACAATTCTATCGTCAATAAAAAAATGTGAGAAATTGCCTTATTTTTCCCGAAAAAAATGGGAAATTTGAACATCTTTTTCTCCTGTATTATTTTTTCTTTTTCAGATATTCTTTGAGATACTTTCCGGTATAGGAATTTTCACATTTTGCCACCTTTTCCGGCGTGCCGCAAACCACCAGATTGCCGCCTAAATCGCCCCCCTCGGGCCCCAAATCGATGATATAATCCGCGGTTTTGATAATATCAAGATTATGCTCGATTACCACGACAGTATTGCCGGCATCCACCAATTTCTGAAGCACCTCTATCAGTTTATGCACATCTGCGGTATGCAACCCGGTGGTGGGCTCATCCAGAATATAGACTGTTTTTCCGGTTCCCCGTTTACTTAGCTCTGTCGCAAGCTTTACTCTTTGCGCCTCACCGCCGGAGAGGGTGGTCGACGGCTGACCAATTTTGATATAACCCAGTCCAACATCAAAAAGTGTCTGCAGTTTGCGTTGGATCTTAGGGATGTTGGCAAAAAATTCACACCCCTCTTCCACCGTCATTTCCAGGACCTCATAAATATTTTTCCCTTTGTAGCGCACTTCTAAGGTTTCGCGGTTATATCGTTTTCCGTCACAGACCTCACAAGGGACATATACATCGGGCAAAAAGTGCATTTCGATGCAGATAATGCCGTCGCCGGTACAGGATTCACACCTACCGCCACGCACGTTAAAGCTGAATCTTCCCGCCTTATACCCCCGTGATTTTGCTTCCGGTGTCATTGCAAAAACTTCACGAATATCGCCAAACATCCCGGTATAGGTCGCCGGATTACTGCGAGGGGTTCTGCCAATGGGGGACTGGTCGATAGCAATCACCTTATCAAGATGCTCCACGCCTTTGATTTCACGGAATTTTCCCGGATGCTTTTTGGCGTGATTCAACTGATTGGCAAGCTCTTTATACAGAATTTCATTGACAAAAGAGCTTTTCCCGCTCCCGGAAACACCGGTTACACAGGTGAAGGTTCCCAAAGGAATTTTGATATCAATATTTTTCAGGTTATTCTCGGCAGCACCGCAAATCTGCAAGGTGTTGCCGTTGCCTTTTCTTCTGGATTCCGGCACCGGAATTCGTTTCTTTCCGCTCAGGTAAAGTCCGGTTTCCGAGTTTTCACATGCCATAATTTCCTCGGCAGTTCCTTGCGCCACAATCTCACCGCCGTGCACGCCCGCTCCCGGACCGATGTCAATGATATGATCCGCCGCCAGCATAGTATCTTCATCGTGTTCCACCACCAACAGGGTATTACCCAAATCCCGAAGATGCTTCAGTGTTGCAATCAAGCGGTCGTTATCTCTTTGGTGAAGCCCGATACTGGGCTCGTCCAGAATATAAATAACCCCCATCAAACTGGTTCCAATCTGGGTTGCCAAACGGATGCGCTGTGCCTCTCCGCCAGAGAGAGTACCTGCACTTCGAGACAGGGTGAGATAATCCAATCCCACATTGACCAAAAAACGCAAACGGTCATTGATTTCTTTCAAAACATGCTTGGCAATGGTTTTGTCTTTTTCAGACAAATTTAATGTCAGGCTTGAAAAGAACTCCAACGCATTGGCAATGGAAAACTGACATACCTGATGAATGTTTAAGCCGTTGACAGTAACCGCTAAGGTTTCTTTTTTCAAACGGGTTCCGCCACAATCTGAACAGGGTTTTTCTATCATAAGACTTTCAATTTCCGCCTTCATCCACTCGGAGTTGGTTTCCTTGTACCGCCGTTCCAGATTGTTGATAACGCCCTCAAAACGTGTATATTTGACCCCTTTGGAAAACTTATTGTCATAGGTTAATTTGATTTTTTCTCCACGAGTTCCATACAAAAGAATATCCAGGACATCTGCCGGAAGTTCCCGAATCGGGGTATCCAAGCTGAATCCGTAGTGTGCCGCCATCCCCTCGTAATACATACGAGAGATACTTCCCGGCTCTGTCCCTGACCAACCACTGGCAAGGATTGCCCCCTGATTGATACTTAAGGACTTATCAGGAATCACCAAGTCTGGATCAATTTTCGCAATGGTTCCAAGTCCGGTACAGGTGGGACACGCACCATAAGGCGTGTTAAAAGAGAACATTCTGGGGGAAAGTTCTTCCATACTGATGCCGCAATCATCACAGGCGTAATTCTGGCTGAATATCATCTCCTCACCGTCAATGACATCAATTAAAACCAAGCCGTGTGCCATATGAAGGGCAGTTTCAATGGAATCCGCCAAACGTTTATCCATATCTTCTTTGATTACAAGACGGTCAACCACAATTTCAATGGTGTGCTTTTTCTGTTTGTCAAGCTTAGGAATTTCATCGGTAAGCTCCAGCATTTCACCATCGACGCGCACCCGCACAAATCCATTTTTTCTGGCATCCTGAAAGGTCTTTACGTATTCCCCTTTTCTGCCCCGTGCAATGGGTGACAGGATTTGTATCTTGGTTCTTTCCGGAAGTTTCTTTACCGCATCGATCATCTGGTCAATGGATTGGGGTTTGATTTCTTTGCCGCATTTGGGACAATGAGGTACACCGATTCTTGCAAACAGCAAGCGGATATAGTCATAGATTTCTGTTACCGTACCCACCGTAGAACGGGGGTTTTTGCTGGTGGTTTTCTGGTCAATAGAAATCGCCGGAGAAAGCCCCTCAATGGATTCCACATCCGGCTTGTCCATCTGCCCCAAAAACTGTCTTGCATAGGCAGACAGGGATTCCACATAACGTCGCTGCCCCTCTGCGTAAATGGTTTCAAAGGCAAGAGAGGATTTGCCCGAACCGCTGAGTCCGGTCAACACCACAAATTGGTCACGAGGAATCTCCACCGAAATATTTTTCAGGTTGTTCTCATTTGCTCCTTTGATTACAATATTTTTATTTGACATTTGCATCTTGCTCCTTTTCTATCAAGCTTTCCAGATACCGGATTTCATCACGAATCTGTGCCGCCAATTCAAATTGCAAAAGTTCTGCCGCCTTTTTCATTTCTGCGGTCAGCTCTGCAATGCTCTTCTGCCATTGAACCGTCTGCGTCTGCTTGGAAACCTTTTCCTTGCTGACCGTCTGTGTCGCTTCAATGACCTCGTGTACCTCTTTGCAAATGGTAGTAGGCGTAATCCCGTGCTGTTGGTTAAATTGCATCTGCAATTCCCGACGGCGATTGGTTTCCTTAATGGCATAATCCATAGAACGGGTTATGGTGTCTGCATACATAATTACCTTACCCTCTGCATTTCTTGCCGCACGCCCAATGGTCTGTATGAGCGAAGTATCGCTCCGCAAAAAGCCTTCTTTGTCTGCATCCAGAATGGCAACCAGAGATACCTCCGGAATATCCAACCCTTCCCGCAGAAGATTGATGCCCACCAAAACATCAAAAACACCGAGCCTTAAATCCCGAATAATCTCCATTCGCTCAATGGTCTGGACATCCGAGTGCAAGTATCTCACCTTTACGCCCATTTCCTCCAGATATTCAGTTAGCCGCTCTGCCATTTTCTTGGTAAGTGTTGTCACAAGGACTCTTTCATCGTTCTTGGTTCTTTCGATAATCTCACTGTAAAGGTTATCCACTTGCCCCGTGATTGGTCTTACCTCCACTTCCGGATCCAAAAGTCCTGTAGGACGGATAACCTGTTCCACAATGCCGGTGGATTCTTCTTTTTCAAACTCTGCCGGCGTTGCACTGACAAAGATTGCCTGATTCAGTTTTCCATAGAATTCATCAAAGGTCAATGGACGATTATCAAAGGCGGAGGGCAAGCGGAATCCGTAATTCACAAGATTCTCTTTTCTTGACCGGTCCCCCGCAAACATTGCTCTTACCTGGGGCAGGGTGACATGGGATTCATCCACAAACAACAGGAAATCCTTTGGCAGATAGTCAATCAGGGTAAAGGGTGGCGTTCCTGCCGCTCTTCCGCTCATATGTCTGGAATAATTTTCAATGCCGTTACAGAATCCGGTTTCCCGCATCATCTCAATATCGTAGTTGGTGCGTTGCTCCAGCCGTTGTGCTTCTACCAATTTATTTTCTTCCCGAAGCTCTTTCAGGCGTTCTTCCAATTCCTTTTCAATGCTTTCAATGGCACGCTCACGTTTTTCTGGTGTGGTTACATAGTGGGATGCCGGATAAATAGCAACATGCTTTCTCTCTGCCACCACTTCACCGGTCACCGGATTGAAGTCATAGATTTTTTCCACTTCATCCCCAAAAAACTCAATCCGCACTGCATTTCCGGAAGATTCAGACGGGAAAATATCCACCACATCCCCACGCACCCGAAACTTGTTACGCACAAACTCCATTTCGTTCCGTTCATATTTAATCTCAATCAGTTTGGCAATAACCTCGTCCCTATCCTTAATCATTCCCGGGCGCAGAGAAATCACCATGTTGTTATAATCAATTGGATCACCCAGACCGTAAATACAAGAAACACTTGCCACAATGATGACATCCCTGCGCTCAAAAAGTGCCGCGGTTGCACTATGCCGCAATTTATCGATTTCCTCGTTTGTGGATGCATCCTTTTCGATATAGATATCAGAATGGGGGATATACGCCTCCGGCTGATAATAGTCGTAGTAAGACACAAAATATTCCACCGCATTATTGGGGAAAATTTCCTTAAATTCACTACAGAGCTGTGCCGCAAGGGTTTTATTATGGGCAAGCACCAATGTGGGACGCTGTACCTTTTCAATTACATTGGCCATGGTAAAGGTTTTGCCGCTGCCTGTAACTCCCAGCAGAGTTTGAAACTTATCACCGCGCAAAACGCCATTTGACAAGGCTTCAATCGCCTTAGGCTGGTCGCCGGCAGGCTTATACTTTGATGCAACTTGAAACTCCATATTCCATACCTCATATATTCATAATTTGCTTCTATCTTAACTACTTATTGTACCACCATTAGGATATGATTGCAACCCCTTTTGCTAACTTTCCATCCATTTCCACCGCCCATAAAACTCGGCAAAAACAAAGGATTTTCTCGTTGTTTCTTTGTGCATCTTTTTCCAAAAATACCTTGACAAAATATTCCGTCCGTGATATGCTATCACTAATGTGTTAGCACTCCTTTGGGTAGAGTGCTAACAAAACAAAACCGGAGGTGTTGTTTATATGCCGTTGGATGAGCGAAAAAAGTCAATATTGCGTGCCATCGTTGAGGGATATATTCAAAATGCCGAACCGGTGGGTTCCAGAAGTATTGCCAAAAATACCGATTTGAATTTGAGTCCTGCTACCATCCGCAACGAGATGGGAGATTTGGAAGAAATGGGATTCCTGTTGCAACCCCACACCTCTTCCGGCAGAATTCCGTCCAGCCAAGGTTTTCGCTTTTATGTGGATTCCTTGATGGAGCGGTACCGTATGACCAATGCGGAGATTCAGCAGTTGCAGGGCGCAATGCTCCATAAAATTCGGGAGCTGGATAAAATCGTCAAGAATGTGTCTGCGACCTTTTCTAACATCACCAATCTCCCCACCTTTGGCGTGCTGCCTACCATCAGTTATGGTGTCATCAAGGCAATCAAACTGGTTTCGGTTGATGAAAAAACACTTATGGTGATTGTTTCTGACAGTTCCGGTTTGATTAAAAACAAGCTTTTACGCTTAAAAGCGCCGATTACAGAATCTATGGTGGAGGACATCACCCAGGCACTGAACCAGCATCTGGTTGGATATACCCGTTCGGAAATGAATCTGGACCGGGTGATTGAAGTCATCAACGCTGTGGGCGATAATCACGAAATTTTATCTTCGGTTCTGGAACTGGTCAATGAAGCCATTTCCGAGATTGACCGACGTGAAATTTATATGGAGGGTTCTTCCAACATCCTCCGTTTCCCTGAATACAACGAAATCACCAAAATCAAAGAAATCTTTGAGTTTTTTGATGATAAACAAAGTTTAGAATCTTTGGTAAATCATCTTCCATCCATCAGTGACGGAAAGGTTAAAGTATTTATCGGGGATGAAAATCAACTGCCGCAGTTAAAGAACAACAGCGTTGTTCTTTCAACTTATAAAGCGGGTTCAAACCTCACCGGTATTATTGGTGTGGTAGGGCCCGTCCGTATGGATTATGCAAGAGTGGTTTCCGGCGTAGAATTCTTTTCAAAACAGCTTGAGAAAATGCTGAGTCAGGAATTTGAAACCGAGCCGTTGCCAATCCAGAAGCAACTGAATGGAAAAACCAGCAAAGGAGATGAATAAATGAGCCAGAATACAAATGTCGAGGAAAACCTGCAAAACGATGTTGAGGAAACCGTCGCAGATACTGAAACAACGGACACTGAAGCTGTTGAAGAAAAAACACCTCTGGAATTGGCAGAAGAATCGATTGCCAACCTCACCGATCGACTGATGCGTACTGCTGCAGAGTTTGATAACTTCAAAAAACGCTCTCAGCGTGAAAAAAGCGAGGTTTACAGCACCGCAGTCTGTGATACCACTGAGAAGCTTCTTCCTGTTTTGGATAATCTGGAGCGGGCAATTTCGGTTTCTGCCGAGGATACGGATGCCAATAGTATGCTTGAGGGTGTCAAAATGATTCAAAAACAGTTTTTGGATGCCCTTGCTGCCATTGGTGTTTTGCCGATGGACGCCGCAGGCAAACCCTTTGACCCTGAAAAGCATAACGCCGTTATGACGGAAGAAAGCGATCAGGAAGAAAACACCGTATTGGAAGAACTGATGAAAGGCTATGTCTATCAAGATAAGGTTGTTCGCCACGCTATGGTAAAGGTGAGCAACTAATCAAAGAATATAACGAAAAATGAAAGGATGATTCATTATGGCAAAAATTATTGGTATTGACTTAGGTACAACAAACTCTTGTGTTTCAGTTATGGAGGGTGGCGAGCCCACCGTTATCACCAACCCCGAGGGCGCAAGAACTACCCCCTCTGTGGTTGCGTTTACCAAGACCGGTGAGCGTTTGGTAGGTCAGGTTGCAAAGCGTCAGGCTATCACTAACCCCGACCGCACCATCAGCTCCATCAAGCGTGATATGGGTACCGACCGCAAGGTTGCAATTGATGACAAAAACTATTCTCCCCAGGAGATTTCTGCAATGATTCTGCAAAAGCTGAAAGCCGACGCAGAAGCATATCTGGGCGAAACCATTTCTCAGGCAGTTATCACTGTTCCTGCTTACTTCAGCGATGCACAGCGTCAGGCAACCAAGGATGCGGGTAAAATCGCAGGTCTTGAGGTTCTGCGTATCATCAACGAGCCGACCGCAGCAGCACTGGCATACGGACTGGAAAAGGATATGGACCAGAAGATTATGGTTTATGACCTTGGTGGCGGTACCTTTGACGTATCCGTTCTGGAAATCGGCGACGGCGTCTTTGAGGTTCTGGCAACCAGCGGTAACAACCGTCTGGGCGGTGACGACTTTGACGACAAGGTAATGCACTATCTGGCAGATGAATTCCAGAAAGAAAACGGCATCGACCTGCGTCAGGACAAGATGGCATTGCAGAGATTGAAGGAAGCTGCTGAAAAAGCAAAGATTGAGCTTTCCGGCGTGATGAGCTCCAATGTAAATCTTCCCTTTATCACCGCAGACCAGACCGGTCCTAAGCATCTGGATATCACCATTACCAGAGCACAGTTTGACTCTTTGACCGCTGATTTGGTTGAAAAAACTATGGAACCCACCAGAAACGCATTGCGTGATGCAGGTCTTTCTCCCAGCGATATTGACAAGGTATTGCTGGTAGGCGGTTCTTCCAGAATTCCTGCAGTTCAGGAAGCAGTACAAAAGTTCATCGGCAAAGAACCCCACAAGGGCATCAATCCTGACGAATGTGTTGCAATCGGTGCATCCATTCAGGCAGGCGTTCTCTCCGGTGACGTAGAAGATTTGGTACTTCTGGATGTTACTCCTCTGTCTTTGGGTATCGAAACCATGGGCGGTGTATTCACCAAACTGATTGAGAGAAACAGCACCGTCCCCACCAAGAAGGGTCAGATTTTCTCTACGGCAGCAGACAGCCAGACCAGTGTTGAGGTTCACGTTCTGCAGGGCGAAAGAGAAATGGCAGCTTATAACAAGACTTTGGGCAGATTCAGTCTGACCAACATTCCTCCGGCACCCCGTGGTGTTCCCCAGATTGAAGTTACCTTTGATATTGATGCCAATGGTATCGTAAAGGTTACCGCAAAGGATTTGGGAACCGGTCAGCAGCAGGATATCACCATTACCTCCTCCACCAACCTTTCCGACGAAGATATCGAAAAGGCTGTTAAGGAAGCAGAACAGTTTGCGGCTGAAGACAAGAAAAAGAAAGAAGAAGTCGATGTACGCAACGGTGCAGATAATATGGTATATCAGACCGAAAAGACCTTGAACGAACTGGGTGACAAGATTGATGCATCCGAAAAAGACGGCATTCAGGCTGAGGTAGACAAACTCAAGGAACTGCTTAAGGCATCTCCTCTGGATGTAGAGGCTGTGAAGGCACAGACCGAAGCGGTTTCTCAAAAGTTCTATGCAGTATCCGAAAAGCTGTATGCTGCAGCACAGCAGGCACAGCAAGCGCAAGACGCACAGCAGGCTCCTGATGACAATGTGGTAGATGCAGAATACACCGAGGTTCACGACGACAACAACTAACGAACGCAAGAAACAGGCGGGCAGTTCTTTGTCCGCCTATTTCGCATCATATCGTGAGGTTATTTATGGCAGAGAAAAGAGATTATTATGAAGTCCTTGGAGTGACAAAATCCGCTACCGGGGACGAAATTAAAAAAGCATATCGCAAACTTGCAAAAAAATATCATCCCGACCTGAATCCGGATGACAAAGAGGGTGCGGAAGCAAAATTCAAAGAAGCAACCGAGGCTTATGAAGTCTTGAGCGATGCGGAAAAAAAGCAACGCTATGACCAGTTTGGCCATGCGGCATTTGACCCAGCAGCCGGCGGTGGCGGTGGCTACGGCGGCGGTTTTGGTGGCTTTGACGGATTTGATATGGGGGACATCTTCAGCAGCTTTTTTGGCGGTGGTTTTGGCGGACAACGCAGCAACCCCAACGCTCCGCAACGGGGGCGTGACCTCAATTATAGCGTGGATTTGACCTTTGAAGAGGCTTGCTTTGGGGTGGAAAAGGATATCACCGTCAACCACTTGGAAAAGTGCTCCTCCTGCTCCGGTTCAGGGGCAGAAAAGGGCAGCTCACCCGAAACCTGTCCCACCTGTCACGGAACTGGTCAGGTTCGTACTGTACAGAGAACCGCTTTTGGTAACTTCCAGAGCGTTCGTCCCTGTGATTCCTGTGGCGGCAAGGGTACTATCATCAAAAATCCTTGTAAATCCTGTCACGGCGAGGGCACGGTGCGTAAACCCAAGAAAGTGCGGGTAAAAATTCCCGCAGGCATCGATGACGGTCAGCAAGTTTATGTACGGGGCGAAGGTGACACCGGAATCCGCGGTGGTGCAAACGGAGATTTGGTTTTGAATATCCGTGTACGCAGACATAAGTTATTTGTGCGTCAAGGCTATGACATTCTTTGCGATTATCCCATTTCCTTTGTGCAGGCAACGCTGGGCGCTGAGGTTCAGGTTCCCACCATTGACGGCAAGGTTTCTTACCAGATTCCTGAGGGAACACAACCCGGCACCGTATTCCGTCTGCGCGGAAAGGGTGTACCGAAAATCAATTCTTCTCAGCGTGGTGACCAATATGTTACCATCACAGTAGAAATTCCCAAGGGTCTCAATGAAAAGCAAAAGGATTTGCTCAGGACCTTTGATGAAAATGTGGACCCCTCCAAATACAAGCAAAGCAAAAGCTTTTTTGAAAAAATGAAAGAGGTCTTTAAGTAAAATACCAAACGCCGACATTCGCCGGCGTTTTGGCTTATTCGTGATTAAAGGAGAAAACTATGGATTGGATTAAAGTAACCATTACCACCACCGCAGAGGGTATTGACCCTGTCAGTGGTCGTTTGCTCAATCTTGGCATCAACGGGATTGAGATTTCCGACAAGGATGATTTCAAAGAATTTTTAGAAGAAAACCGCAAATACTGGGATTATGTGGATGAAACCTTGGAGCAACTGAAAGATGCCGATACCACCATCACCCTTTACTTAAGCGACGGTGCAGCAGGACTTGAACAGCTTGCTGCCGTGCAATCTTCTATGAAAGAATTGAAGGCGATGGATACAGAGAACCTCTTTGGCTCTCTCGCCGTTGCCTCGGATTCTGTCAAAGACGAAGACTGGTCTGAAATCTGGAAACAGTACTTCCATCCCATTCCCGTGGGCGAAAAGGTGTTAATCAAACCCGCATGGGAAACCTTGGAAGACACCGAGGGGCGTACTGTCTTTACCGTAAACCCCGGAATGAGCTTTGGCACCGGTTCTCACCCCAGTACCCGCTTTTGTATTGAAGAAATCGAAAAGCACCTCAAGTCCGGCGATACTGTTCTGGATTTGGGATGCGGTTCAGGAATTCTGTCCATCATCGCCCTGTTGCTGGGTGCAAAAAATGCAGTTGCAGTTGACATTGATGCCAATGCTATCGATGTGGCGTACAGCAATCTGGCACTCAACGGACTTTCCAAAGAGAATTATCACGCCTTTGCGGCGGATGTGCTCACTGATGCCTCTGTCAGAGAAGAACTTGGCACCTACGATGTAGTTCTTGCCAACATTGTCGCTGATGTCATCATTGCCCTTTCTTCTTTTGTGCGCCAATTTATGAAACCTGACGGCATCTTTATCTGCTCCGGTATTATTTTAGAGCGTTTGGATGAAGTAACTGACGCATTGACCAATGCAGGATTTACCTTGGTTGAAGTACGTAAAGAAACCGATTGGGCTTGTGTTACAGCTCGTTAACATTTTTCCGGATTTTAAGAAATCCTCTTGCAAATCCCGCTTGGTATGGTAAAATAAAAAAAGAACCTTGGACAGGAGGTTGATTTATGCGCCGTTTTTTTACAG
>JAZNKC010000018.1:0-13150 GCA_045578365.1 Ructibacterium sp.
AATAGTAGCAATTATTCTTGCAATAGTTGGTCACCTCAATCAAACCACGGATATACACCGCATCCCCATAGACCTGCCGCCGTATACCATCTGCGGCAGCAAATAATATCGATTCATCAAATTCTTCGGTCAAAAGGGAAAAAAGCTCTGCATCCTGCAGATTTTTGGTTTCTGTCAATGTTTGTATCAGCTGTTTCATACGCCTCCCCCTTTCTCCTTAAAATTGTACCCGTTTTCCCCCGCCTTGTCAATATGGGAAGATTTTTCTTGCTTTTTTGAATAAGGTGTGTTATCATAAAGAAAATATTCGGGGAGCTTTTGTGCAAGGCTGAGAGGAAACAGAGAGTTTCGACCCGGGAACCTGATACGGATAATGCCGGCGTAGGGAAATGGAAAACACTTGTATTCTTTTCGGCGGCGGTTCTGTACGGGAACCGCCCCATTTTTTAGGAAAAGGAGTGTTTTTTATGAGCAGAACAAAAAAATTAACCACCTGTGCCATCCTGATTGCCCTCTCCACCATACTGATTTTTGTTTCCAAGATGATTCCGTCCCTGCCTTGGGGCGGCTCGGTCACCCTTTGCAGTATGGTGCCGCTCATTTTGATTTCCCTGATGCTGGGGCTGAAATGGGGACTGCTGTCCGGCGTGGTTTTTGCCCTCATCCAGATGCTTACCGGCTTTTACCCGCCTCCAACCCAGACCTTTTTGGATTTTTCCTTGGTGGTGGTTCTGGACTACCTGCTCGCATTCGGGGTTCTGGGCATCGCCTGTATCTTTGACCGCCTGTGCGGGAAAAAGCTCTGGTCCATCCCCTTATCCGGTGCCATCGTCACCGGACTTAGGTACCTTTGCCACATTCTGTCCGGCATCCTGATTTGGGGCGTCTATGCCGAGGAGGGTCAAAGCATCCTTGCCTATTCCTTGATTTATAACGGCTCTTATATGATTCCCGAAATTCTGATTACTACCCTCGCCCTTGGGGTTCTCTCCAAATGGATTCGCCGTTTCGCATAAATAAAAATCCCCCTTTCGGGGGATTTTTTTATTCTTTCAAGCCTATGGAAATCTTATCGTTCTCCCTTTCTTGGTCCTCCTCTTCACAGGATTGGAGATATTGTTCTTCTGCCTCCTGTTGGGATTTTTTCAAATCTTCTATGATATCCGTGATATCGTTGAATAGCTTATGATATAGTTTTTGATAATTTGGCATAGATACCGTCCTTTCATTCGTAAAATAAAAAAGTGCGTGGCCACGCAGAGCCACGCACCGAAAAATGCGCCGCTCGTTTTATTGCAGTAAAACTCAATTTCACAGACACATAGCCAAAGAAACTGAAAGAGCGCACATTTTTTCCGAATGTGAACTTCTTTAAGCTTATGTGTCTAAATAGGAATATTAAGTTTTACTGCTCTTTTACTATATCACAGGTTTTTCTTTTTTGCAAGTGTTTTCTGTAAAAAAATGGAAATTTTTATATTTTGCCCCCTTCCGCAGGTGAGGCATAATAAAAATCCCCCTTTCGGGGGATTTTTTTATTCCAAGCGCAGGACCATCACCGTCATATCATCGTCCGGCGTACCGCCTTTTAATGCCAGCGCCTTTTCCATAATCCGGTCTGCCAATTCCTGCACAGGAAGGCTTGCCGGAAGGTGCTCCAAGGTGTGGCGCAGCCAGCCCTCGTGGCCCTGTTTCATCTCCAGACCGTCGCTGACCATCACCACCACATCGCCCCGTCCCAATTTGTGGACAAAGGTTTCCATCTCCACCCGTGCGACCACCCCTACCGGAAGAGAGGTCCCTCGCACCGTTTCAATCCGTCCGCCCCGCTTGATATAGCTTGCCTCGGCACCGTTTTTGATAAATTCCGCCTCGCCGGTGTTCAGGTCAATCATACAGGTATCCACCGTGGCAAACGCCTCGTTTGCCGACTTCATCACCATCACCGAGTTAATCAGCCGCACCGCCACCGTCTTGTCAAAGCCGGCTTCCATAAATCGCTCAATCAGGGTGACGATACTGCCGCTTTCCCTGCCGGCACGGTGCCCGCAACCCATTCCGTCGCTGAGCGCTGCCAGAAACTTGCCGCCCCGCAGATGGTGCAGACTATAAGAATCCCCGCTCTCTTCCTGCTTGCATCCGGTGGCAAAACCTGCGGCAACCTGCATCTGGGGCGCCTCGTAAAAATGCAGGTGCAAGGTAGCAGAATCCGCCTCCTCACGGGTGTCTGCCCGAAAGAAGGTCACACCCAACACCCCTTTTAATATCGCAGGGATGCTACGGCAAATCCCCTCATCCACCGGCAACCCCAGAGAAAGCTGTACGGATTTTCCCATATGAGGGAGGGCGGTCACCCGCACCTTTTCTACCGTGACCCCTTTGGTCTGAAGGCGACAGGCAATCTCCTCTGCCGCCAAGGTGTCAAATGCCGCACCCTCGGCAACCTCGCCGGAAATCTGCCGGAAAATCTCTGCCACGCCGTCAAACTGTTGCCGCACCAAATCCCGATTCTCACAGAGCTTGCTTTTCCAGACCCGATTGATTTTGTAAACCTCAAAGAGGCGGTTGATTTCTTTGACCAATGCCTCCTGACGCAGACAAGATTGGGAAAAATACGCCCCTGTGTCGCTCAATTCCAGAACCCCTTTGTGTTCCAGAATCTCCAAAAACCGAAGCATGGTCTTGTAGGTGGTATGAAAATTCTTCTGCCAGCAGTCTCGCACCTTGCTGCAGTTTCTGCAAACCCTCTCTGCGGCCGTATCAAACATCATGGCGATGTCCTGCATCTCCACCATATTTTCCTTGTCCGAAATCCGTGCAAAGGTTTCTGCCAGCGTTTGAAAGGATTCTGCCGCCAGATTCAGCTTGTCCTGTACCTGCTCCCGACAAATCCGACTTTCCACACTCTTGGCAAAATCAAAATCGGTCAGCTTTTCCCCTGCCCGAAACACTTTGCCCGGCAGGAGCACCAACGCCACCGCTCCCACAATCACCTCATAAAACCGGATGGCATCGCTGCCGCTTTCAGCAGCATAAACCGAGAGGAGCACCCCCACTGCCACCTGTGCGCCTGCAACGCCCCATTTCCCGAATCGGCGCAGAGCACCGCAGGCAAACCCGCAACCGCCAAACACCGCAACCAAGTTCAGCAAATCCCCGTTCAGCCCCAAAACCACTCCTGTGGCAAAGCCAGCCACGGTAGCGGCAAGAAGTCCGCCCGAAACGGCGGCGGTACCAAGAATGGTCATTCCCAGCATATTGGCAACCGAAAAGGGTAGAGGAAGTCCCTGAAAACTCAACAGCGCAATGGCACCCATCACACAGAGGGAAAGCTTTTCCTCCCCCGAAAAGGGTCTGCCAAAAAATTTGCTCCCCTCCATCAAATCGTGGCAACGGTCAAACACCAGAATCCCCAGTGCCACCAATGTTCCGTCTGCAAGCAGACACAAAATGGAACCTCCGTCCATCCCGGTAAAGAACATACTGCCAATATCAAAAAACGCAGTCACAGTAACGGCGAGCCAAAGGCTTCCCTTGAGGCTTGTCCCCTCCTGCCGCTGAAAAAGGAGCAGCGCCCCCTCATACACCACGCAGGCTGCTATGTACGCAAGCATCCGGTCCCCCGGACGACTGAGATAACCCAGCACCACCGCCAGAAACGAAATCAGGCTTTCCTTGGTCCCCTTTCTCTCCATTGCAAGAAAGGCGATTCCAAAAGGCGCAAGTCCCGCCACCGGCACCGCACGGGCAAGAAAGAACCCCGCCAGCCGTGCCAACCACGCACCGGTGTCCATCCTCCTTGGCGTACTCTTTTTTTGCTGCACCTCTCCCTTGGGGAGCAGCATCAATGTCGTTTCCTTTTCTTTCATCTTTTCACCTCCGTAAAGCTTACGAAGGTAGTATAACCATATTCTTCCATTTATTCTGTCGAAACGGGGTAGCAATTTGAAAAAATTTCAAAATTTTTCCAGCAACATCTGTGCATAGCGAATCAAATAATAGCCAATAGAGAAAACGCTCAGGAAGATTCCCGCGCCCAATGCCAGTCGGCGGGCAGTGCGGGATTTTTCTTTGTCCGCTTGGGGGTCGGCTTTTTCTACGGTTTTGCTGTAAGCACGGATGATTCTTTCCGCCTCGGACACAATGTGGTAGTTTGCGGGTGCGGGGGTAGCGGTTCCGTTGCTCCGAAGAATCAGGATTGCCTTTTCGATGCTTTCGGAATCAATATCGTGAATGATAACCACTTTTTTAGATTGTCTGTCTTTCATAATTCTGCCTCCTGTCAGGTTTAGTATTGGCAGGATTTGGGGCCGGTATACTTTTTTTAGAAAATTTTGAAAAAACCCTTGCTTTTTTTGAAAAACGTGGTATAATAGACGAGTGGCTTTTCAAGACGCCTATGGAGAGGTGGTCGAGATGGTTTAAGGCGCAGCATTGGAAATGCTGTGTACGTTTATAGCGTACCGTGGGTTCGAATCCCATCCTCTCCTCCAGAAAAGACCGACAATCTTGATACAAGATTGTCGGTCTTTTTATTTACCAAAAATAAAAGCACTTGCTTGCGCAAGTGCTTTTTCTTTTATTGGATGCTGAACAGCAAATCGCCGTAGGTAGGCATGGGCCAGACTTCTTTGGGGGTATAAATCTCCATTTCGTCTGCCAAGGCCCGCATCAGCTCCATCTTGGAGAGGACCTCGTCCCGATAAGCCTCTGCCTGTGCCTGCTTGTCCTCTACCGCCTTGGCGGTATGTACGCTTTGTTCCAGCTCCTCGGTCTTTTGAAACAGCTTTGCGCAAAGGTCGGAGAGCTTACAGATTAAGGTTTCTTCCATACTGCAATCCGCCGTGGGGCAAACCTGCTTTTTCAAAGACACGGTATTGCTGAGAGAACCCACATACCCGCTGACTGCCGGCAGAATATCCCGCCGTACCATCTCCATCATGGTTAATGCCTCGATGTTGATAACCTTACTGTAATTATCAAGGTTAATCTCATAACGGGAATGTGCCTCACCCTCGGTGAAAATATGATGGTCTGCAAATAATTTCAGGTTTTTCTCTTCCATAAACGCCGTCAATGCCTCAGGCGCACTGGGACGGTTGGAAAGTCCGCGGCGTTTTGCCTCTTCCACCCATTCCTCGGAGTAGTTGTTGCCATTAAAGATAATCCGCTTATGGGCTTTCAGGGTATTTTTCAGCACCTCTCTCAGGGCATCTTCAAAGTTCTCTTTGCCCTCCAGCGCATCGGCGAACCGCTTTAAGATTTCTGCCACCGCAGTATTGAGGATGCAGTTGGGACCCGAAACAGACAGACTGGAACCGGGCATACGGAACTCAAACTTGTTGCCGGTAAAGGCAAAGGGGGAGGTACGGTTCCGGTCAGAGGTGTCCTTGACAAAGTTGGGCAGCGCCTCGACGCCGGTCTCCATAATCTCTTTTTTACGGGTGTTGTAATCCTCGCCATACTCCAAGGCGTGGAGAATGTCGGTCAGCTCGTCCCCAAGGAAAATGGAAATAATGGCAGGAGGAGCTTCTGCCGCGCCCAGACGGTGGTCATTGCCCGCCGTTGCAACGGTCAGCCGCAACAAATCCTGATATTCATCCACCGCAGCAATGACGGCACACAAAAAGGTCAAAAACCGCAGATTTTCCTGTGGTTTTTTGCCGGGGCTGAGCAGATTTTCACCACCGTCGGTACAAACCGCCCAGTTGTCATGCTTGCCGCTGCCGTTGACACCAGCAAAAGGCTTTTCGTGGAGCAGACATTTCATCGAATGCTTTTCGGCAATCCGTTTCATCAACTCCATCGTCAGCTGATTATGGTCGGTGGCAATGTTACCCGCACAATAGATGGGTGCCAGTTCGTGCTGGGCAGGTGCCGCCTCGTTGTGCTTGGTTTTTGCCAGAATTCCCAGTTTCCAGAGCTCCTTGTCAAGATCCCGCATATACGCAGAAACCCGCTCCTTGACCACGCCAAAATAATGGTCATCAAGCTCCTGTCCTTTGGGGGGCATTGCCCCGAACAGGGTTCTGCCGGTAAAGGTAATATCCCGCCGTTTTGCCGCAACCTTGCGGTCAATCAAAAAGTATTCCTGCTCCGGACCTACGGTGGTTTCGACCCGCTTGGTGGTTTCATCCCCAAACAGCCGCAAAACCCTTAACGCCTGCAGATTCAGCGCCTCCAAGGACCGCATCAGGGGAGTCTTTTTGTCCAATGCCTCACCGGTGTAGGAACAGAAGATGGTGGGAATACAAAGAATATTATCCTTGATAAACGCGTTTACCGTGGGGTCCCACGCAGTATAACCTCTCGCCTCAAAGGTAGACCGAAGTCCGCCCGAGGGAAAGCTGGAGGCATCCGGCTCGCTCTTAATCAGCTCTTTGCCGGAAAACTCCATAATCACTTGATCTTCTCCTGCCGGAGAGATAAAGCTGTCATGCTTTTCTGCCGTAACACCGGTCATCGGCTGGAACCAATGGGCAAAGTGGGTTACCCCCTTTTCAATCGCCCAATCCTTCATGGCATCTGCCATGCAGTCCGCCGCCTCACGGGTAAGAGGTACCCCCTCTTCCTTGGTCTTTCTGACCTGAAGATAGATTTCCTCCGACAGCCGTTCTTTCATCACCCGGTCATTAAAGACCATAGAGCCAAAGAGTTCCTTCATATCCGCCATGCAATCCGCACGCTCCTTACTATCTAAGCGCATTTTGCGCCTTTCTTTCCATTTTTTCTATTATATAGCCTATCCGCCTTTTTGTCAAGTTTGCCAACTCCTGTCGCAAAGAGTCGATGGAAATCTTTTGCAATTTGTTTTTGTTATGCTATAATATGGATAGAATGTAAAATTTTGGAAAGGAGCTTTTCTATGTTGTTGGATTATAAAAAAAGAGGGACGGTGCGGGAACTCAAGCGCAGCGACCCCAAGCAGGAGGCAGAGGCATTAGAGCAGAGCCGGAACTTTACCCGATGCGGGGAGACCCGAACCATTCCCATCAAGAACATTCTTCCCAACCCCCATCAGCCAAGACAGGAGTTTGACAAGGCGGCACTGCAGGATTTGGCGATTTCGATTATGGAATACGGACTGATGCAGCCCATTACGGTAAGGCAGACCGGGCCCTTTGACTATGAGCTGATTGCAGGAGAACGGCGACTGACCGCCTGCCGCAATCTGGGCATGGCGTACATACCCGCCATCATTATGGCGGCAAATGCTACCGACAGCGCCGTGCTTGCCTTGGTGGAGAACATTCAGCGGGAGAACCTGAATTATCTGGAAGAGGCAGAGGCGTTCAGCAACCTCATCAGCGAGCACGGTCTGACCCAGGAGGAATTGGCGGACAAGCTGGGCAAGAGCCAATCCACCATTGCCAACAAGATTCGGATTCTGCGGCTGTCTCCTGCGGTGCGGCAGGTGTTGACCGAACACAACCTGACCGAGCGGCACGCCCGTGCACTTTTGCGCCTGCCGGAAGAAAAACAGAGGCTGCGGGCAGTCAAGCTGATTGCCGAGCGGGGGTTCAATGTGGCAAAGACCGAGGAGCTGGTGGACAAGCTTTTGCAATCCCCCCAAAAGCCTCTGCCGGAAACCAAGGCACCCGAGAGCAGAATCTTTCGGGATATGCGGGTGTTCCACAACACCATCCGTCAGGCGGTGGATATGATGCGGAAATCCGGCATTGACGCCTGCGCCAATAAGACCGAAAACGATTCCTGTATTGAATATACCATCGTGATTCCCAAGCAATAAAAAAGCACCCTTCGGGTGCTTTTTTGGTGCACACAGAACCGTCCCCTGTGCACCCCACAGATTAATCTGCAAAGTCAAAACATCCCTTGAAAGTAGTACAGTTCTATGATATACTTTACCTGAGGTGAAAGTTATGAAAAAGATAAATTTCATTGTAAATATATTCATTCCTGTTTTTTGGATTATCATGTTTTTTATCGCTAAGTATGAGGTATGCACTTCAGATTATGGAGCGGTATGTATTTTCCTGTGGTTTGCTTTACCTGTTATTATGTTTGTTATCAATACTTTTACGGAATCGCGATTAAAAAAACTTGTGTTGCGGTATCTCCTATCTACGGGGATGCAGATAATAGGAATATATATATATTCTTTTTCCTTTATTACCATTTTATAAGTAATGAGCCGGGGACTTCTGTGGTAGGTCAGATAGCTCTTTTGATTACTGCTATTTTGAATCTTATTCTTGCTCTCATTGGGATAGTAATCAAAAGTATTATATTAAGACTTAAAAAGCAATAATATACTCCACGCAAAAAAACACCTGCAAGGGTGTTTTTTATGTAAGCGAAAAGGCTTGTCATCCTGAGCTTGCCGAAGGATCTATCGAGATTCCTCGACAAACTCGGAATGACGAAATAAAGCGGAGAACACAGGGACGGTTTTGTGTGCGTAGCGCAGGGGAGCACACAGAACCGTCCCCTGTGCGAAGCCTGGATTTTCTACACAGAACCGTCCCCTGTGCGAAGCCTGGAATTTCTACATAAAAAACTCCCCTTGCGGGGAGTTTTCTCTTATTCTTCCTCTTTTTGTTCTTCGCCTTCCTCTTCACAGGATTGGAGGTATAGTTCTTCTACCTCTTGCTGCGCTTTTTTAGTTCTTCTATGGTGTCAGTAATGACATTAAACATCTTGCAGTAAAGTTTTTGATAATCCGGCATACATTTTCACCCTTTCTTTGGTAAAATAAAAAAGTGCGCGGCCACGCAGAGCCACGCACCGAAAAATGCACGACTCCGTTAGTTTCACCACAAAACATCACTCATGACGATTAAAACACCAGAGTTTAGGAGTGTGCATTTTTTCCGAAAATGCATTCCCTGTGTTTTAATCGTAATATTAGGATGTTTTGTGGTACTTTTACTATATCACAAATTTTTCTCTTTTGCAAGTGTTTTTTTGTAAAAAAATGGAAATTTTTAGCTTTCGCCCCCTTAGGGATTTAAGGGGGCGGAGTAAGGAAATCTTTTTGTTAGACTTGTTGGGGGATGTGCGGGGGTTCCTGGGGGGAAGACCCCCGGCGTCGTTTTGGCTACTTTTGGACGAGCAAAAGTAGCATTTATACAAACAAAAAGAGTTCACAATCCGTCTGGTTGATAGACAATATCACAATAAAAAAACTCCCCTTGCGGGGAGTTTTTTTAATCTTCAAATTCGAATAAATCGGCATTGCGGTCCTGGAACAAGCGATACACTGCAGACAGGATTTCTCCATCCTCTACCTGTTCCAGACAATCTTCTTCCTTATCCTTGTGGATTTGGAAAATGACCACCTCGGTAACCACTTCCTCATCCTCGTCATAAGGAATACAAATCACATAATCGTTGCCCTGATACTGCACCGTGTCCAGATGTTCAAAGGTCACGGTGTTTCCGTCTTCGTCAATCAAATCTACCAAATATTCGTTTTCGGGTAATTCAGACATCTTAAAATCCTCCTTTACTATCCAAGTAGGCCTGCAGAATATATGCCGCCGAAATGCTGTCCACGCTGTCCTTTCGCTTTTGACCACGGACATTGGTTTCGTTCATCAAATGATGCGCCGAAACAGTGGTCAGTCGCTCATCCCAGAGGATGATGGGAAACGCTTCCCCCAATCGCTCGGAAAGGAGTGCCTGAAACGCCTTGGTCTTTTCTCCGCGGGGGCCGATGGAGCCGTTCATATTCTTCGGAAAACCCAGCACAATCGTTTCCGCATTCTGCTCTTTCACCAGAGCAGCTGCATAATCTGCCACCTTGACCATATTTTTTTCTTTACAGGCGGGCAGAGAGGTTGCCCCAAACCCCAGCGGGTCCGAGATGGCAAATCCGGTTCTGCTGTCCCCAAAGTCAATGCCCAATATCCGCATAATCCTACCTCGACTTCTTATTTTCTTGATTGTATCATAAATTCTTCCAAGAATCAATAGCTAAAAAGCAAACCGCTGATACTCTAAATCCTCCTCCAAGGGATGATATTCCCGCTTTGGCGAAAGGATGGATTCCCGAGGCGCAATGGGGTCACTCATCAAAAAATATTTCATCGCATCATAGAGATGATCCTCCTGTCGTGTGTCCACATCCTCGGGATTTACGGGGTCATAGCGCAGTTGGGGCAGAGTGCGAATCATATGCTTGCAGGTATCAAAGAAGTAGAGCATAGGAAGCCCCTCCTCATCAAAGGAAAGGCGATAATGCACCTGCATCTTGCCCGCCAGTCGGTGGTTTTTTCCTTTTTCAAAGTAAACCCCTTCTTTTTCCATCATTTCGGCGATGCTCCCCTCGTTGGAGCCGGTGGCGTTCCAGATGGCAGGGTCGGCATAGCCGCAGATGGTTCTGCCCTTTTCCTCCCGCTCCTCAATCTCACGGATGGCACGGGCAATCTTCTGGGCGGTCCAGCGAACCCCCACATCCGGCTCTCCGCTGCAGCCATAAAGCTCCCGATAGTTGTAGGCTCTGCCATCGTGGTCCAGCGCAAACCAGGACACCGCAAAGGGCTTGGCATAGCCAAAGTCAAAGGTGCGGAACCGCCGCCATTCCTTGGGAATAGCAAAGGGCGCAATCACATGGCTGAACCGACGGGTCTTGTACCCCCGTGGGTTGTTCTGCCACTCGGCAAACACCTGCCCGTCAAAGATGTCCCACTGTCCGTAAAGGAGTGCCTTGCGCTGCTCCTCAGGCAAGAGCTCCAATCGTTTCTGGTAGGTCTTGTCCGCCTCCATCAAAAACACATTGTCCTGCACAAAGGAGGGGATAAACACCCGCCGCATCCCGCTTTCGTCAGTTTGTATCTGGTTGGGTGTCCCGCCGTCAATAAACCGCCGTTTCACCCAATGATGCCCGATTCCGCCGGGGTTGGTACTGGACTTCATCTGCTTGGGGTAAGGATTCACCCCGCGGATTCGGGAGAGCAGATAGGTATACTGCCCCTCGGTAAAATGGGTCAGCTCGTCAAAGCGCACCACATCATATTCTGCCCCCTGATACCGCAGAACATCCTTCTCCCCCGCCAGATACCCAAACTCAATCAAGGAGCCGTTGACAAACTCCCATCGATGATGGGTTGCCCGATACTTGGCAACCTCCTTGGGAAACATCTGCATGGAGGTAAAGATGATGGAATGCTCTAGTTCCGGAAAGGTCCGCCTGAGAATCAGTTGCCGGCTGCCAGCATATTTTAAGGCATAGACCAAGGCATCTGCCAACTGTCCGTAGGACTTTCCGCCTCCCGCCGCACCGCCGAAGAGCACCTCGTCTGCGTCGCTGTCCATAAACTGCTTTTGGGTGGCAGTCAGGTTGAGGGTCAAATCAGCCACGGGCATCATCTCCTCCGACCACCCGAATTTCTACCGTAAAGTGGTCCTTGGCAGGATTCTCGGGTTCCTTTTCTTCTTCCAACCGAGCCAGAATCTCCTTTGCCGCAGACAGCTCCACCCGCTCATTGCCGCAATGAAGCAGTTCGGTCAGCTTTTGGGTTGCATCAGTTTCCATCTTTTTTGCGGTACACATCTGCCTCCACCTCCTGCCCAATCAATTTTTTGAGCGCACGGTCGTGAATCCGGATGGCGTGGCGGCGGCTGAAATGCACATAGAACTCCATAGCATCCCACATCAGATGCTTGATGTATCGGGCAGTCAGAATTGCCCGTTCCTCCGGATCCAGACACTCCATCAATCGCTCCACATCCTCGCCAATCTGCTGCATCCTTTTATGTAATTCTTCAATCTTGTCAAGGTAATAGGCCTCGTGATGGCGTGCCACCACTCCCAAATCCCGACAATCCCGCTGCAGACGCAGATAAAAACCCGTCTTCATTTCCAAATCCCGATTCAGGAGCGCCAGTCCCCTGAGCCAGGTCTTTACTTGTTTGGTTGTTTCAAATTTCATATTCTTAACCCCTTTCTCATTCGTAAAAAATCCTAATATGCTCTGTCGATACCGTAATGCTCGTGACAGCACGCCATATCGCAGAACAAACCATCTGTGCTTTCTGTTAAGTCCGGCATATCGTCATACAACGCCTCCCCGCAGCAAAGGCAAACGCCCACCTTGCGGGGCAAAACGTTCGGGTTAAGGCTGCCGAACCGTTCCATATTCAGGATGTCAGGATGTGTCATTTTCGCTCCTTTCCGTCACAGTCCGTCACCGCTTGGCCTGTTCTAATCCAACAACCTGAATGATATATTTTTATTATACAACAATATTGTCGTTTGTCAAGAAAAAAATAACGACATTTTTGTTTATAATCTTGCAAAATATCAGGTTATATGTTAAAATAAGGCTATCGAGGTGATTGCTGTGGCAAATATACATATTAGTAAATTACTCAAAGAGGCAAGAAAGGCGGCAGGATATACCCAAAAGGACATTTACGAATGGTTGGGCATCGGTCAATCCACCTTTAGCGCCTGGGAAACCGGACAGGGGGAACCCTCTGTGGAGGTGTTTTTGCGGCTTTGTCAAAAATATCAGGTGACCGACATTGTGGGGTACTTTTTACCCGACCCGTCTACCGGAAAAACCGCCGAGCGCTTAGACCCTATGTTTGTGAACAAGATGCTCTCTCTTCCTAAGCGGAGTCAGGATGCGGTGCGCAACTGTCTGGAATTTGAATACAACAACAGTCCGCTTAAGATTCATCATACGGAGAGAAGATTGCGGCGGATTCCCCTTTATACCCAGGTGGCAACCGCCGGGTTTGGCAACTATCTGGACGATCAGGATGCCCAGATTCGGGAGCTCAACGCTCCCGAAGAGGCAAGCTTTGCGGTGCGGATTTCCGGTGACAGTATGGAACCGCTGATTCACGACGGGGATATTGTCTTTGTGCACCGTCAAAGCGAAATCGCCTCGGGCGAAATTGGCATCTTCTCCTTAAACGGGGAGAGCTTTTGCAAGGTTTGGGATAATCGGGGCGGGGTTGCCAAGCTGATTTCCCTGAACCAGAATTATTCCCCTATCCGGCTGAAAGCCTCAGACCGGTTGCTCACTCACGGCAAGGTTCTGCTGTGAGCCAATGGCTTCCAGAAGCTTTTCTTTTCCATCAAAATACATATTCTCCAACAGGATTTTGGCAGAGGGCGCCATATCCGGTCGGAACACCCCTATTTTCCAAAGCTCAGTCAAGGTTTGATTCTGAG
>JAZNKC010000019.1:0-18376 GCA_045578365.1 Ructibacterium sp.
CGTGCCCATTTCCCAACCGGAAACCATCAAGCTGTTGGAAGTGCTGATTCGGCTTGGCAACGTGAAATCGGTACTGGAGGTAGGCTGTGCCATCGGCTATTCTGCCATCTGTATGGTGGCGGCAGGCTGTGAAAGGGTGGATACCATCGAACTTTCCCCCGATGCCGCAAGAGTGGCAAGGGAGAATTTCAAAAAGGCAGGAATGGAAGCGCAGATTCACCTTTTTGAGGGGGACGCCAAAGAGATTCTTCCCACCATCGAGGGTAGCTACGATATGATTTTTATGGATGCGGCAAAAGCGCAGTACGGGGAGTTTTTCCCCCATTGTATGCGCTGCCTGAAAACGGGCGGACTGTTGGTGTCGGACAACGTGCTCTACAAGGGGATGACCGCCACCGACGAACTGGTGCAGCGGCGCAAGATTACCATTGTTAAGCGTCTGAGGGAATACTTGAAAATGCTGTCATCCACGCCACAACTGGAAACCTCGGTGCTTCCGGTGGGGGACGGCGTGGCGTTGAGTTATAAAAGGAGATGAAACCGTGTTCTATCAAGGAAACAGACTGAGAGGGCTCAGTCGTAATCTGGATATACCTCTGGTAATCCTGACCTTGCTGACTGCAATCTTTGGGATTATTATGATTTCCAGTACCGGAGGGAGTCGCTATGTCATCATTCAGACGGTTGCGCTGATTCTGGGCATCGGCGGTGTGGTGGCATTGATGATTCTGGATTATCAATACCTGTCCCAGATTGCAACCCATCTGTATCTTGTTGCGGTGGGACTTTTGGTTCTGGTGCTGATTCCGGGGATTGGTACGGTGCAGGGCGGTGCCCGCAGCTGGTTCTCCCTCGGGTTCATCAATCTGCAACCGGCAGAGATTGCAAAGATTATCTTTATTATTACCTTTTCCAAGCATCTTTCCGAGTGTGAAGAAAAGCTGCACCAACCCAAGACGGTGCTGAAACTCCTTGCCCATCTGGGTATTTTGTGCGTGTTGATTCTGCTCCAACCGGACCTTGGAACCGCAATGGTTTTTGTCAGCATTGCCTTGGTGATGCTTTTTGTGGCGGGAATCAGCTGGAAGTATATTGTAGGCGGCGTTGCGGCGGTTGCGGCGGCGTTTCCGCTGTTTTGGTTTTTCGTGTTACAGGAATACCAAAAAAACCGTATCATTACCCTGTTCCATCCGGAAAGAGATCCGGCGGGTGCGGGCTACCATGTGATTCAGTCTAAGATTGCAGTAGGCTCGGGCAAGCTCTTTGGGACCGGTCTTTACAAGGGTTCCAGTCAGGTGAACAACCTTCTTCCGGAGCGGCATACCGACTTTATCTTTTCTGCCATCTGTGAGGAATTGGGAATGGTGGGAGCATTAGCGGCGCTGCTGCTTTTGAGCTTGATTATCATCCGCTCACTATATATCGGCATCCATTCCAGAAACAAGCTGGGCACCTATATCTGTACCGGCGTGGCGGCAATGCTGATGTTTCAGGTGTTTGAAAATATCGGGATGTGCATCGGCATTTTCCCGGTCACCGGTATCACCTTGCCCTTTTTCAGCTACGGAGGTTCTTCGGTGCTTACCACCATGCTTGCCATTGGCCTGGTCCTGAATGTCCGTTGGCGATGCCGGCTGATTCACTTCTAAAATAAAAAACAATAAAAAACCACCGAATTTCGGTGGTTTTTCTTTAGTTGCAACTCATATGCTTGACGCGGTCATGTTCCTCTGCACGCTTGGCGTTGTTGAACCGGTCTACCGTTCCTACCAGATAACCGGTAATCCGGCGAATCCGTTCAAAGGGAACCGGATGCAGATCATAGGCAGCATCCACAAAACCGTCATCACAGATGGTCAGGGTCAGAGAATCAATCTCCATCCCCGGATTGTTCTTGCGGATATGTTGGGCATAATAATTGATTTCTTTGGAATTCATAGTTCCATTGATTACATTTACGGTCATTGCAGATTCCTCCTTCAATAAGAATTTTACAGTAACCGTATTATACACCCGATTTTGCCCTATGTCAATAGATGTTGTGTTAAAATTTTATTACAAACACAATATGTTGAGGAATGACCGAAAAATAGAGGCGCAAAGCGAGGGATTATTCTTCTTCAAACTGGTCCTTGCCTACGCCGCAGAGGGGGCAAAGGAAGTCATCGGGAACATCCTCCCAAGCAGTTCCTGCCTCGATACCGTTGTCCGGATCGCCGATTGCCTCGTCATAAACATAACCGCAAACAGTACAAACATACTTTTTCATATGGGGCACTCCTTTCAAAAAGATTTTATAATTCTATTGTAGCATAAGTTTTGAAAAATAACCATCTTTTTCGAAAAAATATTTTTGATTTGACAGAAAAGGGTTCCTGTATTATAATAAATTGGTATTTTACAAAGATAAGGAGAATGGCAGATGGGAATCATCGTAGATATTTTGTTGCTTTTGGTAGGATTTGTGCTTCTGATTAAGGGTGCGGATTTTCTGGTGGACGGTGCAGTAGGCTTTGCGCGGCGGTTTCATATCCCCACACTGGTGATTGGCATGACCATTGTGGCATTTGGCACCAGTGCGCCGGAGGCGGCAGTCAGCATTACCGCTGCGATGAGTGGCAACAATGCTATTTCCATTTCCAATGTTTTGGGCTCCAATCTGTTTAATCTGCTCGCGGTGGGTGGCTTGTGTGCCCTGATTCGCCCTCTGCCCATCAAATCCATTGCGGTCAATCGGGACTATCCGTTCCATCTGGTGATTACGTTGGCATTGCTTTTGATGATTGCCGACCCCATTGTAGGGGAGGGGAATGCCCCGTTTTTGAGCAGAGCTGAGGGCTTGCTGCTCATCCTGTTGATGGGAATCTATATGTATATGAATATCAAGGATGGTATGAACGGCGAGGATGCGGAAGAGGATGCCGAACTCCTTTCTCCCTGGAAGAGTCTGCTCTTGTTCCTCGGCGGTCTTGCAGGAGTGATTATTGGCGGAGATTTGGTAGTGGATGCATCTACCGCTATCGCAAAAGTTTTGGGGGTCAGCGATACCTTAATTGGTTTGACGGTGGTTGCCCTTGGAACCTCTCTGCCGGAGCTGATTACTTCTCTGGTTGCCTGCCACAAGGGTGAGGTGGATTTGGCTTGGGGCAATATTGTAGGCTCCAATGTGTTTAATATCCTGTTTGTTTTGGGAATTTCTGCATCCGTGCATCCGGTCAGCGTGGAGATGCTGGCAGTCTATGATACTGCAATTTTGTTTGTGATTGGTCTGATGGTGTATCTTTTGACCGCAGCGGGCAAAAAGATTTCCCGTCCGGTTGGTGGTGCTATGGTACTCACCTATGCAGCTTATATCGCATATATTATTCTTCGATAAAAAAATGCATCGGCTTTTGCCGATGCATTTTTTAACTATTAAAATCTTCCTCAAAAGAGGCGAGCTCTTGGCGGTTGGTCAGGACAATGCCTTGGCGAAGCTCTGCGAGGTCGCCTGCGGGCAGCTCTCCTGTGCGGATGTCCAAGGTGTATAAAAAGGATTCGGTGCCGTCAATAATGGCATAAATGGCGATTTCTCCGTTTTCCAGACGGGCAAGATAGTGTTGTCGGGTGTCCAAAGGTCCGGCAGGAGAAACTGCCGCGGCAGAAACGGCATCGTGGGGAGGGAGATTCTCTAAAACCTTTTGGGTCTGGTAGCGATAGGTAACCATATAAGACAGATAACCTGCCAGCAAGGCAACTGAGAAGACCACAATGCCAAGCATCAGGCTGCGAAACATTTTTTTGACCATAAGCGACCCCCATATCTTGTGTTTTCTGGATATTTGTAACACGAATTTAATCTATTATTAACACGGAAAGCTCTTTTTATACGCAAAAATATGGTATACTAACAAAAAGTGGCTTAAAGGAGAATGAACATGAAAGAATACAGAAAAAGATTTCTTCTTGTTTTTGGAGCAACCCTGCTTGCGGGAATCTTGCTGGTCGGGATTTTCTTCGGCGGTGCGATTTTTGGCCTTTGGGGCAATATGGATGGGCTGGATGTAGAGGCGTTGACCTTGCGCCAGAATACTGCTCTGGTTTATCTGGACCCCAAAACCGGAGAGGAAAAGGAGCTTCATTCCCTGAGTTCGGAAGAGAATCGGGAATGGGCGCCCATAGAAAAGATTCCGCAGGATTTGAAGGATGCTTTTGTGTCCATTGAGGATGAGCGGTTTTACAAGCACAAGGGATACGATCTGCCTCGTACCATCAAGGCGACTATGACATGGGTGGGCAGAAAGATTACCGGAAAGAGCGGTGCCACCCTTGGCGGAAGTACCATTACCCAACAGTTGGTGAAAAATATCACCGGTGAGCGGGAACAGGTTGCCGCAAGAAAAATCCGTGAGATTTCCCGGGCGGTGGCATTGGAGAAACAACTGGACAAGGAACAGATTTTAGAGCTGTACTTAAACTGCATCTATCTGTCCCAAGGCTGTAACGGTGTCCAGACTGCGGCGGGCATTTACTTTGATAAGGATGTGTCAGAGCTTACCCTTGCCGAGTGTGCTTCTTTGGCTGGTATCACCCAGTACCCGTCTTTGTATGACCCCTTTGTGAATCCGGAAAAGAATAAGGAACGCCAGGAAATGGTTCTGGGTAAGATGCTGGAGCTTGCATATATTTCTCAGCAGGAATATGATGATGCGATCAATGAACCCCTTGCCTTTGCGACTGATAGCAATAAGGAAAAGGAAAAGGGAACCGGTGCAACCTCCTATTTTGTGGATCAGGTGATTCGGGATGTGTTGCGGGATCTCCGTGCGGCAGGCTATTCCGAAAGTCTGGCAAACAAGATGATATATTCCGGCGGCTTGAAGATTTATACCACCTATGTACCACAGGTGCAGAATGCGGTGGAAGAGTATTATGAAAATGTAAAGAATTTCCCTGACAGCAAGGCGCAATCTGCCATTGCCATCGTCGATGTCCGCACCGGTCAGGTGGCGGGTATTGCAGGAGGAATCGGGGAAAAGACCGAGAGCCTGAACCTTAATCGTGCATCGATGAGTGTCAGACAACCGGGTTCTTCCATCAAACCCATTGCGGTTTATGCACCGGCGATTGAGGAAAAAGTAATCACTCCCGGTTCCATCTATCAGGATCAGGCAAAGTCTTACGGCGGCTGGACGCCGCGAAACAGCGACCGGGATTATCGGGGTCCGGTGGATATCCGCAGAGCGGTGCGCAGCTCACTCAATACCATTGCAGTAGCGGTTCTGGATGATTTGGGCGCAAAAAAGAGCTTTGATTTTATGCGGAACAAGATGGGTATCACCACTCTGGTAGAGAGCCGTGATATCAATGGAACGATTTACAGCGATATTGGTTATTCCCAGTTGGGACTGGGCGGACTGACCGATGGTGTCACCGTCTTGGAAATGGCGGCGGCATATGCCACCTTTGCCAATGAGGGAATCTATAACAAGCCCTATATTTACACCGAGGTTAAGGACAAAGAGGGGAATGTGATTCTCACCGCAGACCGTCATTCCCATGAGGCAATGAGTGCATCTACCGCGTTTATAATGACCCGCCTGCTTAACGAGGTTGTTACCTCGGGTACCGGCGGCGGTGCAGGACTTTCGGGTGGCATCTTTACTGCCGGAAAAACCGGTACCACCGACGAAAATACCAACCGTTGGTTTGTGGGATTCACCCCCTATTATTCCGCAGCGGTCTGGTACGGCTATGACACACCCCAAGAGATTGCCGGCGGCAATCCTTGTGTTGGAACCTTCCGCGCGGTGATGAACAAAGCCCATCAGCAGCTCAACGAAAGACGGAGTATCAGCACCCCCAACGGTGTGGCGTACATTGATTATTGTACGGTTACCGGAAAACGGGCAGGGGAGCATTGCCCCGCCGAGGGATATTACTTTAAGTCCAACAATCTCCCCGGACAATGTACCTCGGAACACGAGGACCTCAAAGAAGAGGAAGAGGGCGAAGAGGGCGCCGAAGGTGAAGAAGGCGAAGAGGGTGCCGAAGGTGAAGAAGGCGAGGAAACCCAATCCCCCACTCCTAGCGCCACCGCAGGGACACCTCCCACACCTCCCACAAGCGGAGCATTAGAAGAATAACAAAAAAAGCGCCCCTGGCGCTTTTTTTGTTATGCAAGGCGGATTGCTTCTAACATTAGGGGTATTGTGCGGGGATAAATCACCGCAAGGTCCTCGATGGGGAGGGGGTTTTTCCCCTGCCCGATTTCTACGGTGAACGCGGGGCACTTAAAGGTGCGGATGAACCAGTCCTTGTACCCGCCAAAGGAGGCGATACCGCTGATGGTATCCATCCGGTAAGGGCTGACCTGTTCCAGCTGCTTAGCAATGGTGTAGGATTTATCCGGTGCAAAACCGCAAAAATCCCAATAGATAACCTCCCCCTGACTGTGAAAGGCGATGGCAAGGTCGAACCCGTTTTGTCGGGTAAAATCAGCCACGGCACGGGTTTCCGGCTCGGATTCGGGGAATGGACCGGAGAAACGGGTGGGGCCGGGGCCTGAGATACCGGCATCCTTTTCACTCTGTTTGGAAAGATGCCAGAGGGCATCATAATTGTGATTCAGATCCACACCCGCAGCGTTTGCCTGCCATTCCTCACCGGTAGCGGCGATTTCTACTCCGTCAGGATTCACCATAGGCACCAGATAGAGAGAACGTCCCTGAAGCAGGGTGTCCGCCTGATGGTCACCCTGCGCCAACTCCTCTGCAAATTGCATCAGCAGTTTTGCGGTCAGCCATTCCATCCCGTGGTGGGCGCCGTTGAAGAAGATGCGCTTGCCGCCCTTTCCCAACTTGATGCCGTAAAGATGCCGTCCCTCACGGCTTTTGCCGATGGAAAACACCGGAATCTGAGGATGCAGATGCCGAAAAGAGGCGAGACTTTTTTCCAGCTCTGCATAATCAAAAACATATGCCATCAAACACACTGCCTTTCTGTTTGGAATCCAAGTACTGTTTTCTATTTTTATGAAAAAACTGAAAAAATATGATGGATTTATTTGACAAAAAAGGTTTTTGAAAAAATTCATACTTTCTTATTGATTTTATTACGTGGGTGCGATATAATGAGAATAACAAAAAACTTGAGCAATGTTATGGGCGGTTAGGAGGATTTTATGAAAAAGTTAGCCGGAATTTTGGCAGCGGTATTGCTGGTGGGTGCTCTGGTACCCGGTGCGGCATTTGCCGCAAATGAAAAAGTGGTGGTCGGTGAGGCTTTGCAGTTCCAAGAGGGGAACGGTCCGCTGATTATCAATGAACGATTGATGCTTCCTCTCCGCGCAGTTTCTGAGGCATTGGATGCAACCATTTACTGGTTCAACGATGACAAGCGTATCCAGATTGTCCTGTATGATACCTTGCTTTCTCTGCAGATTGGCAACAGCATTATGGGACAGTACACCATCAAAAACGGAAAAGCGGAGCCCAAAGAAAATATCGAGATGGATGTTCCCGCAACCATCCAGAATGACCGTACCTATGTTCCGGTGCGTGCCATTTCGGAGGCGTTTTCTGCGGAGGTACAATGGGATAACCCCAACCGCACCGCGGTGGTTATTCCCAAACCCCGCACCGAAAATCAGGTTGTGGTCAGTGAGATTCCTTATCAGGCAGAGGGAACCCTTTGTGCGCTGACCGGCGTGATTGCCAAGGACGCGTCAAATGGCAGCTTCTATCTGCGCTCCTTGCAGAAGAACGGCATCGGCTCTTATGACAAGGTGTACTTCTGCACCCCCACCAAGACCTCCATTTCGGAGGACACTTCTTACGGGGAGTATATCTCGGCATACTGGCAGGAGCAGTTTGGCAACCAGAATCCCGCAGGTGAGGTGGTTCGTTTTACCGGCATCACCACCCTGATTGACGGGGTACAACATCTGGTCATCAACAAGACGACCACAGGCATCCGTTCCTTGGGTTATTACGACACCTATATGAACAATCTGGGTATGTCCTTTGATGCCTTTGCCAATGAAATCAGCCCCGATACCGAAAGCGATATCCTGAATTAAGAAAAACAATTTTCCCTCGGTCTTAGGACCGAGGGATTTTTTTGCCATAAAAGGCAAAGTTTTTTGCAAAAAAACATTGAAACAAGGGCAAAACTGTGCTATAATAGATTGATTATGAAAGTGGGACAGTAGAATCTTTTTTTGTTTGATACCGGAGGTGTTGTTCCTTGTTCCCTATTGTTAGAAAAGAAATACTCAACGATACCGTTTCGTTGATGGAAGTTCAGGCGCCCTATGTGGCAAGAAAGGCAGAACCGGGACAGTTCATCATTCTGCGGATTGATGAGCAGGGCGAGCGTGTTCCCTTTACCATTGCGGATTTTGACCGTGATGCAGGAACGGTAACGGTGATTTTTCAAATCGTAGGGCAGACCACCCGTCGGCTGAATCAGCTTCAGGCGGGGGATGCGCTCTTAGATTTTGTAGGCCCCTTGGGCAAGGCGTCGGAGCTTGAAGAATTCAAGTCCGTTGCGGTGATTGGCGGCGGTTTGGGTACGGCGATTGCATATCCCCAAGCGAAAAAGCTGCACCAGATGGGTGCCAAGGTGGATATGATTAACGGATTCCGGAACCAGGATATGGTTATCTTAGAAGATGCCTGCAGAGAATCCTGCAGCAATCTCTATATTATGACCGATGATGGTTCTAATGGTCAGCAGGGGTTTGTCACCCAAAAGCTGGAGGAGTTGCTCAAGGCGGGGAGCCGCTACGATGCGGTGATTGCCATTGGCCCGCTGGTAATGATGCGGGCGGTGAGTGAGCTCACTCGACCCTATGGCATCAAAACCATTGTGAGTATGAATTCCATTATGATTGACGGCACAGGAATGTGCGGCGGCTGTCGGGTGACCGTAGGCGGAGAAACCAAGTTCGCCTGTGTGGACGGACCGGACTTTGACGGACATCTGGTGGACTTTGACGAGGCGATTCGCCGGAGCAAGGTGTTTGCCAAGGAAGAGCGTCAGGCAACCGAACATTTGTGCAGACTGGAGGGTATGAACCATGATTAACTTATCTCAGAAAAAAGTGGAAATGCCCGAACAGGATCCCAATATCAGAAACAAGAACTTTGACGAGGTAGCCATGGGCTACACCGCAGAAATGGCGGTGGAGGAGGCACAGCGTTGCTTCCGTTGCAAAAAGCCTTTGTGTATTGAGGGGTGTCCCGTCAAGGTCAAGATTCCCGAATTTATCGGGTTGGTGGCAGAGCGGAAATTTGAAGAGGCTTACCACAAGATTCAGGAAACCAGTTCTCTGCCCGCAGTGTGCGGCAGAGTTTGCCCCCAGGAGAGTCAATGTGAGGCACGGTGCGTACGCCATAACAAGGGTGAGCCGGTGGCAATCGGCAGACTGGAACGGTTTGTGGCAGACTGGTACCGCAAGCACGGCAGAAAGGATGCGCCCCTTCCTGAGCCCAACGGCAAAAAGGTTGCGGTGGTGGGCGCAGGTCCCGCAGGACTTACCTGTGCGGGAGATCTTGCCAAAAAAGGGTATGCCGTCACGGTGTTTGAAGCCTTTCATACCCCCGGTGGGGTTTTGGTTTACGGGATCCCCGAATTCCGTCTGCCTAAGGAAATCGTCAAGGCGGAGATTGACAAACTGAAAGAAATCGGGGTTACCATTATGACCGATATGGTCATCGGTAAAGTGCTTTCGGTGGAAGAGCTTCTCACGGACGAAGGGTTTGACGCAGTGTTTATCGGCACCGGAGCGGGACTTCCCGGTTTTATGGGCATTGAGGGGGAAAACCTCAACGGCGTGTATTCTGCCAATGAGTTTTTGACCCGTATCAATTTGATGAAGGCGTATCGGTTCCCCGAATATGATACCCCTGTGCGCATCGGTAAAAAGGTTGCTGTCATCGGCGGCGGTAATGTTGCCATGGATGCGGCAAGATGTGCCAAACGGTTGGGCGCCGAGCAGGTGTCCATTGTCTATCGGCGGGGCGCAGATGAAATGCCCGCCCGCAGCGAGGAAATCCAGCATGCCAAGGATGAAGGGGTTATTTTTGAGCTCCTTTGCAACCCTACCAGAATACTGGGCACCGACGATGGCTGGATTGAGCAGATGGAATGTATCCGGATGGAGTTGAGTGTTCCGGACGCATCAGGGCGTAAGAGTGTGAATAAGATTGCGGGCAGCGAATTTTGTATGGATGTGGACACGGTGATTATTGCCATCGGTCAGTCCCCCAACCCCTTGATTCGCAGTACCACCCCCGACCTTGAAACCAACAGCCGCGGCTGTATCGTGGTCAAGGAGGAAACGGGAGAAACCTCCAAAAAGGGTGTTTATGCCGGCGGCGATGCCGTCACCGGCGCCGCAACGGTGATTCTTGCAATGGGCGCAGGCAAAACTGCAGCGCAGGCGATTGATGAATACCTTGCGGATGAAAAAACAGAAAAAGAATAAAATTTATATAAAAGGAGAAATGAAAAATGGCATTAAAGAATGAGTACCTGAAGAGAGTGTTTGAACAGGTTCAGGCAAGAGATAAAAACGAGCCTGAGTTTTTGCAAACCGTAGAGGAAGTATTTGAATCCATCGAACCGGTGGTTGCAATGCATCCGGAATATGAGGCAAACGGCTTGATTGAAAGACTGGTAGAGCCGGAAAGAATGATTACCTTCCGTATTTCCTGGGTAGATGACAATGGTAAGACTCAGGTAAACAGAGGTTTCCGTGTACAGTTCAACAGTGCAATCGGTCCGTACAAGGGCGGTCTGCGTTTCCATCCGTCCGTATATTCCGGCATCATCAAGTTCCTGGGCTTTGAGCAGACCTTCAAAAACAGCCTGACCGGTCTTCCTATCGGCGGCGGTAAGGGTGGTTCTGACTTTGACCCCAGAGGCAAGAGCGATGGCGAGATTATGAGATTCTGTCAGGCGTTTATGACCGAGCTTTACAGACATATCGGACCTGATGTAGACGTTCCTGCAGGTGATATCGGTGTTGGCGGCAGAGAGATTGGTTTCCTCTACGGTCAGTACAAGAGAATCAAGGGTTGTTGGGAGAACGGTGTTCTGACCGGTAAGGGTCTGGAATACGGCGGTTCTTTGATTCGTCCCGAGGCAACCGGATTTGGTGCTACATACTATGCAAACGAAGTACTCAAGCACGAGGGTGATACCTTTGTAGGTAAGACCGTTGCAGTTTCCGGTTTCGGTAACGTTGCTTGGGGCGTTTGCCAAAAGGTAACCGAACTGGGCGGTAAGGTTGTTACCATTTCCGGCCCGGACGGTTATGTGTATGATCCCGATGGTGTTGGCACTCAGGAGAAGTGGGATTACCTTCTGGAAATGCGTTCCTCCGGCCGTGACCGTGCACAGGATTATGCAGAGAAGTTTGGCTGCGAATTCCATGCTGGCGAAAAGCCCTGGGGCGTTAAGGTAGACATCTGTATGCCTTGTGCAACCCAGAACGAAATCGGTATGAAGGAAGCGGCACAGATTCTTGCCAATGGTACCAAGTACTACATTGAGGTTGCCAATATGCCCACCACCAACGAGGCAATGGTGGAACTGCGCTCCAAAGGTCTGATTGTTGGTCCTTCCAAGGCAGTCAACGCCGGTGGCGTTGCAGTTTCCGCTCTGGAAATGGCACAGAACTCTATGAGATATGGCTGGTCCGCAGAAGAAGTGGATGAAAAGCTTAAGGGCATTATGATGAACATTCACAAGGTTTCTATGGAAGCTGCGGAAGAATATGGCCTTGGCTATGATTTGGTAGCAGGCGGTAACATTGCAGGCTTCAAAAAAGTAGCTAATGCAATGATGGCACAGGGTATTGTGTAAGGAATGTAAAAAAAGTCCAGACCGCAAAAATTCCTTTTGCTATCAACAAACTTCGCCGCTCGCTGTATCGATATACAGCTTCGGGTAGCCCAAAGCAAGGCTTATCCTTGCTTTGGCTCAGTTTGTTCATTCTGAATCTTTTTTTCCTATTCCTTAGGGGTGGTGTGAAAGTTTCACACCGCCCCGCAGGGATTGTCCCTCTGTGAAGATGCCTTTTTGAAAGACCCCCTCACAGATTGACAGAAACGAGGTAGATGCTATGATATTTGAAGAAAAATCTGTTTCTTCCAAAGAGATTTTTAAGGGAAGAATCGTCACCCTCAAGGTGGACGAGGTAGCAATGCCGGACGGCTCTTTGGCGGAGCGGGAACTGGTGTTCCACCCCGGCGGAGTTGGGGTTGTGGCAATCGATGAGGAGGATTGTGTGGTTCTGGTCAAGCAGTTCCGCAAACCCATTGAGGATGCCATCTATGAGATTCCGGCAGGAAAGCTGGATGCAGGGGAGGACCATCGCCTTTGCGGAATGCGGGAGCTGGAAGAGGAAACCGGACTGAGGGCAAAGGAGATTGTCTATCTGGGATTCATCTATCCGTCCCCCGGCTTTACCGATGAAAAGACCCATATGTATCTGGCAACCGGACTTACCCAAGGGGAAACCCATCCCGATCCGGACGAGTATCTGGATATTGTAAGGATGCCCCTTAGTGAGGTGCTTTCCAAAATTATGAAGAATGAAATCAATGATGCCAAGACCGTGGCAGGTGTTTTGAAAGCGGTCAGTTTGAAAGGATGAAAGTCATGGAGAACAAAAGAGTAGAAGTAAAAATCAACAATGCAGAATATGTTCTGGTCACCAATGAACCGGAAGAATATGTGCAGAGGGTTGCGCTTCTGGTCAACAAACGCATGGCGCAGATTCAAGAGGGAAACAAGCATTTGAGTACGGCGATGACAGCGGTTCTGGCGTCCATCAACATCGCAGATGATTTGCTCAAGAATGAGGAAATTCTGGACAATCTGCGGGCAGAACTTACCCATTACACCGAGGAATCCCGTGCCAGAAACGAGGAACTTGCTCTGGCAAAGCAGGAAGTGGAAAAGATGAAGGATGACATCCACAAGCTGCAGATTGAGCTTGCTAAGCGGGAAACTGAGCTGTCTGCATTGCGCAGACCCCGATAAGACGGAGGAAAAGAATGGAATTACTGGCACCTGCGGGGAATATGGAATGCTTAAAAACTGCGGTGAAGTATGGCGCGGATGCGGTCTACTTTGCGGGCAAGCAGTTTGGCGCAAGAAGTTTTGCGGATAACTTCTCGGAGGAGGAGCTTCGAGAAGCGGTTTCCTATTGCCGTTTGCGGGGTGTCAAGACCTATGTGACGGTCAATACCATGACCCTTGACAGGGAATATGGGGAACTGGACGTTCTGATTGCCTTGCTCGCCGATGCCGGTGTGGACGGTGTGATTGTGCAGGATATGGGGGTGCTTAGGCGGATTCGGCAGATTTGCCCCACCCTTTCCATTCACGCAAGCACCCAGATGACGGTGCATAATCTGGACGGGGTGCGAGCGCTGGAAAACTTAGGAGTCAAGCGGGTGGTGCTTGCCCGGGAGCTTTCGGCAGAAGAGATTGGATATATCGCCCGCAACTGCCAGGCGGAATTGGAGGTGTTTGTCCACGGAGCCATGTGTATGAGCTATTCGGGACAATGCCTGATGAGTAGTGTTCTGGGCGGCAGAAGCGGCAATCGGGGCAAGTGTGCACAGCCCTGCCGGCAGCCTTACCAAGACAAAAACGGAAACGAGAAATTTTACCTCAGCCTCAAGGATATGTGCCTGATGCGGCACCTGAAAACCCTTGCGGAAATGGGGATTGCCTCCCTGAAAATTGAGGGGAGAATGAAAGGCCCTGCCTATGTGGCAGAGGTGGTGGCGGCATATCGCCGCCTGATCGATGAAAACAGACAACCCACTGGGGAGGAGGAAACCCGCCTGAATCGGGTGTTCTATCGGGGCGGGTTGACCGATGGATATTGGAAGAATCGCAAAGGTAAAGGGATGTTTGCCTTTGACAAACCGGACAACCCCTATGCCAAAGGCGGGGAGATGGAGATGCCCCTTGCTGAGGAGCGACAGACCAAGGCAACCTGTAAGGTCTGGCTGAAAGAGGGGGAATTCCCCCGACTTTCCCTTGAGGCAATGGGAGAGCAGGTAGAAGTCTTTGGAGAAGAACCCCTCCAGCGGGCGGAAAAGAACCCCGCAACCAAGGATGGGGTGGTGGGACAGATTTCCAAAACCGGCGGTACGGCGTTTGTATTTTCATCCATCGAGGTGGAACTGGATGGCAGCCCCTTTGCTCCGGTGAAAATGTTGAACCAACTGCGGCGGGACGGGATTGCCAAGCTGGAACAGGCGATGCTGAGGGATGCCAAAAAACCCTTTGTTTCCTTGCCCCAAGAATCGTTTTTGAACCAAAAACAGGAGATGCAACTGACCGCATCGGTAAGGACGGCAGAACAATTTGATGCCATCAAAGGGTTTCCGTTCGGATATATAGACGTACCTCTTTCGGTGCTGATAAAGGCACCGGAAAGGTATCTTCCGGAAAAAGAGCGGGTGGTGGTTTCTCCACCGGCGATTGTGACCGATGATGGGCAAAAGGAAGTATGGCAACAACTTCAGCAGTTATCCAAGATGGGATTTACCCATCTTCGGGCAGAGAACATCCATTGGCTGAGCCAAAAGGAAAACTGGAATCTTCACGGCGGGCATCGGCTGAATGTGGCATCCTCATCGGCAGTACGCCAATGGGAGGAAATGGGGCTTGGTTCCCTTTGCCTCTCTGCCGAGCTGAATCTGGCACAGGTGCGGGATATTCAAAAAAGTATGCCCTTGGAACTGTTGATTTACGGGCATCTTCCTTTGATGATTACCGAAAACTGTGTATTAAAGAATCAGGAGTCCTGTCCCTGTGACGGAGCAGGAACCCTCACCGATCGCAAGGGAACGGCGTTTCCGGTCATCAAGGATGATGGGGTATGCCGGAGCGTGATTCTCAACAGTGTGCCCCTGTTTGTGGCGGATAAGCTTGCGGATGTGAAAAAAACCGGCATCGCTTACGGACGGTTGTTCTTTACTGTTGAGGAACCGGAACGGTGCCAAAAGATTGCAGCGCAATATTTCGGGGAGGCTCCGGTTTCTGTGCCGGAGGGATATACCCGATTGCATTTTTATAAAGGAGTTTTGTAAGAAAGGATTACGATTATGGAAGTAAAAATCAAATATCTTAATGACAAAGCCATCAAACCGGAATATGCCACCGACGGAAGTGCAGGGATGGATCTGTCTGCGGCAATGGATGCACCCGTTGTGTTAAAGGTAGGCGGCAGAGCCATGATTCCCACCGGAATTGCGATGCAGATTCCCAAGGGCTATGGCGGATTTATCTTCCCCCGCAGCGGGTTGGCGTACAAAAAAGGAATTTCTATGGCAAACTGCGTTGGGGTGATTGACAGCGACTACACCGGAGAGATTGGTGTGGTATTGCATAATATTTCGGGTCACGATTATACCGTCAATCCGGGAGACCGGATTGCGCAGATGGTATTTCTTCCGGTTGCCCTTGCGGATTTGACCGTGGTGGAAGAACTGGAAAAGACCGACCGTGGCAGCGGTGGATTCGGCTCCACCGGATTTTAAGGAGTTTTTTAGATGAAAGAATTTATATTGGCATCCCAGTCGCCCCGGCGGCGGGAATTATTAAGTCGGTTGCTTCCTGCTTTTTCGGTGATGACCGATGACAGCGAGGAAAAGCTGATTGCCGGAGAATCGCCGAAGCAGACGGTTCAGCGATTGGCAGAGGAAAAGGCACGGCATATTGCAGACAAATGTGGTAAGGATGCCATCATTCTTGCGGCGGATACCGTGGTGGTGTTGGACGATCAGATTTTGGGTAAGCCACGGGACGAGGAGGAAGCGTTTTTGATGCTCTCCCGCCTTTCGGGCAACCGGCATCGGGTGTTTACCGGGGTTGCAATCATCGATACCCAAAGCGACAAGACGGTGACCGATGCAGAGGTGACCGAGGTTCGTTTTCGTGACTTAAGCGAAGAGGAAATCCGTCGGTATATTGCATCTGGCGAGCCTATGGACAAGGCGGGTGCTTACGGCATTCAGGATTTGGGTGCCTTGTTGATTGAGGGCATTGAAGGAGATTATTTTAATGTGGTAGGATTACCCTTGTGTAAGCTGGGAATCCTCTTAAAAGAGAACTTTCAGATAGAATTGTTATCAAACGCAGGGAGATGAGAGTATGCCAATGGATTTGGGAATTGATCTGGGAACGGCGAACACCTTGGTTTATGAGAAAAAGGGCGGCATTGTACTGAATGAGCCCTCTATGGTGATTCGCAGCAGAAAGACCCGTCAGGTTTTGGCAATCGGGGATGAAGCCAGAGATATGCTGGGCAGAACTCCGGACGGGGTGCAGGCGCTCCGACCCATCCGCAATGGGGTGATTACCAGTTTTGGCGGAACGGTGGAGCTTTTAAGGTATGTCATCAAAAAGGCGACCAAGAACAACTTTCTGCGGGTAAGAACGGTGATTTGTGTGCCTTGCAGTATTACCGAGGTAGAACGCCGTGCAGTCACCGAGGCGGCACAGAGTGCCGGTGCCAGAGAGGTTTATCTGATTGAGGAACCTTTGGCGGCGGCCATTGGCTGCGGGGTGGACATCAGCCAGCCTCACGGCAGTATGATTGTAAATGTGGGTGCCGGAATCACCGAAGTTGCGGTGGTTTCTCTGGGCGGCGTGGTGGTTTCCCACTCGGTGCGGGTGGCAGGCGAAACCTTTGACAATGCCATCGTCCAGTATGTAAAGAAAAAGTATAACACCTCCATTGGAGATGTGACCGCCGAACAGGTCAAGTGTGAAATCGGGTCGGTGTACTTCCACAAGGATAGAGAAAAAATGGAAATCAGTGGACGGGATATGGTAACAGGACTTCCTAAGACCGCCATTGTTTCTACCGATGAGATTCGGGAAGTCTTGATGGAGTATGCAGAACAGATTGTAGACGCGGTCAAGATGACATTGGAGAACACCCCGCCGGAGCTCGCATCGGATATTATGGAAAGCGGCATTGTTCTGGCAGGCGGTGGAGCCAAACTGCGGGGGTTGGGACGGCTGATCAATGTAAGCACCGAGATTCCGGTGTATATTGCAGAGTCGCCTATGGAATGTGTTGCAGTGGGTGCAGGAAAGTCCTTGGATTTTCTGATTGAGATGAACCGGAAATCCCGGTTCCTGTAAAGTTGTGAGGGATCAAAGTGAGAAATTTTTTTGTAGACCATAAAGGCTTGGTATTGCTGATTGCGGCAACCTTGATACTTTCCATCGTGATTGGCATTTTTGCGGCGTTGGCGGCAAGTGAGGGGGCAACCTTCGCAGAACAAGCCATTGAGGGAATTGCCGAACCCGGACAGACGGCAGTACAAAAGTCGGGCAACTGGATTGTGAACCTGTTTTCCTATTTCGGTGGTGTCAAGGCATTGCGGGAGGAGAATCAGGCATTAAAAAAAGAGAATGTGGAACTGGACAAGCGTCTGCGTGATGCCAGAGGACTGGAACAGGAGAATGCACAGCTTCGGGAAATGCTGGATTTGGCAAAGACCGAGCATCAACTGGACCTTTTGGCGGCATCGGTGATTGCCAAGAGCCCGTCCAACTGGTATGGCACCTTTACGATTGGCAAAGGGAGCGATGAGGGCATCAAAGAGGGACAGGCAGTTTTGACCGAGAAGAAAGAACTGGTGGGTAAAATCTCCCGGGTTGGTTCGGATTGGGCGGAGGTTGTGACCCTGCTTGACCCCGAGTGCGGTGTGGGAGCAATGGTTCTGCGCACCAAGGACGTGGGCGTGGCAGAGGGGGATTCCTCCCTGCGCCTGAGCGGAAAATGTAAACTGGGTTATCTATCCCGTGACGCCGAGTTGGAGCGGGATGATTATGTAGAAACCTCCGGTATGGGCGGGGTTTATCCCAAGGGTCTGCTGATTGGTAAGGTTCTGGAAATCAAAGAGGATAACACCAATATGTCCAAGTATGCCATTGTAGAACCCATGGTGAACTTTGGTAAGCTGCAACAGGTGTTTGTGCTTTTGACTGCGGTTGAGGTGATTGCCCGCAGCGAGGAGGACCCCTTGATGGAAGAAGCACCGGAAGAGGAGGACGAGGGGGAGGAAATACCAACCCCCACGGCCACCAGACCGGCGGCAACGGCGACTGCTCGCCCCACTGCAACGCCCAGACCCAGCGCAACCGTGCGACCTAGCAGCACCCCCAAACCCAGTAGCGTCAGCGGACAGGAGTTGAGAGAATGAAAGTGATATTTTATCTGTTCTGGATGCTTTTGTTGACCATTTTTCAGCCGACACTGGCACGGGGAATCGCAGTTTGGGGAATTGCCCCCAACTTGTTCCTTTGCTTTGTGGTGATGATTGGATTTTTCCGCGGAACTACAGAG
>JAZNKC010000020.1:0-6570 GCA_045578365.1 Ructibacterium sp.
TCTGCTTTTGTTGCTCGGCAAAAATGCCGTCGCCTTTACAAGCAGTTGCTCCTCTTTCCCACAAAGCAGGCTTTGCGGGAGCCCTGTTTTTATAGCGACGAAAACGATTTCACAAAATATACACTTCGTTTCTCAGCGTCTGTGTTGGTTCTTGTTGACAGAGAGAGTGTGTTCCTTTATAATATTGCCGAGGTGACGACGGTGAAAAAGCGTGCGTGGATATTTATTATTCTGGCAGGAATTTTGTGGGGAACCTCCGGGCTTTTTGTCCATTGGCTGACCCCGTTTGGGTTTTCCGCCCTGCAGATGGCAGCAATGCGAGGCAGCGTTGCGGCGCTGACCATGGCGGGATATGTTTGTTATAAAAAGCGGGAATTGTTTCGATTTCGCAAGGGAGAGTTTTGGCTCTTTTTGGGGAGCGGGGCGGCAATGTTTTTGACCGGAAGTTGCTACTATGCCTCCATGCAGATGACTTCGGTTTCCACGGCGGTGGTGCTGATGTATACCGCGCCGATTTTTGTGATGGCGTTTTCAGTTGCCTATCTGGGAGAAAAGCTCACCCGCCTGAAAGCAACGGCGGTGGGGATGATGCTTATTGGCTGTGCGCTGGTATCGGGAATTGTGGGCGGCTTGCGTTTTCATATATTGGGGATTGGCGCGGGGATCCTTTCCGGCATTGCGTATAGTGCCTATAACATCCTGACCAAAATCCAGATGCGCAGGGAGAGCAATCCCATTTCGGCTACCCTTTATTGCTTTATTTTTATGGGAATTTTCGCCCTCTCGGTTGCCAACCCGCCGGAAATGATACAGCTGACCATGCAAAAGCCGGCGGTGATTCTGCCTTTGATGATAGGGGTAGGAATCTGCACCAGCGTGCTGCCTTATTTTTTGTATACCCTTGCCCTGAAAGAAATTCCGGTAGGTACCGCATCTACCCTCAGTATTGTGGAACCCATGGCGGCGACCCTGCTTAGTGTTTGGTTTCTGGATGAACAGATTGGTGTCTTTTCCTTTTGCGGGATTGTGCTGATTCTGGGGGCGGTCCTTCTTCTGAGCAAAAGCGAAAAATGAAAAGTTTGGTCTTGACAAATGGGCCTGAGAATGGTATAATACTACAATAATAAACGCAGAGATGTGGAATAGTAGGCAACACCCCTTGTCGAAAGAGAGATGTCGGTTGGTGCAAGACATTGGGAGGGGATTACTGAACTCGCCACGGAGCGGCTGTCACGAATCGAAAGTAGTAGGGGCAGACGGGAACTCCCGTTACAGAGTTATGATGTGTTTGCATCAAAAGGGCATCCGTAACAGGATGAAAAAGAGTGGTACCGCGGAAGTATAATCAGAATTTGAAACGCTTTCGTCTCTTTGTAGGATTGAAAACAACAAAGAGACTGTGGCGTTTTTTTGTTGGAAAACGGAGAAAGGGGTTTTGCCTTATGAAAAAAATCTATGTATCGGACATTACTTTGAAGGAACTGGGTCAGCAGAGAGAGGTTTCTTTGCTATTCCGTGAAAAGACGGCGATTGCCGCTTGCGTGGATGCCCTTGAGATGGATGCCATTGAGCTTGCTCCCATCCAAAGCCTTCGGGAAGATACCATCATTGATAAGACCATTGCAGGCAATGTCAAGCAGGCGACGGTGGCAATCCCCGTAGGATTTACCGAGGAGAGTGTCAAGGAGGCTTGGGAAGCCATTCAGGATGCCGCAAAACCGAGATTGCAGGTGGTAGTTCCCACCTCTACCGTGCAGATGGAATATCTGTATCATATGAAAGAAGAAAAGATGCTTATAAAGATTGCCGCCCTCACCGCTGCCGCAAAGGCGCTTTGTGAGGATGTGGAACTGGTAGCATTGGATGCAACCCGTGCTGATGTGGAATTCTTGAAACAAGCGTGCAAGACCGCAGAAGAAAATGGTGCGGGCATTATGACCATTTGTGACGATGCAGGCATTGCAATGCCTGATGAAATGGCTGCTTTGGTGGCAGAAATCAAAGCATCCGTCAAGGGTCTGGTGTTTGTCCAGACCTCCGACAGCATCAGTATGGCAGTTGCCACCGCTCTGGCGGCAGTTTCCGCCGGCGCAGACGGCATCAAGGCTGCTCTGGTAGGTGACAAGATCCTGCAGGCAGGCAGACTGTCCGATGCCATTCAGGCAAAGGGCGACCAACTGGGCATTGCGGTTTCCTTTAAGAAAACACAGGTACACAGCAGCGTGGAGGCGCTTCTCAAAAAGGTGAACCACGAGGCATATCAAAAAGAAAATGACGCAGAAAACGAAAAGAACAGCATCTTCCTGGATGCAGACAGTACCCTCTCACAGGTGAGCGATGCGGCAAAGCTGTTGGGCTATGACCTGTCTGCCGAGGACAATGGCAACATTCACAAGGCGGTTCTGCAGATTTGTTCCAAAAAGAGTTCGGTTGGCGCGCGGGAGCTGGAAGCATTGATTGCCAGCGAGGCAATGCGTGCCCCCTCTACCTATCATTTGGAAAGCTATACCGCAAGCTGTTCCAGTCTGAGCAGTTCTATGTCTCAGGTTGTATTAAAGCGTGGGGATGAGTACATCAGCGGTGTGAGTATGGGGGATGGCCCCATTGACTCGGTGTTCCGTGCCATTGAGCAAAGCATCGGTTATCACTATGAACTGGACGATTTCCAGATTCAGTCGGTGACCGAGGGCAAAGAGGCACTTGGTTCTGCGGTGGTACGTCTGCGCAACAACGGAAAATTGTATTCCGGCACCGGTATCTCTGCGGATATCGTAGGTGCCAGCGTGCGGGCATACATCAATGCCCTGAACAAGATTGTATTTGAGGAGGATTAGGATGAAGCTGACTTTTTCAACCAAGCATATCAAAAAGGCGTCGTTTCTCCAACTCTGTCAATATGCAGAAGAATACGGCTATGCAGGCTTTGAAATTTACGATGCGGTAAAAGAACGCAATCAGCACAACGACAGCATTCTGCGCAGCGGCAAGAGAGCGGATGCCAAACGGAAATTGGTCAATCGTTCCTTGGCGGTTTCTGCTCTGGTGTTCCCGCAGGCAATCAATGAGGCGGAAGTGGATGCCGATGCTATCTTAAAATATGTGGACATGGCGGCAGCCTCCGGTGTGGAGCGGGTGATTCTCCGTATGGAAGCGGAGATGAGTCAGGAATCCCTTGGGGAAAAGCTGACCCCTGCCATCCGTAAGGCAGAGAAAAACGAGATTGAGATTCTGTTTGAAACCTCCGGCTATCTGGCATTCACCCAGCGGATTCTGGACATCATCAAGTTTTTCTCCTCGGTGGTGCTGGGCGCATCTTGGGATGTGCGTGAAACCTATTTTGTTGCCAAGGAAACAGCAGAGGATACCATCCGCAACTTGGGCGCTTACATTAAATATGTCCGTTTGGGCGACAAAAAGGACGGCAGAAATGTCTTAATCGGTGAGGGCGAGCTTCCGGTAGGGGAGTTTGTTGCCGCATTCAAATCCCTCAACTTTGACGGCTTTGTGTCCGTTGCGTGGAACGAGGATATTCGGGATGCAGATATTGTGCTCACCCATTTTTCCAACTATATTGCTTCCTTAGGAAGAACGGTGAAAAAGAACGACAGCCTGTATTATAACCGTGCCCGTACCGGTACCTTTGTATGGAAGAAGTATGACGTGATTGATTTGACCTTTTCTCAGGTTTTGGATACCATGGTGGAAAAGTACCCTGACCAGTATGCCTTTAAGTATACCACCCTGGATTATACCCGTACCTATACCGAGTTCCGTCGGGATGTGGATGAGGCGGCGGCAGCATTGATTTCTCTGGGTGTCAAGCCCGGCGACCATGTTGCCATCTGGGCGACCAATGTACCCCAATGGTTCATTACCTTCTGGGCAACCACCAAAATCGGTGCGGTTCTGGTAACGGTCAACACCGCCTACAAGGTACATGAGATTGAATATCTGTTAAGACAGTCCGACACCCATACGCTGGTAATGATTGAGGACTGCAAGGACACCAATTACCGTGAGATTATGCAGGAGCTCTGTCCCGAGCTTGCAGATATGAAACCGGGCGAGAGTCTGTATTCCAAGAATCTGCCCTTCCTGCGCAATATCGTAACGGTGGGATTTTCCATGCCCGGTTGTTTGACATGGGAGCAAATGCTGGACCGTGCGGCAGAGGTCCCCAAGGAAGAGGTGCGCCGCCGTGCGGCACAGGTGAAACCGGACGATGTCTGCAATATGCAGTATACCTCCGGTACCACCGGCTTCCCCAAAGGAGTTATGCTGACCCATCGCAACATTGTCAACAACGGCAAGACCATCGGCGACAGAATGGATTTGTCCACCGCAGACCGGATGATGATTCAGGTGCCTATGTTCCATTGCTTTGGTATGGTGCTGTCGATGACTTCCACCATGACTCACGGCGGAACCTTGTGCCCCATGCCCTATTTCTCACCCAAATCCTCTTTGGCGTGTATCAATGATGAGCATATCACCTGTTTCAATGGGGTGCCCACCATGTTCATTGCTCTGTTCAATCACCCCGATTTTGCCAAGACCGACTTTTCTTATATCCGCACCGGTATTATGGCAGGTGCCAACTGTCCGGCGGATTTGATGCGTCGTGCGGCAGACGAGATGAATATGAAAGAAATCATCAGTGTATACGGACAGACCGAGGCGTCCCCCGGCTGTACCATGGGCGAGGTCAATGAAGATATTGACCACCGTGTGGAAACGGTAGGAAGTGCATTCCCCGGGGTGGAATGTAAGATTATCGATCCCGAAACCGGCGAAGAACTGCCCGACGGCGAGAGCGGTGAATTTGTGGCACGTGGCTTTAATATTATGAAAGGTTACTACAAGATGCCCAGAGAAACCGCCAACACCATCGATGCAGAGGGCTGGCTCCATTCCGGCGATATTTGTTGCCGGACTCCCGATGGCTATTACAAGGTCACCGGCAGACTTAAGGATATGATTATTCGTGGCGGCGAGAACCTGTATCCCCGTGAAATTGAGGAATTTTACCTCACCCATCCCAAGGTGCGGGATGTGCAGGTGATTGGGGTTCCCGACAAGAAGTACGGCGAGGAATGCTGTGCGTGGATCATCCTCCACGACGGAGAAACCAGCGACGAAAACGAAATGGTAGAGTTCGGCAATGCTCATATTGCCCGTCATAAGGTTCCTCGGTACTTTATGTTTGTGAAGAACTTCCCCATGAATGCGGCGGGCAAAATCCTGAAATATAAGATGCGGGAAGAAGCTGCCGAACAATTAGGTTTGAACTGAGAAAGGCGATGGAATCCAATGAGCGATACCTTAACAAAAGCAATTTCTAAGGATGGATTTTTCAAAATTACAGCGGTGGTATCCACCGAAACGGTGAATCAGGCGCAAAAGCTGCACCAGACCGGACCGACTGCGTCGGCGGCGCTGGGTAGACTTTTGACCGCCGGCTTGATGATGGCAGACGAACTCAAGGAAGAATCTGCTTCCCTGACGTTGCAGCTGCGCGGGGATGGCCCCTTGGGCATCCTTGCGGCGGTGGCAGATGCCAATGGCGGAGTCAAGGGCTATGTGGCACATCCTGAGGCAGACCTCCCCTTAAAGGAGAATGGTAAGCTGGATGTGGGTGCAGGTGTCGGAAAAGGCTTTTTGAGTGTGATTCGGGACCTAAAGATGAAGGAGCCTTATATCGGACAGGTTCCCATCCAGACAGGGGAAATCGGCGACGATTTGGCATATTATTTTATGCAGTCAGAACAGGTTCCCAGTGTGGTAGGTCTGGGCGTGTTGGTGGACAGGGATTATTCCATCTCCTCTGCAGGCGGATTTTTGATTCAGGTAATGCCCGGCTGTGATGAAAAGAGCCTGACCAAGCTGGAAAACAGCCTGCAGGGATTGATGAGTGTGACCGAGATGCTTTCTCAGGGGATGAACGGTGAGGATATCATCAAATACTTGATGCTGGGCTTTGAAACCGAGATTCTTAAGACGGTGCCGGTAGAGTATCGGTGCGATTGCGGCAGAGAGCGGATGGAGCGGGCGATTGTTTCCCTTGGTAAAAAGGAGATTCAGGGAATCATCGACGAGCAGGGCGAGGCGGAAATCGTCTGCCAGTTCTGCAACAAGGGATATTTGTTCGATAAGGAAGCCCTTGGTTCTATGCTGGAAAGAGCAACCAGAGAATGATAAAAACGAGGAATTTTCCGTTTGAGCGAGAAAATAGGGTTAAAACTGGATATAACCAAAGATAATTATCGATAATCGAGAATTCCTGTGTTGACTTTTTGATGGCAACGGAGTATAATATGTAACGTTGTCGCACCAAACGGCAACGGAAGTGTGGGCGCTTAGCTCAGCTGGGAGAGCATCTGCCTTACAAGCAGAGGGTCATAGGTTCGAGCCCTGTAGTTCCCACCAAACACGGCTCAGTAGTTCAGTTGGTTAGAACGCCGCCCTGTCACGGCGGAGGTCGAGGGTTCGAGTCCCTTCTGAGTCGCCACTTACGCCTCTGTAGCTCAGTTGGTAGAGCAGAGGACTGAAAATCCTCGTGTCGTTGGTTCG
>JAZNKC010000021.1:0-2166 GCA_045578365.1 Ructibacterium sp.
ACCCAATGTAAGACGGGTTAAGGCAATCGTTGACGGCACTCCCAAAAAGGTGTATGCTTGTACCAGATGTTTAAGATCCGGCAAGGTTAACCGTGCTGTATAGTCTTACACTATTTGCTTTATGAAATAAAAAAGGTTCTCTGACGAGAACCTTTTTTTATTTTATTCAAGTGTTTTCTTAAAGGCTGTGGGCAAGGCAATCTCTCCCGAAAGCTGTTCCTTGGTTACCCAAAGGAACGGCTTTTTTTCTACTTTCTCACATTCTACCTGACAAACCTGCATCTGCCACTCAATATGGGTAAAGATGTGCTTCTTTTTTCCCACAAAGCTTAGTTTGCCTGCCTCAATGCCCCATTCCTTTAACTGTGCTTTTGCCTCTTCTTCTCTTAAGAACCCCTTTTGATTGGGAAACTCCCAAAGTCCCGCAAGCAGTCCCTCGTTTCCTCGTTTACGTACCGCCCATTTGTCCTTATGATTCAGCAAAAACACCGTCATCTTTTCTACCTTTCTCGGTTTTTTTGCGCTTTTGACAGGGATAATATCGGTATTGCTGTGCAGGTGAGCAAGACAGAGGTCATTCAGCGGACATTCTTCACATCTGGGCGCACCATTGGGCACACAGACCGTTGCTCCCAGCTCCATCAGGCTTTGGGTAAAATCCCCCGCACGGTCCTTGGGATAAATGGCAAGCAGTGCCCGGGTCATATCTTTTTTGATGGGTTGCTTTAAGATATCCCTTTCGTCCTCACACACCCGGGAGAGCACCCTGAGCACATTGCCGTCCACCGCGGGTGTTGGCAAACCAAAGGCAATGGAGGCAATCGCCCCTGCGGTATATTCTCCAATCCCCGGAAGGCTCCGAATCAAGGGATAACTTTTGGGCATCTCACCGCCAAACTCTTTCATAATCTCTTTGGCTGCCGCCTGAAGATTCCGCACCCTGCGATAATAGCCCAGTCCCTCCCAGAGCTTCATCAGCAAATCTTCCTCTGCCTCTGCCAAATCCTTGATGGTGGGGAGTTCTTGCATAAACCTTACAAAATAAGGCTTGACCGCCTCCACCCGGGTCTGCTGCAGCATAATTTCCGACACCCACACCCAATAGGGGGTAGGGTTGGTTCGCCAAGGCAATTCCCGATGTCCCCGATCATACCACGCCAATAATTTTTTCGGCAGGATTGGGGGAATCTCCATTCTTTCTATTTCCATCCGTTTCACCCTTATGTAATCAATAACTCAGAAAAATCGCGGATATATAAGTCCGCTTCCTGTTTGAGCAAGTCTTTCTCCGTGACGCTTTCTTCCTCCACCGCCACTGTCCGCAGTCCAATCCTTTTTGCGGTACGGATTCCAACCGGAAGATCCTCAAAAAGCACCGCATCTTCGATGCTACAATGTAGGCGGCGCAGACATTCCAGATAGATATCCGGCTCAGTTTTTCCTTTTCCTACATCATCTACAAAGGTGATAGCATCAAAGAACGTTTTAAGCCCGTGATGCTTAAGACACGCCGAACACAAAGCCCTATCACAAGCAGTTACAATACCCAACTTTACGCCCTCTTGTTTCAGCTTTTCCAAATACTCCTTGGCACCTTTTTTCAGCGGAACCTTTTCTGCATAAGCGTAATAGACCATATCGGTCCATTCCTGATAGATTTCTTCCGCTGTCATAGGCAGCTGATAAACCTGCTTTACATAAGGTGCACTTTGAACCAGGCTCATATGGCTGACATTCTCCATCACTTCAGGAATCACCGGAATCTGATGCTTTTCTAAAAAATCATCCATCAGCTTTGCCCAGACCCACATAGAATCAAGCAAGGTTCCGTCAAGGTCAAAGAGAACTGCTTTGATTGCCATTTTAAAACCAAATCCTTGTTGATTACTTACTTCTTATATAAGGGACTTTTCTCGAGGAAACGCATAAATGCACCACCACCGAGAATTGTCTTTTTGTCTTCAGCGGAAATGTCGGCACCTAAAATCTTGCCCACACTTGATGACCAGCCGCCGTCTGTTGCAAAGATCACGTAATAATCGCAACTGCGCTCAGGCACAAACACATGATAGATACTCTCGCCGAATCCAATTTCCACCTCTGCCTTTTCACCCAAAATCAGTTCCGGTATCGGCAGGACCTTGATGATTGCTTCTGCAGTCAAGC
>JAZNKC010000022.1:0-24374 GCA_045578365.1 Ructibacterium sp.
GCTTGTTTGGAGTATGTAAAACAAAAAGGTGTTAGTGATTATCGAATAGTTTTCTTCGTTGTATATAGGGAAGATTTTGAGGAACTCTCTAACGAGACAAAACAGTATTATTCTGATAAAATAGAGTTTTTGAAACTGCAAGGTGGACACAAGCAAGGTGATGTTATGCACGTGATAGATTATACGCGAGGTTGGGGTTCAAGAAATGATAGAATAGACCAGCGTAAGACTACTTTTACTAATTGCTTGGCAAGACATGCTTCGAATGCTAAAAGATTTATAACATATTTAGATAGAAACTGCAAACGCGATAAATTATTAAATAGAATTTTAGACTGGTATCACTCTCCATACACAGACAACAAGGTAATAGACCTATATGCTGCATCTAATAATTTATACGAGAATACATCATATTCAGGTGTGAGGAAACGAAAAAACTCATCAATGTATTATTATCGTATAAAGATTAAACTACCAAACGGAACACCTGTTAATATTGAAAAAGGTTCATTTTATTCACCCGAAGAAGCAAATAAAGCACGTAAGCAACATCTTATATTGCTTACAACACAGGGCTGCAATAATTCGGATAAAACAGTAGAAGATGTGTTCTTTGAATTTATATCTGATACCTGTAAACTAAAACCGAGTTTAGGGAAAAAGTATCTTTCATATTATAATTCTCGTATAAAGGATAGAATGGGTAATCTTAAAATTGGGGAAACATTAAATGCATTAGAAAACCTATATAATCAAATTACTCATTATCAAGTCAAAGATATGAGAACAAAAGACAGCAGTATCACATTAACTCCAAATTATGTATCAGGTTTGAGAGCAATGCTTTGTAATCTATTTGACTATGCGTATAATAAGAAATATATTCGTTCCCATCCAATGTATGCCCTTCCGAGCAAATGGACTACAGAAGGTGAAGAAAGGTTTGCACGAACCAAAGAAAAAAATAATTACATACAACCTTTATTTGCCTACCTTGGCAACAAGCACAAATTGTTACCTGATATTCAAAAATTATTTCCGAAGAATATTGATATGTTTATCGATTTGTTTAGTGGTTCGAGTGTTGTCGGCATCAACTGCGATGCAAAGCAAGTTCTAATAAATGACAGTAACCTGTTTTTGATTGGAATTTATAAAGGAATACAGGAAACAACTCCTGATGCTGCTTGGAGAATGATTGAAACTATTATAAACAAATATTCTCTTACCAAAGAAAACGAAGATGGTTATTATTTATGCAGAGAAGATTATAATAAAATCTTATATGAAGAGCGCTGCAATAAATATTGGTACTGGGGGTTGGTGTTAGTTTGGTGCAGCTTCAATCGTTCAACTGTTCAATTCAATCTGCAAAATGAATATAATGCACCTTTTGGTTTTAGTAAAGTTAATTTTGATTTAGCGAAACAGAAGTTTTTTGCTTTTGCTAAAAAGGTTTCGGGTAGTAAAATTGTTTTTACCTGCGATGATTACAAAAAAATAGATGTTCAAGCAGGAGCCTTTGTGTATATAGACCCACCATATCTCATCACTACTGCAACATATAATAAGGGTTGGGATAAACAAGCAGAAAATGAACTGTATAATTATCTGGAAACTTTGGATAACAAAGGTGTGAAGTGGGCAATGTCCAATGTTTTAGAAAATAACGGAGAAAACCACACTATGCTTTCAGATTGGATAAGCAGGAAGAAATACAGAGTTCATTATTTAGATGGCGAATACATCCATGCAAATTTCAGGCGTAAAAATAAAGGACGTACAGTAGAAGTTCTGATTACAAACTACTAAAAAATGAGCACTTTCTGGTTCCAGAAAGTGCTCATTTTATCATATCATTCACAATAGAAGTTATACTGTCAAGTTGTTTGTCGCTCAACTTTTTCAAAGAACTAATCAGCGCATTCAATTTTTCGGGATTTGCTGCATCGGTGTCAAAAAAGTCACTTGGGCTAATATCAAGGTATTCACAGATGAAGAAAAATGACGCCATTGATGGAAGCGCTTTTTTGCTTTCAATGTTCGAGATATAGCCAGAGTTTTGACCTATGGACAGGCTCATCTCTCTTGCTGATACACCTTTTTTAGTCCTCAACTGTGCTAATCTTATAGGGAATTCATCCTCATACATCTTAATCACCTCACTACATAATATTATATCCTACTATTTTAAAATTATGGTGGAACCATTCCTGAGAATACATTGCCATTCAGGAATGAATATGATATAATATGTCTAATTATTAGAAATAAACTGACAAAGCGAGTATGATGAATGATGTGTTTGGAAAAGACAGCCTGTTTCTTCGGGCATAGAAAGATTGATGTGACAGATGAATTAAAGACAGCGTTATATAAAGAAATTGAGAATTTAATAGTGGATGATGAAATTACCGCCTTTCTTTTCGGGAGCAAAAGCCAGTTTGATGACTTGTGTTATAAAATAGTATCAGACCTGAAAAACAAATACCCTTACATACGGCGTGTGTATGTAAGGGCGGAATTTGAACATATAGATGGCGAAGGCAGTAGAGCATATAAAGAAAGTCTGTCAGAGCACTATGAAGATACCTACTACCCAGAAAGTGTTTCGGGTGCAGGAAAGGCTGTCTATGTAAAGCGTAATCAGCACATGATAGATAAGAGTTCTATATGTGTGGTTTATTATGATGAAAACTATATGCCATCCAGAAGAAAGCAAAGCAGACGCGATTTGACAGACTACCAACCTTCAAGCGGTACAGGTGTGGCATACAAGTATGCGGAGAAGAAAAAAAGGAAAATAATCAATATAGCAGCACTTGACTTATAAAGTGCTGCTGTTTTTATACATACAACAACATAAATGAGAAAAACAGCAACTGAAATGCCGAAAAGCATAACAGTTGCTGTTGTTTTTTGGATATAAATGCTCACAGTTCACTTTATAGATATATGCAATTTAGATTTTGAGTATTTCAAAATCGTATGTCTTTGTGATAGTGGACGAGATGTACAGCATATAAATACTGTATAAATCCAAGGTGAGAGGAGGGTTGATTGTGAATATAATCGTACATATGCCAAAAACAGATAAAATTGCTGAGCTTCAAAATAAGGTAGCAGAAGTTCATTCAGACATGGTAATGTCTTATATAAACAATCTATCCTGCTCCAAAGAGCAGAAGTTGAAATTAGTTGAGGCTCTGCAATCAGTTGAGAGAGATTAATTTCTCCCAAGTAAATTTAAACATTCTAACTTTGTTCTGTTCCCAACGCTTTACTTTAACTAAATCAACATTCATAAGTTTGGCGAGTTCCTTTTGAGTAACTCCAAGTTTTTTTCTTAAATTTTTAATATAGGCACCCTGACCATCGTACATAAATCTGTTGTAGTCATCCAGAAGGTCATATACATCCACTTCCAAGATTTCTGCAATCTTGTCCATAAGTGCAGGTGCATAGTAATCCTTCTGATGTTCTTCATAAGCGGAGTAACTACTGCGCTGTATTCCTAAACGGTCAGCGATGTCTATTTGATATAAACCTTTCTTATGTCTGTAATAACGTAACTTATCTGATACTTCTGTTATCATATTAGGGTCAGGGAACTTAAGCATAAAAAGTTGTGCTTCAACTACCTTTTTGGGTGTAATGAAGCGGAAAGAGTGTATATATAACGGAGAGGCGACAGTTTTGTTGCCTTTCTTTTTTATTATCAAAAATAGTTCAGGACTGATTTTTAATACGTTTTCGCTGATGAATGCATAGTTAACTGCATTATTTTCAAAAAGAGCTATCGTGAGAGTGTTGCATTTTCCACACAGCGTGCCGCATAGGTGGCAAGGCGGGTGCCTTTTTGGGGGTTAAAGCTGGAAATCCCTTTCATCAGTCCGATGGTGCCCACCGACAACAGTTCCTCGTTTTCCTGTCCGCAACCGGTATATTTTTTGGCAACGTGTGCCACCAGTCGCAGATTGTGTTCAATCAGGTGATTTCTTGCCGCCATATCCCCCTTGGAAAAGCGTTCCAAACATTCCCTTTCCTCGGCGGCAGACAGAGGTTTGGGAAAGGCGTTCCCGTTTGCGATATAGGAAAGCAGCAAGGTCACCGATTGCAGACATTGAAACAAAAAATTGAGCATACAAACACCTCCAAGGTTATTTGTATGCTCAAAAAAATCCTTTTTGCCAGTCCTACTGCATCGAATTCAAATACTTTTGCATCACCCGACGGGCAATGGGCGCCGCATTGGAGCCACCCGCCCCGCCGTCATATTCCAGAAGTACCGCCACCGCAATGGCAGGTGCCTCTGCGGGGGCATATCCCACAAACCAAGCGTGGTCTTTGTTGGTTTCATTCTCGGCGGTGCCGGTTTTTCCCGCTACTGCTACACCGGAAATCCTTGCTCCGCTGCCGGTTCCGTTTTCCACAACCCCTTGCATCAAATCATCCAGATAGGCTGCACAGTCCTTGGTCATACTCTGGTATAACACATCGGGTTTGGTAGCAGAAAGCTTGACCCCCGACACGGTGGTCACCGTGTCCACCAGATAGGGGCGCATCATCTTTCCGTCATTGGCAACCGCCGCCCCCATCATCGCCACATGGAGCGGGGTCATCAACAGCTGTCCCTGCCCGATGGAAACCAATGCCGCATCCTCTTTTTCGATTTTTTTGTACTGGATTTTACTGCGGCTGACCGAAATATCAAAAGGCAGTTCCTTGTTGACACCAAATTTTTCTGCGGTTTCCTTCACCTTGTCAGGGCCCAGTTCATAGCCCAAGGTGCAGAACACAAAGTTACTGGAAAGTTCAAAGCCCCGCTTGAGTCCAATCTCGCCATAGGCTTTTTTGCCGTAGTTGTCCACCTTCATTCCACCTTGGGTAAAGGTGCCGGTATCTTCAAAGGTTTCGGCAATCCGGCCCGCATCATATGCCGCCGCCGCCGTTGCAATCTTGTAGGTGGAACCGGGGGCATAAAGACCTTGGGTGGCTCGTGCCAGTAGGGGCGAATCCTCCCTCTCTACAATGGTGTTCCAATTCTTTTCCAGTGCGGCTGCCTCCGGTGCAAAGTCGGGACAGCTCACCATTGCCAGAACCTTTCCGGTTTGGGGTTCTAAGGCAACCACGGCGCCCTTTCTCCCTCCAAGCTGCTGATAGGCGTACTGCTGCAAATCGTGGTCAATGGTCAGGTTCAGGTTATAGCCGGAGCGCAGTTCCTGAAAGCTGATGGTGATATCCCCCTGTCCCAGAAGTTCCTTGTCATACGCCATCTCAAGCTGGCTCTTTCCGTAAACACGGGAGTAATAGCCGATCACATGGCTATACAAATTTCCCTTGGGATACCGTCGGGTGCGGCTGTCGCCGTTTACCACGGTTTCTGCCAAAAGCTCTCCGTCACGGTCATAGATGTTACCCCGCTTGACAAATCGTTCATCTTCCCATTGTCGCTTGTTGTAGGGGTTGCCTGCAACCTCCTTGGCATCAAACATATTGAAATACAACAGGTAGGTAATCAAAGACAGAAACATCAGGCAGATGACCACCAGAATATGAAGCATCCGCTTTTTCTGCGAATAGCCTTTTTGCTCAGGTTCTTGTTTATTTGCCACCTTTTTCACCTCCGCGCCGTTCCTCTTTGGCAGAAATCGCCTGAATGATACCCAGAGAAACAAAATTCACCACGATGGAGGTTCCGCCGTAGCTAACAAAGGGCAGGGTGATTCCGGTCAAGGGAATCATCTTAATCACGCCGCCCACAATGATAAAGGTCTGGACCGCAAACATCAGGGTCAATCCAAAGCAAACCGCCTTGTCATAGGCATCCTTTGCTAAAATAGCAATCTTAAAACAACGATAAGCAATCAAAAAGAAGAGCAGAATGATTGCCGCACCGCCAAACACGCCCATTTCCTCACAGACTGCCGCAAAAATAAAGTCGGAATGTACCTCGGGGATATAGCCCGGGGAGCCGTTGCCAAGACCTCTACCAAAATAATTGCCCGATGCAATGGCAAACAGGGATTGGGTAATTTGATAGCCGGTGTTGGAGATATCCTCCCAAGGGTTGAGCCATGTGCTGACCCGCACCTGAATATGGTACAAAAACCGATACCCCAAAAACGCCACCACCAATGCGGCGGCAATATTCATCAAAAGGAACCCGTAGTTTTTCTCATACACATAGGTCATAAAAATATAGATGGCAAACAGAACCAGAATAGTTCCCCAGTCCCGCTGCAATACCAGAAATCCAATAAAGAGATAGGTCACCATCAGGGTTCCCCACTGAGGCGTGATTCTTCCAAGGGGGGTCTGCCACGCCTTGGAGTAATAGCACGCCAGAAACATAATATACAGGATTTTGGTCAACTCCGACGGTTGGACGGTGACATTGCCCACCCCAATCCAGTTTCTTGCACCATTGATGGTTTTGCCGAAAATCAGGGTAGCAAGGAAGAGTCCTGTACCCAGAATCACATAGAACATCCACATTTTGTCCCAGAAACGGATATGGTAATACACCAGATAGGCGACAAAAAACGCAATTCCGCCAAAGGCAACCCAAACAATCTGGCGGATGCCAAAGTCAAGGTCGATTCTGCACAGCAAAAGCACCCCGATGGTAATCAGCATACACGCCATCAGGGCAATAAACTTGTCCCCCATTCTGCAAAGGACGATGATGGTGTAAAGAACCAGAAATAAGCCCAAAAGACCTCCGCCCACATAGAGCATCTTTACATCATAGCTGTTTTTGAGAAACAGCAGTCCAAAACCAAACAGGTTCATCAATATCAAAAGATAGGCGGGCCGCCGATAATTGAGTCCCTTGAATCTTGACATAACGCCCTCCTTTCCGGCAAGCCGAATCAAAGTTCAAAAAGGAAATGCAGTTCTCCTACCGCAATCTCGTCCTGTGCATCCAGGAGCACCGTGTTGCGGATACGCTGTCCGTTGATATAGGTACCGTTGCGGCTGCCCAAATCCTCCAGATACCATTCCCCTTTTTCGTACCAAATACGGATATGCTCACCGGAGATATACTTTTCCCGAAGCACCACGTCACAGCTTTTGTTTCTGCCTACGGTGGCTTGTCCGTAAATCATATACCGCTTTTTCAGCTCGTTTTCTGCCCGGCTGCGGCTCTGGATGATTTTCAAAGATGCCGTTTCCAGTCCGCTGACGTTCACACGCTCGTCATCGAACCGGCTCATCTTTTTCACATCCAGATAGATTAGCCGAATCACCCCGAAAATGAACAGATAGATAATCAGGGTGAAAATATAACTGAAGATTGAGGATAGCAGATTATAAAATGTCATCGTCCTACCTCCCGTATTCTCAAAAATACCATTTTTTCTATTATACACCAGCGCTTATCGTAAGTCAATGAAAGAAAAAAGGCTGTTTTGCCATGGGGAAGCACCCGCTGTAATCTCATTGGTTGTAAAAAATTCATAGGCTTGCTTTTTCATTCCTTTTTTACCTCTTCACTCTTAATGTTACGACCTCAAAGCCACGCAGCGCAACTTCCACGCTGTTGTTTTCTACATTCAGCTTGTCGCAGCCCTCTTCTATCATATTGGTCAGGCATACGCATTTCACATCAAAGCCAAAGCTTAACTTGGCATTGGTGTAGCTGTTCTGACACTCATACAAACGGATGATGAGGTCGCCGCTGCCGTCCTCGGCAAGCTTGACATTGTCAATGATAACATTCTTCTCGGGAACATTGAGCAGACTCTTTTCCTCTGCGGCACCGCATCCCATAAGAACGGGGGTATTCAGCTTATAGCCTTCCCTTCCCTTACCATATCGCTGTCTGCCAGATTCTCGGTAAAGGGCATTACCGAATAGGTAAAGGTCTGGATACCCTTATCTGCATTCAGGTCAGGATATGGGGGTTTGCAGGTTGGCATTTCCATTCTTTATGTTAGAATGAATGCGATGAGTTGTTGCTCCCAAAAGATTGTTCGGAAATGGAATATGCAAAAGTCATCCGTGACTATGATGTGTTTCTTACCAAGTGGCACAGCCCGCACATTCCCACAGAGTTGGCAAACGACCCCGGAAAGCTGAGATACATTTGTAACATCACCGGAGAGCTTTCTAAATGGATTAACAACGAAATCATCGAAAGTCCCTACATCACCGTCACCAACTGGGGTGATGCACCGGCATTTTGGGTTGCAGAGGGCGCTTTTGCGCTTTTGATGGCGGTGCTCAAGGACATTCCCGACGGGGTTACGATGGTGGACAGTCTGGAGGCGCTATTTGGCTTTTCACAGATTCTGGTGATTCACGCCGCCCTGACCGAGGCAACCCGTGGGAGCGTAACCAAGGAGCTACTGGCGATGCTTCCCGACGGGGGAATTGTCATCAACACCTCAAGAAGTCAGATTGTGGACCACCAAGCTTTGCGGGAGGAGCTGCTTTCCGGCAGGCTGCGGGCGGGACTTGATGTGACAGGGGACAGGGATATGCCAGATTTGGACGACCCGATTCGACAATTAGACAACGTCATTTTTACCGGTCACCACATCTATTTGGGGGATTGGTGCAAAAATCCTGATGCGTTGGATTTTGCCTCTGTCAACTGTCTGGAAAACCTTGCCCGTTTTCAAAAAGGTGAACCGCTGAAATTTGTTATGACACCGGAGCGGTATCGGTTATCCACATAAATGCGCAAAATGAACATTTACTTTTCTTCCAGACTATGGTAGACTGACGATAATACAACCCAAGGAGGAATCCAAAATGAAACGATTTGTATTATTCTGCATCACCCTGCTGATGCTCAGCACCACTGCTTTTGCAGCAGAAAACGAGGGCGTTCGCCTGACGGTGGACGGTGAGGCACGCACCCTGATTGCTTATGAAATTCACGACAACAATTATTTTAAGTTGCGGGATGTTGCCAACCTGTTAAAGGGCACCGAGGCACAGTTTGATGTAATCTGGAATGAGGAAAAGGGCGCCATCGAGCTGCTTTCCGATACACCTTATTCCACCGAGGAGCCTTTGACGGAAACTGCTTACCAAAACCCTGTTGCGGTGGAGAATTTTGTCCCTATCTTTAAGGATGGTGCACAGGTTTTGCTCAAAGCCTATGAAATCCGTGACAACAACTATTTCAAACTGCGGGATTTGGCGGCGGCAATGGACTTTGGGGTGAACTGGAAAGAGGCAACCCGGACCATTGAGATTGACACCGACGAAAGCTATGTGTTCCCCGAAGCTGCTACCGACAAAACCGCAGTAAACCCCCAATACCTTTCGGTGATTGGAAAAACCAAAGCGGAGTTGGATGCCTTGTTTGGCGCAGGCGAATTTGACAAAACTTATTCGGTAACCTCCTATCCCAATGATGTGCACATCTATTGGAATACCAGCGGAGAAACACCTACCGAATCCTCTTTTGCGACCGGCGTATTCATCCCCGCAAGTAAGCTGTTTTTCAACTGTCCGGATGCAATGGATTCTCACGCCATGGTAAAAATCATTTCCTCCATCATTTGGGAATCCTCCAACACCGAGGGCAAATACCAGTGGCGTGTCCCCTACTTGGGCAAAACTTTGACCTTCTATCTGGAAACCTCCACCACCTTAGTTCCTACCAATTATGTCCTTTTGAACCTGGTGGATTACCCCCACAACAAGCCCGAAACCGTCCAACTCTAATTCCACAACACAGGGGACGGTTCTCTGTGCTGAGCGGCGGGGTCGCTTACAAAAAAAGAGGCTATGCTTTCGCATAGCCTCTTTTCGTTTTTCTTGATTTTACGAGCATTCAGCGAACGACACAGAGAACCGTCCCCTGTGTTGTGGGCTTGGATTATTGTCCCTGCATAGTTGCGTAAAGTTCTTCAAAGCCTTTGGTTGCTTCGTCCACGCTATCGATCACCTTTTTCAGGGTCATCTTCTTCCAAGCGCCTTTTTTCACCTTGATTTTTGCTTCGTCTTTCCAGTACTGGCGCAGCTCCGGCTGACCAACGGTTCTCTTGATGATATGGAATCCGTCCTCGGTTTCAATGATTTCGCTGATTCCGTTGATTTCCAATGCAAACACTGCCTTTTCTACCTCATCCGGAAAAGCAGTATTGTTGATTGCAGTATAGCCATCTTCCGGCTGCATGGGGTCTTTGCCGACCTCTTTTACCAGCGCATCAAAGTCCTCGCCGTTCTTTGCCCGCGTCAGAGCTTCCTCTGCGATGGCACGCTTTGCCTCTGCATCCGCAGTTGCCTCGTCACCCTCAAGAGCAGTATCCTTGGCAATCAGAATCTGCTTATAGGTTGCCTCTTTGTCGCTTACATGGTTTTCCAGTACAGACTTATCTTCCGGATAGTAGTTTGCAGGATTTGCCTGCATATCCGCATCCACTGCCTGCAGCTCCATCATCTGCATCACCTTGCGGGTATATTGCTTGATGGAATCAACGCCCTGTCTTTTTGCGTTGAGAACTACCAACTCTTCGCCATAGCTTGCCACCATCTGGTCAAGCTGTGCTTTTGCTTGGGTGCGTGCTTCTTTTTCATCAAATTCTGCACCAAACTTTTTGCCGGCTTGCATCAAAACAGCTTCTTCTACTGCCATATCCAAAGCGTTTTCCTTGACAATTTCTTCTGCGGTTTTGCCATCCTCTGCTTCCTTTGCCCAATCAAACTCGGCCAGGGAAGCTTCGTCCTCTGCGTTTGCCTGGAAATACTCATAGGCTGCAGCATAGAGGAAATAGCTCATATCCTTGTCGGTAATCTTGGTTCCGTCAACGGTTGCGATGGTTTTGCCCTCCGGAATGGTTTCCAACCAACCGGGAACCTGCATGCCACCCAGCAACAACAATGCACCAAGCACTGCGGTACCAACCAAAGAGAGAATCAAGCTGCTCAATTTCAGGGTTACCTTTTTCGGCTCTTTGACAGGTTCTTCTTCCCATTCCTCAGCCTCAAAATCCTCATCGGCAAATTCCTCTGCCTCTTCGTTTTCTTCCCACTCTGCATCCTCCGGCAGCACCTCTGCGCTGTCGATTTCGTCCTGCAGTTCTGCCGCAGCTTCTGCGATTTTCTCACTTACATCCTGACGAACCTTTTCCTGCAGTTCATTTTCCTCTGCAGAGGTCTGGAAATCCTTATTTTCGTTTTCCATTCTTCTTACTCCTTCCATAAACAAATATGTTGTTTTTTAGTATACACTACTTTGTTTCATTTTTCCAGTCTTTTTTCAAACTTTTTTCTCAACATCCCCATTGTTTACAGTCCGTTCACAATCTTCCTCTTTGGGAACAAAGAGCTCCACCACCTCCCGCACCGCAGAAAGATAGGCTTTTTCTTTGCCTTGCGTAGGCTTTTCTATCTTGAAATGCAGTTTGGGGTTGTTGGGGTTGGGCAGGAACAGTTCCTTGGGTCGCCGATTGATTTCCTCAATCAAAAGTCCCATATCCGGCATATTCTCGGTATCGAACCGAAATATCACCTGACTGCTGCTGCCAATCACCTCGGCAATGCCGCATTGCTGCGCCAGATTCTTAATCAGCGCCACCTCCATCAGGTTTTCCACCTCATTCGGGACGGTGCCGTACCGATCCTCGATTTCATCATAGGCATCATAAAGTGCGTCTTGTCCGTTGATTGCCGCAATCCGCTTGTAGGCACCAATGCGCTGACTGTGACTGGTGATATAGCTATCCGAAATATAGGCAGACACCGGCAGGTCAATCTGGGTTTCGGTCTTTTTGACACCCTCTTTGCCCTGTTCCTCCCGTACCGCCTGTTCCAGAAGGGTGCAGTACATTTCATATCCCACAGCCTCCAGATGGCCGCTCTGTTCTGCGCCAATCAGGTTTCCGGTTCCCCGGATTTCCAAATCCCGCATAGCAATCTTGAATCCCGAACCGAACTCGGTAAATTCCTTGATGGCAAGGAGCCGCTTTTCCGCCTCTTCGGTGAGCATCTTGTTCCGCCTGAAGGTCAGGTAGGCATACGCCAACCGATTGGACCGCCCCACTCTGCCACGGAGCTGATACAGCTGTGCCAGACCTAAGCGGTCTGCATTTTCAATGATAATCGTATTCACATTGGCAATGTCCAGACCGGTTTCGATAATGGTGGTGCAGACCAGCACATCCACCTCGCCTTGGTCCACCGCCATCATAATCTCTTCCAGTTCCCGCTCATTCATCTTGCCGTGTGCCACCGCCACCCGTGCTTCGGGAACCATTTCGGCGATCCGGTTGGCAATCTTGTAGATACCCTCCACACGGTTAAAGAGATAGTACACCTGTCCGCCCCGTGCCAACTCCTTTTGGATGGCTTCCCGCACAATATTCTCGTCATATTCCAGCACATAGGTTCCTACCGGATAACGTTCGCCGGGAGGTTCGTTCAGCACGCTCATATCCCGAATCCCGCTCAGGCTCATATGCAAGGTACGGGGGATGGGCGTTGCAGACAAGGTGAGCACATCCACCTCTTTGCGCAGTTCCTTCAGCTTTTCCTTATGGGCAACCCCGAACCGTTGTTCCTCGTCAATGACCAGAAGTCCCAGCTTGTAGAACTCCACCGTCTTGCCAAGCAGTTTGTGGGTACCGATAACCACATCCACCTCACCGGTTTTCAGTCCCCTGAGAACCTCTTTCTGCACCGATGGCGGGGTGAAACGGGAAAGCATCTCCACCCGCATAGGGTATGCCATCATCCGCTGTTTGAAATTGTTGTAATGTTGGGACGCAAGGATGGTGGTGGGCACCAGATACGCCACCTGATAACCGCTCATCACCGCCTTGAACGCCGCCCGCATTGCCACCTCGGTTTTGCCGTAGCCCACATCGCCGCAAAGGAGTCGGTCCATAGGGTGAGGGCTTTCCATATCTGCCTTGACCTCTTCGATGCTTCGCAGCTGGTCGCCGGTTTCCTCATACGGGAATGCCGCCTCAAAATCCCGCTGCCACTCGGTATCCTTCCCGAATGCAATGCCGGGAATTTTGGTGCGCTGGGCATAAAGGGCAATCAACTTTTTCGCCATATCCGACGCCGCCGCCTTGACCCGCTCCTTGGTGCGTCCCCACTCTACGCCACCCAGTTTGTTGAGCTTGATGCGGCTGCCCTCTTTGGCAGTATGCTTAAACACCAAATCCAGTTGGTCGGTGGGCACATACAGAATATCGGTGCCCCGATACTGAATCTTCAAATAATCCTTTCTCACGCCATCCACAAACAGTTGCTCGATGCCGGTATAAAGCCCGATGCCGTGATTCTGGTGGACAATATAATCTCCGGGATTGAGCTGGGTAAAGCTGGTAATTTTATCCCCTTGGGGAACCGCTCGCTTGCGGCGTTTTTTCTTTTCTCCGCCGAAAATTTCCCGATCACCAATGATGGCAACTCCGCTTAAGGGATATTCAAATCCCCGCCCGATGCTCCCTCGGGTAATCACGATTCCGCCGGGACCCGGGAGTTGGGTCAGGGTTTCCTGATAGGAACACCGGAACCCCTCATCGGTCAACTGGCGGAGCAGATTTTCTGCCCGCACCGAGGACCCTGCCAGAATCACCGTGCGATACACATTCTGTTGATAATGCCGCAGAGCATCACACAAAAACTCCAATTTCCCCTGAAATCCGTTGAGGCTCTTGGCAGTCAGGGTATGGGTGGCTTGGGGACGCAGTTCCGGTGTACCGTGGGAAATTCCGCTCATTCCCACCACCGTCCGCTTGCTTAAGGCAGAGATTGCCCCCTTGTAAGGCAGGGCGTACACCCCCTTGGCATCAGGAAGAATCCCACGCTCTGCCAAATCACAAATTTCCTCTTGACGGCGTGTCTCGCTCTGTTTCATCTGCTCACTGATGCGGGCAGGCTCTTCCCAGAATACAATTTGTTCGTCAAGATAATCCAAAAGGGTCGGAAGTGTCTTGCCGTAAAGCAGAGGGATATACTTATCCAGCGACGGGAAGAGCTGTCCCTCTTTCAGTCGCTCTACATCCCGCTCCAGTCGGGACCTCTGTTCGTTTTGTTCCATCTTGGACGCCTGCTTACTGAGTGCCGCAATCAACCCCTGCCGCTGTTCCTCCTCAGGAAGCAGCTCCCGGGAGGGGTAGATGGCAACCTCCTGGCAACGCTCCACCGTCCGCTGGGTTTCCATATCAAACAGGCGGATAGAATCCACCTCGGTATCAAAAAACTCGATGCGGATGGGATGGGGGGTGGTGCCATCTGCGGGGTACACATCCAGGATTCCCCCGCGGATGCTAAACTGCCCCGGTCCTTCCACCATCTCTTCCCGACGGTAGCCCAAAAAGGTCAAGGACCTTGCCAAAGCATCCAGCTCGATGTCGTCCCCCTCTTTGAGCTCGATGGCGTGCTCCTGATACACCTTGGGCGGGAGTGTCACGCTGCAAAGCGCCTCTGCGGTGGTCACCACACAACAAGGCTCTTGCTCCATTGCTAAGTGTCGAAGCACCTCCAACCGTTTGCGGGTCACATCCTGACCCTTTGCCTCCACATCGTAAAACAACAGGTCGGTCTGGGGATAAAAATACACCCGCTCCCCAAAAAAGAACCGCAAATCCTCATACAGCCGCCGCGCACTCTCGTGGTCCGCAGATACCGTCACCACGCCCTTGTTCCGCTTTTTGGCAACAGAATAAACAAGGTGTGCCCTGACCGAGTCTGACACACCCAATACATGAACCGGCGTTTTTTTGTTTTTCAGGCTTTTGACAAGCTCTTCAAACTCTGCGAGCTCATCGAGAATCTGCAAATAAACATCCATCTGTTTTCACTCTCTTATCCATTATACTGATTCATTGCCGCCTTGGCTCCGTGAAGAATGAGTTCCTCCACCGCATCGGCAACCCGAATCACACTTTTCACCAGAACCTTGACCTCCTCATCAGAGAACTTGCCCAACACAAAATCCTTCACATCATAGTCCGGATGATCCGGTGCGCCTACCCCGATTTTGATGCGAGGAAACACATCGGTGCCCAACTGGTAAATGATATTCTTGATGCCGTTGTGCCCGCCTGCGCTCCCTTTTTCACGAATCCGCAGTTTGCCCACAGGCAAAGAAATATCGTCATAAATCACCAGAATCTCGTCATCCTCAATCTTGTACCAATCCCGGATTTCCCGCACAGCCTCGCCGCTGAGGTTCATATAGGTCTGGGGTTTTGCCACCAACACCTTTTCCCCGCCGATTCTCCCCTCGCCGTAGAGGGCGCCGAACTTTTCCTTTTTCAGCGCAATGTCATATTTGGCACAGATTGCATCAATGGCCTCAAAACCCATATTATGTCTTGTTCCTACATATTCCCGACCGGGATTCCCCAGTCCTACAATGAGATACATCTCTCTCGTCCTTTCGTTTCTTCGCTCTTTTCAAAGTATAGCATATGTCACTTATTTTCGCAAGAAAAATCCGGTTTATTCCTTTTCTGCAGCGGCAGCCGCAACACAGTATACCGCCTTGGCACCCGCCCTTCGCAGGGCAAGGGCACAGGCAAACATAGTCGCGCCGGTGGTACAGACATCATCAATCAGAAGTATGGTCTTATTTTGAATTTTATTCGGCTTTGTCACCAAAATATTATCCTCGGTATTGCGCCAACGCTGAGCGGCGGTCAGCTCACTCTGTTTCTGCCGCTCTTCTTTCTGCCGGAGCAGCTCCCCGCCGTAAGGGATTCCCATTCCCTTTGCCACCAGCCTTGCAAGACACGCCGCCTGATTGTATCCCTCGCGGTTGAGCCTTGCCTTTCTTGCAGGTACCGGAAGTGCCAAATCAAAGGTAAGGTCCTTGCATTCATAAGAGATCACCGCGCATAGATGGCGGGCATAGACCGCCCCGTAGCTGCGGTACCGCTCCCGCTTGAAACGGGCAATGCTCCTCTTGACCCGATCCCGATAAAGATATGCCGCCATCAACCGTGTATAGGGTCTTTGGGGATGCTTGCGACAGGCATCGCAATAAACCCCCTCCCCAATGGGTCGGTGACAGCGCTTGCATTTGAGGGTATCCACGCAGTAGGGCAATTTCTTTTCACATTCGGGGCAGACGGATTCTTCCCGTTTGGTTGCAGAAGGGAGTAACGTACCACAGAATATGCACTTGGACGGAAAGAAAAGATTCTCCAATCTTGTTCGCAAATTTCTCACCATTCTCCCTCCTTTTTTCCTATTTTATCCTTTTCCCTCGAATTTTGCAAGCCGGTAGAGAAATTTGTCAAACTTTCTTGTTTGGAAATAAATGGGAAATACTTTTTTTATGGTAGGATACAGGAAAAAGAAATCAAAAAAGGAGGCGCTTATGAATATTCGTATGGAAGCCATCGGCACCACATTGGTGGTAAAGCCGGAAGGCGAAATTGACCAAAGCTGTGCCGCCGAGTTGCGTACTGATATTGATCGGGAAATCCATCGCTGCCACATCAAGAATCTGATTCTGGATTTTGGTGGAGTGACCTTTATGGATAGTTCCGGCATCGGGCTGATTATCGGCCGATACAAGCAGGTAAAGGCTCTGGGCGGGAAAACCATCATCATCCGTCCCCAACCTCAGGTGGACAAGATTTTAGAACTATCGGGCCTTAAAAAACTGGTGGAATGCGGCTAAAGAAAGGAAGAATGGAATGGAAAATTATATGAGATTGGAGTTTCCCTCCAAAAGTCAGAATGAGAGCTTGGCCCGTTCGGTGGTGGGGGTGTTTGCAACCCAACTGGATTTGACGATAGAGGAACTTGCAGACATCAAAACCGCAGTTTCCGAGGCGGTGACCAACGCCATCATCCACGGATACGCCAACACCAAAGGAACGGTGGAAATTATCGGCAGAATCTCCGGCAACGAGATTGCGGTAACCGTCACCGATACAGGAAAAGGCATTGCGGACATTGACCTTGCGATGCAGCCCCTTTATTCCGGCTCTGCAGACGAGGACAGAAGCGGCATGGGTTTTACGGTGATGGAAAGCTTTATGGACACCCTGAAGGTGGATTCCGCACCGGGAAAAGGCACCTCGGTGACCATGACCAAACGGGTCGGGGTCGATGCCTATGCCTGAGGCAACCAAATCCAATCAGGAGCTTTTGCTCCTTGCCGCAAAGGGGGACCTTGCCGCGCAAGAAGCTTTGATTGCCCAGAACACCGGTTTGGTACATAGTGTAGTCCGCCGCTTTGCAGGGCGGGGTCACGAAATGGAGGATTTGTTTCAAGTAGGGTGCATTGGCTTGATTAAGGCGGTTAAGAAGTTTGACCTGAACTTCGGAGTACAGTTTTCCACCTATGCCGTCCCGATGGTTATGGGGGAAATCAAGCGGTTTATTCGGGATGATGGCATCATCAAGGTCAGCCGCAGCTTGAAAGAAACTGCCGCCAAGGCAATGCAGGTGCGGGAGGCTTTGACCGCCAAAAGCTCTGCCGAGCCGGGGCTGAAAGAAATCGCGGATGCCATGGGCATCTCTCCCTCGGAGCTAGCAGTGGCACTGGATGCGGGGGCAAAGCCGGAATCCCTGTACGCCACCTGTGATGACGGCAGTCGGGAGGGGCTTTCTCTATTAGAAAAACTGGAAAGCGACGGGAATATGGAAACCGAAATCACCGACCGTCTTGCCCTCTATCAAGCCTTATCGGAATTTGAAGAACGGGACAGAAAGTTGTTGGTGCTCCGCTATTTCCGTCAGAAAACCCAGACCCAAGTGGCACAGGTGCTTGGGATTTCCCAAGTACAGGTGTCCCGCATCGAGAAAAAACTGCTCCTGAAAATGCGGGAAAAATTTTTGGAGGATATCGAAAGAGCTTAAGCTCCTTCGATATCCTCCATCTTTTTTCGAAACGCGTTTCGGTATTGCTTGGGTGTGACCCCTGTCTGACGGCGGAAGCAGGAAATAAAGTGACTTGCTGAGGAAAATCCCGTTGCCATAGAAATCTCGGTCACCGATTGCTAAAACAAAAAAAGAGCTTGTGATTTACACAAGCTCTTTTGTTTTTCTAATTCTTATTTGTTACGGAGAAAGATGGGGACATCAATGCCGTCATCCTCACCAAACTTGCTGAACAATCCTGCAGAGGAGGGAACCTTCTCTACCGGACGGGAATCCACCGGAGCTGCGGTTGCACCGCCGGTCTTTCCGCCGCCGTTTGCGAAACGGCTCAGGAAATCAAAGGGACCTTCTTCCTGTGCGGGGTGGGGTACATTGCCCTTGAATCCGGTTGCGATAACGGTAACCTGAATCTCATCGCCCAAGGTCTCGTCGATGATTGCACCGATGATGATGTTTGCATCCTTATCAGCAGCTTCCTCAACCAATTCTGCTGCAGTTTTCACTTCCAGAATACCCATATCCTTACCACCGGTAACATTGAGGATGACGCCGGTTGCGCCCTCGATGCTGGTTTCCAGAAGCGGGCTATGTATTGCCTTTTTCGCAGCCTCTTCTGCACGGGTCTCGCCGGTTGCACTACCAATACCCATATGTGCAAAGCCGGTGTCCTTCATAATGGTCTTGATATCTGCAAAGTCCAGACTGATCAGACCAGGACGGGAAATCAGGTCGGTAATACCCTGTACGCCCTGACGGAGAATATCGTCAGCCATACGGAAGGATTCCAGCATGGGAGTGCGGTTTTCAGCAATCTCCAAAAGCTTGTCATTGGGGATTACCACCAAAGTATCTACCGCGTTCATCAGGTTTTTGATACCCTCATTGCTGTTGTTTGCACGAACCTTACCCTCAAAGAAGAAGGGTTTGGTAACGATACCAACAGTCAGAACGCCCATTTCTTTTGCAATCTCAGCAACCACGGGAGCTGCACCGGTACCGGTACCGCCGCCCATACCTGCGGTGACAAATACCATATCGGCACCGTTGATTGCCTGTGCAATCTCGTCACGGCTTTCCTCTGCCGCCTTGTAGCCGATTTCAGGATTTGCACCTGCGCCCAAACCCTTGGTAATCTTTTCACCAATCTGTATTTTCTGAGAAGCAGAAGACAAGGTCAGGTCCTGCTTGTCCGTATTGACAGCAATAAATTCTACGCACTTTACCTGTGCGTCAATCATCCGGTTGACTGCGTTGTTACCGCCGCCGCCAACACCGATTACCTTAATCTTTGCGGGATTTACATTCTCCGTATCAAACTGAAACACGATATTTTCCTCCTTATTTTTCATACGCTTTTCAAAATTCGCCATAAAAAGATTCTAAAATTCATTACTTCTATTATAACACGAATTTTAATTTTGTAAAGATGTTTTTCAAAAAAATTAAAAGAATATTACAATTTTGTTACAAATTATTTTTACATTTCCATACCAACTGCAGCGCTGCTGCTTGGCGTTGGTGTTTCGGTAGGCGATGAGGTGCTTTTTTCTGCGGTTTTCTGCGGTTTTTCAGACGCGGTAGGGGCAGGGGTTTCGGTAGGTTGCATCCGTTCCTTGCCATCCTCCGGCGGGCGGACATAGATATCTGCATTGCGGTAGTCCATCACCGCGTGCTCGCTTTTTGCAATCCGCTCCTCAATCACCTTTGCCAAAAACGCACTGCGATACGCCATATTATCCGGAGTGCCCAACTGAATCTCCAGTCGGTTCTCCACCATCAAAACCACATCGTTAAGGTCCCTTAAGTCCACCAAGGTGGATCTTACCAATAAGCCGGCATCTTCCAGATTCCGCAAAATGGCAGTTGCCCGCTCTAAGCCCTTTTTGTCTTTGCTTTCCATCCGCTTGCCAACCTCCGGCTTGTGGATTTCAACTCCCAATACCAGCGGCACACTATGTCCCAGCACAAGGGGCTCCAGCACAGGGGACGGTTCTATGTGTTCCTCCTTTGGCTCCTCTGGCGGAGTCGATGCCTCCGGTTGTGCTGACGGTTCAGGAGGCTCGGTCGCCTCCGGTTCTTCTTTTTCCTGACGGGATGCAGGGATGTAGGTTTTCAGCATTCCATCCACCCGCTCGTCATTGATGATTTCTAAAATTTTGCCCTCAATATTGCTGAGCACAAATTGGTTTTCGGTATAAAAGTAACCGGCAGGAATACATTCCTCCACTGTAATTTTAATCTGATTGGGGAATATCCTGCGGATGCTCGCCTTTTCTACCATAGGGATTTCCTCTATCTTTTTACGCAGGTCGGAAAGCCGCACCAGAAAGATATTCTTCCCTATGGATTCCTGTGCAGGGGCACAAATTTCTTCCTGAGAAAGCCGGATATTTCCCTCACAGAAAACACCCTCAATATGGAACATGGGCGTGAACATCAATCCCACACCTACGCCTAAGCAGAGGACGGTCAAAAAGGTCAAAACCGCCTTCAGTTTGGGATTCATTCTTCGCTTGTTTCTGTCCTTTGCCATATCCTTTGCCCTTCCTTTCAGCTTGTCCTATGGGGCGAGCAATCTCGCCCTTAATCCTCCATCAACGCCACATCGCCGCCCAGCAGGCGCAGCTGTTCTTCCAGATGCACATACCCTCGTTCAATGTGACAAATATCTCCAATCTCCGTATAACCGCAGGCACTCAGCCCCGCAATGGCAAGTGCCGCGCCGCCCCGCAGGTCGGATGCTTTGACTTTGGCCCCCTGCAGTTGCCCCACTCCTGTGACGGTGGCAATCTGCCCCTCTGCCGTAATCTCAGCCCCCATTCTTTGAAAATCCGCCACATGGCGCAGTCGATTTTCAAAGATGGTTTCGTAAAAAACAGTGGTTCCCTTTGCCTGAAGCAATGCCGCCATCAAAAGAGGCTGCATATCGGTGGGAAATCCCGGATAGGGCAGGGTTTTCACCATTCCTGCGCTGTAAGGTCTTTCTTTCATTACAATCCGCAGCTGTGCCTTTTGGGCATCAATCTCAGCGCCGGTTCGTTTCAGCACCTCCAAAAAAGAGGTCAGATGTTCGGGATTGGTTTGCCGGAGCAAGGTTTCTCCGCCACAGGCAACGGTTGCGCAGGCATAGGTTGCCGCAACCACCCGATCGGGCATCACCCTGTAACTGCATCCGTGGAGTTTGGGCACGCCTTGGATACGAATGCTGTCACTGCCCGCCCCTTGAATCTTTGCGCCCATCCCATTGAGAAAATTCTGTAAATCTACGATTTCCGGCTCTTTTGCCGGATTGAGAATTACCGTCTCTCCCTTGGAAATGGCACAGAGCAGAAGCAGATTTTCCGTCGCTCCCACACTGGGAAAATCCAGTCGCACCGTCCCCTGACGGAAGCGGGGTAAGGTGGCGGTAATCGTTCCATCCTCTTCCTGAAAGGTTACCCCCAACTGCTCCATTGCTTTGATATGCAGGTCAATGGGTCTTGCGCCCAGGGCACACCCTCCGGGATAGCCGATTTCCGCCTTTCCAAAACGACTGAGCATCGCTCCCAGAAAAATCACCGACGAACGCATTTTACACATCAGCGCATCACAGATTTCAGGCGTCTTGCTATTTGCCGCAGAAATCTGTGCCTCAAAACCGTTATAATCCACACGGGCACCCAAGCCTTCCAGAATTTGAAATGCCGTATGCACATCGGTCAAATCAGGGCAGTTGCAGACCCTACACGGTTCGGCGGACAAAAGGGTTGCCGCCAGAATGGGCAGTGCCGCATTCTTGGACCCCTGAACCGAAAGTTCCCCCCTGAGGGGTTTCCCGCCGTATATTGCAAGTCTACGCACAACAAGCACCTCCTACTTCTATACCCTATTGTATGGAGGGCAGAGCCGTTCGGTGCTTGCCAACGCCGGTCCGTCTTTTCTTATTTTTCTGCAATCAACCGCAAAACTTCCTGATAAAGGGTTTCGGTGGCATCGATATGTCCCATTGCCGCCGCATTCTGCTTCATCCGCGCAAGGGTTTGCGGCTGTCCGGTTATTGCCTTGATGGTTTCGTTGAGTGTTTGGGGGGTGAACTCTTTTTCCAGAATCACTCTGGCACCGCCGCCACGTTCCATGGCACGGGCATTGTGTTCCTGATGGTTGTCAGTCACATAGGGAGAGGGCACCAACACCGATGCCTTGCCCAATGCCGTCAGTTCACAAAGGGTACTCGCCCCCGCACGGCTGATGACCACATCCGCCGCCTGCATCACAATATGCATATCATAGATATATTCACAAACCTGAATCTGAGGATACTCCTCCAACCGGATGCCATTGGTATAAAACCGTTCCATCACGGTCTGGTACTGCTGATTTTTTCCGGTTCCCATCATTACCTGATAGGTTCCCTCTTTGGCGATTTGGGAAATCCAATCCACCACCGTCTTGTTGAAATCTCTGGCACCCAAGCTACCACCAAAGAATACCAGAAACGGGCGGGAATCCAATCCCAGCTTCCGCCGTGCCTCAAAGGCATCACATTCCAGCAATGCAGGGCGGATGGGGGTTCCTGTTACCAGACAATGCTTTGCGCGGGGAAGATGCGCCTTGGCATCCTCCACCCCAAGCGCCACCGTGTCCACAACGCCGGACAGCAGTTTGGTGGTGATGCCCGGCAGGGCATTGGATTCATGCACCAGCGTGGGAATCTTTTTCTGTGCCGCTGCATAGAGCACCGGACCGCACACATAACCACCGGTGCCAATCACCGCATCAGGGCGAAAGTCCTTGATGATTTTTTTTGCCGCCCCAATGGCAACCGGAAGCTCGGCAACATTTTTGAAGTTCCTGAGTGTGAAGCTCCGGTCAAAGCCGTGAATCCGAATCAGCTTGAGGGGATACCCCGCCGCCGGTACCAGGGAGGTTTCCATCCCCTCAGAGGTTCCTACAAAGCAGATTTCTGCTTCTTTGTCTTTTGCACAGATAAAGTTGGCAAGGGCAAGTGCCGGATTGATGTGTCCTGCCGTGCCGCCGCCTGCAAATAAAAAACGCATACCTTTCCCTGCCTTTCTGTCAAAGCAGACCTTTTGCCTGCCTTGACACATTCAGCACAATTCCCATTTCTGCCATGGTGATACTCAGCGCCGTACTGCCGAAACTAAAGAAGGGCAGCGGCATTCCGGTAACCGGAATGGACGAGGTAACCACCGCAATGTTGATGAGTGCCTGAAATGCAACAATCCCTACAATGCCGCAAACCAAAAGGGTGCCGAACAAATCCGGTGCCTTGGTTGCAACCTTGATCCCCTGCACAATCAGGAAGATAAAAAGTCCAATCAGAATCAATGCGCCAAACAGACCCAACTCCTCTGCCAATACCGAGAAGATAAAGTCATTCTGGGGTTCGGGCAGAGATTGATACTTCTGTCGGCTCTGTCCCAGTCCAACCCCAAAGATACCACCCGAACCGATGGCATATAGGGACTGCACAATCTGGTAACCCGCCCCCTGCATATCGCTGAAGGGGTCAAGAAAGGCTACCACACGTTTCAATCGATAGGGCTCCAGCGCAATCATCAGAATCACGCCAATCACAACCGGAACCGCAATGATGAAAAAGTGCTTGACTTTTGCCCCTGCAATAAACAAAAGCAAAAAGCCAGTGAGTCCAATCAAAACGATACAGGAAAAATGGGGTTCCAGCGCCAAAAGCAAAACGAATACCCCCAACACAATCAAGTAGGGAAGAAAGCCCTGCTTGAAATCGGTCAGCTTTTCCTGATTTTTAGAGAGGCTGACCGCGAAAAACAAAATAATCGCAAATTTGGCAATCTCGGAGGGCTGAAAACCAAACAACCAACGGGTTGCACCATTGAGGGTGGTTCCCACACCGGGAATGATAACCAAAACCAGAAGTCCGGCACTTACCGCCAGAATATGAAACGCCCATTTTTCAAGACGGTGATAGTCAAATATCGAGAGAAAATACATTGCCACCGAGCCAATCAGCACGCCCTTGAGCTGGTTTTTGAAATACCACATACTGTCGCCAAAATTCACAAAGGCTCTGGCACTTCCGGCGCTGAAAAGCATCACCAGACCGAATGCCAGCAAAAGCCCTACCGCCAACAAAAAGGGATAGTGCACCTCGCCCTGATTCCCGCGAAGCCGCTGAAAAATGTTGCCGGATTTATGATAGGTATATTCACTGCGAACCTTAGCACGTGTTCGCTTGGGAAACTGCTGCGCCATATGCCGCCATCCTTTCTGCAAACAATCTTTATCCCAGACAGAGCATCAGCGCACAAAGCACCGCTGTTACTGTGGTAAAGACTGTCACAATTTTTATTTCACTCCATCCGCACATCTCAAAATGATGGTGGATGGGACTCATCTTAAAAATACGCTTGCCGGTCAGCTTGAAGGACGCCACCTGCAAAATCACCGACAAGGACTCCATCACATAGACAAAGCCCACAATCAACAAGGTGAGGGGTTGTTCGGTCAGAATCGCCATGCCGCAAACAATACCACCAAGGCAAAGGGATCCGGTATCTCCCATAAACACCTTT
>JAZNKC010000023.1:0-18645 GCA_045578365.1 Ructibacterium sp.
TGTTCAATCTTAAAACAATCTTCGGTGACTATAGCGAGAAGGTCACACCTGTTCCCATTCCGAACACAGTAGTTAAGCTTCTCTGCGCTGACAATACTTGGCGGGCGACCGCCCGGGAACATAAGTCGTCGCCGGAACTGACTTTCGGGAGCAGAGCAATCTGCTCTCGAAAGGTTTTTTTCTCTCATCATATATTCCTCTATAGCTCAGTCGGTAGAGCATGCGGCTGTTAACCGCAGGGTCGTTGGTTCGAGTCCAACTGGAGGAGCCATTTGGCTCCGTGGTCAAGCGGTCAAGACACCGCCCTTTCACGGCGGTAACAGGGGATCGATTCCCCTCGGAGTCACCATGAGGCATAGGCAACAGTCTAATGGCTGTTGCTTATCCCATATTTGGACCTTTAGCTCAGTTGGTTAGAGCTCCCGGCTCATAACCGGTCGGTCCGGGGTTCGAGTCCCTGAAGGTCCACCAAACAAAAAGCACCCGAAAGGGTGTTTTTTTGTTTGGTGCAATTATTGGAGGGACTCGAACCCTGAGAGGGTTTTCAGCGAAAAGCAGACAATCCGGTGAATTGTCTGCCGCTGAAAAGTTGCGCAGACGGGTACCGAACGGCAACGCCGTTGGGTCGTCAAGCGGGCAAGACGCCGAAGGCGGCTGTGTCCCTGAAGGTCCACCAACCAAAAAGCACCCTTTCGGGTGCTTTTTATATTAGTTGTTAAAGGACGGCGGGGTGGTTTCGTTGCTTGCAAAGGCATTGGGACCCGGGTCGGACATTGAAAAATACATCTTTGCCGCCTTTGTTGTACCAAAATCTCTGTTAGAGCCGCTGTTTTGTACCTTGTTGAATGCATCGCGGAACATTTGATTATGGGCTTCCTCACGATTAAGAAGAAAGTCGATGGTTTCTTTTACTTTCCTATCATCAATCTGGCGATACAGATATTCATAAACCACCTTTGCCCGTTGCTCGGAGGCAATATTGCTCAGAATATCGGCACACAAATCTCCGGTTACCGTGACATAATCTGCAGTCCACGAATAGCCTGAGGCGTTGATCAGTCCGGGATTTAAGCCTAAAAGGACATGGGATTGTATTTCTCCTGCCTGTACCTTTGTGGCATCCACATCGTGGCCATTGAGCAAATTGATGGTCTGGGCAATCATCTCCATATGACCAAGCTCTTCTGCGGCAATATCAAGGAACAAATCCTTGATTTCGGGGTCTTTGATGCGAAAACTCTGTGACATATATTGCATCGCTGCCTTAAGCTCTCCGTTTCCGCCCCCCAGTTGTTCCTGGAGCAATACCGCATACTGCGGATTTGGTCGTTCCACTTCTACCGGATGAAAAAGTATTTTTTCATGTTTGAACATTTGTTTTACCTCCAATTGCAGTTTTCCTTATTTTTTGCAAATAGAGGAATTTTATTCATACTTATTTCCGAAAGCCTTCGCCCATCACTTCACGGGCATCGGAGATAATCAAAAAGGCGTTGGGGTCCATATTGCGGACGGTGTTTACCACTGATGGAAGTTCCTTGGGACTGACCACGCACAGGAGCATCATACCGGAAGAACCGGAGTACATTCCCTTGCTGTAAATTCCTGTGACCCCGCGGGCAAACCGTTCCATAATGACTTCGGAGATGGCCTCCCCCTTGGAAGAGATGATATAGATGGACTTTGCCAAGTTTCCCATGGTGAGGATAAAATCGGCGACCTTGGCGGCGATATAAAGGGAGAGGGAGGAATAAAACGCCACCGCAAGACTGGAAAAGACGATTCCCGCAAGGGCGATAATGACACAGTCAATCACCAAAAAGAAGGTGGAAACCGAAATATGCGGAAAGAACCGATGCAGGAGCAGCGCTACCAAGTCACTGCCGCCGGTAGACCCCTCTTGCCGAACCACCAAGCCGATGCCAAACCCCACAAGGAGTCCGCCCAGAATGGTTGCCATCAGGGCATCCTGGGTAAAGAGGGGGATATGGCTGGTGAGCTGTAAAAACAGGGAAAGGAGCAGGATTCCCGCCAGCGTTTTGACGGCGGAGGCTTTTCCCAGATAGCGGTAGCCAAGCAGAAAAAGAACTGCGTTGAACGCCAGATTGGTTACCGACAGGGGAATGTCAAACAGATACAAAAAAATGGTGCCAAGGGTGCTGACCCCGCCGGGGGAAAGCTTGATGGGAACCAAAAACAAATTTAGCCCCAATGCAAGAGAAAGACACCCTGCCGGAATCAGCAGGGTATCTTGAATCAGTGATTTTTGTTTCATAGCTGTACCTCCAAGTGAACAATTTTGTTCATCATACGCGGTTTTTTATTCTGCGTCAAGGAGAAAACAGACGAATTCTGCGATGGAAATTATTTCAAATAGGCATCTCTGCGAGGGTTGTAGGAATGTCCATGGCAGATGGCGATTGCCAAGGCGTCGGCGGTATCGTCCGGCTTGGGAACCTTGTCAAGGTTCAGGAGCAGCTTGGTCATCTGCTGTACCTGTTGTTTTTCCGCTCTGCCGTAGCCGGCGACTGCCTGCTTGACCTGAAGCGGGGTATATTCAAAGATGGGCACCTGATGCTTGAGCGCAGAAAGGAGCAGCACGCCCCTTGCCTGTGCCACATTGATGGCGGTGGTACGGTTGCTGTTGAAAAACAATTCCTCGATTGCCATAGCATCCGGCTTGTAGCGGTCCATAATCTGGTTCAAGTCCTCGTGGATGGACAAAAACCGGTCATACATCGGTGTGCCGGCGTCGGTGGTGATGGCGCCGAAGTCCAACACCCGAAAATGGTTGTTCTGATATTCTAAAACCCCCCAGCCTACAATGGCATAGCCGGGGTCAATGCCGAGGATGATCATAATCTTCACCTCTGTGTATATTTTTTTTGGATATCCCTTGCAAAATATGGGATTCTGTTATATAATGATGGTATCTTTTAACAAGTATATCACAGTTTGGAGGATTTTACAATGGCAAAAGAAAAGGTTGTATTGGCGTATTCCGGCGGTCTTGATACCTCAATCATCATTTCCTGGTTGATTGAGAACTATGACTATGAAGTTATCGCTGTTTGCGGTGATGTTGGTCAGGGTAAGGAAACCGACGGGCTGGAGGAAAGAGCAAAGAAGAGCGGTGCCTCCAAATGCTATATCGAGGATTTGCGGGATGAATATGTAGAAGACTTTATCTTCCCCACCGTAAAAGCAGGCGCTGTTTACGAGGGCAAATATCTGCTGGGTACTTCCCACGCACGGCCCATCATTGCACGCCGTCTGGTTGAAATCGCAGAGCAGGAAGGCGCAGTTGCTATCTGCCACGGCGCAACCGGTAAGGGTAATGACCAGGTTCGTTTTGAGCTGACCATTAAAGCGCTGGCTCCCCATTTGAAGATTATTGCTCCCTGGCGTATCTGGGATATCAAATCCCGTGAGGACGCTGTGGATTATGCAGAGGCAAGAGGCATCGAGATTCCGGTAACCAAGCAGGATTTGTATTCCCGTGACCGGAACATCTGGCACATCAGCCACGAGGGTATGGATTTGGAAGACCCCGCAAACGAGCCTCAGCTGGACAGCCTGCTGAAACTGGGCGTATCTCCGGAACAAGCACCGGATACCCCCACCTATGTGACCATCGGCTTTGAGAAGGGTGTTCCTGTTTCGGTAGACGGCGAGAAGCTGGCTCCCAGACCCTTGGTAGAAAAGCTGAACGCGTTGGGCGGTGCCAACGGTGTTGGTATTGCCGATATCGTAGAGGACCGTCTGGTTGGTATGAAGTCCAGAGGCGTTTATGAAACTCCGGGCGGCACCATTCTGTATGCCGCATTGCAGGAGCTGGAATACCTCTGTCTTGACCGTGACACCCAAGCGTTCAAGCGTCAGGCAAGCATCCGCTTTGCAGAGCTGGTTTATGACGGCAAATGGTATACCCCGCTGAGAGAGGCGCTGTCTGCAATGGTAGACAGTATGGAAGAAACCGTAACCGGTGAAGTACGGATGAAGCTCTACAAGGGCAGCGTTACCCCCGCCGGCGCAAAATCTCCCTATTCTCTGTATAACGAGGATATCGCAAGCTTTGGCGACAGTAAAGAACTTTACAGCCACAAGGATTCTGAGGGCTTTATCAATCTGTTTGGTCTGCCCCTCAAGGTCCGCGCGCTGATGAAGAAAAAGAACAAATAATAAAAAAGACCGCATATGCGGTCTTTTTTTATTAGATTTGAGCGAATGCTTTCTCTAAGGCAACAATGACTTCTTTGCTGTATGCGGGGGTTGCGATGTGGGTTTCCTCGCCTTTTAGGAATTTGACCAGTTCGGTGAGCTGACAGTCAAAGATGTTTTTATCCCCATAGTCGATGTCGGCTCTGTGAAGAGGCTGATTTCCCTCTGCCAGCCAAAGCTCCTGCCCGCCACGTACCTGTGCCATACCATTGGTGAAGTAGAAGTTGGTTTCATAGAACATAGGCACTTTACATCCGCAGTAAGTACAGGATGCGCTGACGCCGCCCTCTAAGGTGAACAATAGCTGGGCGGATGCCTCTACATCATCTTCGGTCAAAAAGTTGTTTCCGGCAGCGTAGAGTTGTGTGATGGGCTTTCCGGTCACATAAAAGATTTTGTCTAAGGTATGTGCGCCATAGTTCATCAGGATGCCGCCACCGGCTTGTTCTTTGGTCAAGAACCAACGGGGACGATTCTCAAAATAGGAGAGATTTCGCACCTCGGTGATGGAGCAGAGCTTGCCCAATGTTTCGTTTTCAATCATTTCCCGCAGAACGTTGTAGCAGGGATAATATCGCTGTACGTGACCTACCGCCAGGGGAGTGCCGGTTTTTTCCGATGCAGCAATCATGGCATCGCATTCTTCTGCGGTGTTTGCCATCGGCTTTTCAATCAGGACAGGTATACCCTTTTCCAGAAAAAAGATGGTCACATCCTTATGTAAAAAGTGGGGGAGATTCAGAATCACGCCATCCAGAGTTTCGGCCTCTGCCATTGCCCGATAATCGGTGTAGGTGCGGGCATCGGTGCCCTCTGCCAACTGCACGGCTTTTTCTTCTGCCAAATCACAGATTGCCGCAATCTCGCAGTCCGGATTTTTCAAAATTGCATTTTTATGGGAGATGCCAATGGCACCTGCCCCAACAATACCCAAATGAAACATAAACAACGCCTCCTTGTTTGCAGACAGTATAGCACAGGTTTCTCCCAAAAGCAAGCACTTGTTGGTTGAAAACGGCATCGTCGATATTCCGACGATGCCGTTCTTTTGCTATTTGTTTTCGTTTGCCGCACGAAGCTTGTGTTCTCGTCTGTTCTTTACGTGCTCCGGCATCGGCTTGATGTCGCCTGCCTTGGTCAGTGCCCAGCGTGTGAGGAGCGGACCAAAAAGCTCGTAGATCAACACCGCAAATAGGGTGATGTTGCGGATGAGTGTTCCAATGTCACCAAGCTCTGCCGAGGCGATGGCGCACATACCGAGAGCAACCCCCGCTTGCGGGAAAAGGGTGATGCCGAGGTATTTGCAGATTTCGGGGGAACACTGGGTTGCCTTTGCACTCCAGAGTGTGCCGAAGTATTTTCCAAGACAACGGAAGACGATATAAACCACACCGATGACAACGATTGCCCAGTCGAGGAATACATTCAGCTCAAGCTCCGCCCCGCTGATGACGAAAAAGAGCGCAAACAGAGGGGATGTCCACTTGTCGGACGCCGCCATCAGGTCATGGGAAAGTTCACAGATGTTGCAGAAGATGGTTCCCAGCATCATACAGGTGAGGAGGGAGGAGAAACCGATGTGAACGGGTCCTATCTCAAATTTGAGCATGGAAAGGGATGCGGTGAGGAACACCACAGCGATGGTGAGGTTCAGTCTGTTGGTGTTGGAGTTGAACAACTTTTCCAACTGGGTAAGAACCCAACCCATAATTGCGCCGAGGGTAAGGGAAGATACAATCTCAACAATGGGGTTTACGAGGATGGAAATCAGGTCCACTTGTCCTGAAATCAAAGTTTTTGCAACACCAAAGGATACGGCAAAGATAATCAAACCTACGGCGTCATCAAGAGCAACGATGGGAAGGAGCAGGTCGGTCAGCTTTCCTTTTGCCTTGTACTGGCGGACAACCATCAGGGTTGCGGCAGGAGCCGTAGCCGTAGCGATGGCACCGAGGGTAATTGCCTGCGGAAGGGAAAGGGTTCCCTCCGGCAAAAGTGCAATCAGGGCAATCAGCGCAATATCCACAAAGAGGGTTGCAACCAATGCCTGAAAAATACCGATGGTAAATGCCTGTTTTCCTGTCTGCTTGAGTTCCTCAAACCGAAATTCGTTGCCGATGGAAAAAGCGATAAAACCCAGTGCCACATCCGAAATGATTTTGAGGGTGTGCATGGATTCCATAGAGCCAAAGCCGATGCTGTCAAAGCCAATGGCACCAAGGCAGTAAGGCCCCACCAGGACACCGGCAATCAGATACGCGGTCACGGCGGGGAGCTTCAGGGGCTTGAACAATCTTGTCATAAGAAGCCCGCCCAGCAGAGCGATGGATACTGCAAGTAGTGTGTTTGACATAAGAACACTTCCTTATTAGTAAAGTAAGATTCATAAAAAATCGAAGCAAAGCGAGCTTTGCTTCGATATGGTCGGGGCGACAGGATTCGAACCTGCGGCCCCCTGGTCCCAAACCAGGTGCGCTACCAAACTGCGCCACGCCCCGAGAACCTCTTTATTATAATGACTTTTTTCGCGTTTGTCAAGGCAAAATCCGAGGTTTTCCGTGATAAAGAGTATCACCGCTGAAAATTTCTACCTGTGCATTCATTTTATCGGTGACCGAGGCGCAAAAGGCGTCGGCATTTTCCTCGGGAAGAAACAGGGGCAGGGATACCTTGTCGGTGTATTCTGCCTCTTCCTGAATCACGCCGGGGTAGTTGGCAAGAAGATTCTGCAGCTTGCCAAGAAGGGTATATTCACAGGAAAGGGTAATCTTTCGACAGAGAATCATATCCACCAATCCGGCGGCAAGAACCCCTGCCTTGGCAGATTTGGAATAGGCGTGCACCAACCCGCCGGTGCCCAGCAGAACACCGCCGAAATAACGGGTGACCACCACAATCAGGTTGGTGAGTCCCTCTTTTTTCAGCATATCCAGAACGGGAAGCCCCGCCGTTCCGCCCGGCTCTCCGTCATCGCTGTACCGCATAATATTGTTTTCCTCAATGATGTAGGCGTAGACATTGTGGGTGGCGTTCCAGTACTTTTGGCGTAATTCGGCGAGGAATGCCAATGCCTCTTCTTCAGTTTTGACCGGCTTTACCGTGGCGATAAAGCGAGAACGCTTTTCGATGATTTCTGCCTGACTTTCCTTGGCGATGGTGGTGTATAAAGGTTTCATACAGACTCCTATTCGGTAAGATTCCGTGTTTCTATCAACAGTTTTTGTACCCGATGCATAAAGATGGCAACCTCAATCCGGCTGGCGTTTCCTTGGGGATTGATGGTTCCGTCCCCATAGCCGCCCATCAAGCCGGCGCTGACGCAAGCCGCCATGGCATCACGGGAATAAAAATCGATTTTGTCCTTGTCCGTAAACTGGTTCAGCACCGCAGTATTGGGAATGGCGGTCAGGGCGTTTTCCCCTTGCAGCACCCGATAGGCAAGGGTTGCCATATCCTGACGCTTGATATAGGTTTCGGGCGAGAATTTGTTGTCGCCGATACCTCCGGCAATGCCCAATGCCTTTGCCATACCGATTTCCTGATAGTAATAAGCCGATTTGGGAACATCGGCAAAGTTTTGGTCAAAGTCAGTAGTTTTGCCCAGCACCCGCAGCAAAAGAACGGTGTTGTCGGCACGGGTGATAAAGGAGTCAGGGTCAAACTCGGTTTCGCTTCTGCCCCGAATGATGCCCTGTTCCGCTAAGGTGTTCACCGCATCCATTGCCCACCAATAATCATCCATATCGGTGAACCGATTCTCCATAGGCTTGTCCGTTTCGCTATCCCCGCCGGAGAGGGGCGGAGGAGCGGGGGTATTCATCTCCTTCAGCATCGAGAAGATGGCAGGGTTGTCAATAAAGGTGTGGTAGGTAAACATACAATACCCGTCAATACTGTCATTGGCACGGGAGAGCTGGATGTGTTGTTTTAGTTCCTGTGTGCCGCTGTCCCCGTTCCAAGCGGGTTGGTTTTCTGCCATGGTTTTGTATGCCGCCTCGCCGATATAAAGCTTGACATCGGTACCCGAAACGGTTTCGGACCACCAGTCGGTCAGGACAGAATAATCCGCAATTGCATAGCCGATGTTCCAGTAAATCTGGGGCATAATGTAGTCCACCCAACCGTTTTTCACCCAAGCACGGGAGTCTGCCCAGATACTGCTGTAAGAACCTTTGCCGCCGGTGGCACTGCCCTCGGGATGCTCGGTGTCATTTGCCCAGATTCCCATGGGGCTGATGCCGAACTGAATGTTGGGATTGGCTGCATGGAGCTCTTTGTCCATGGTTTCGACCAAACGATTGACCATCGCACGCCGCCAGTCATCCTTGTCAGGATATTCTTCCTGATAAAAGGCATAGGTGCCGTCATCGTTGAATTCTGCCGAGGGGTAAAAATAATCGTCCATATGCAGTCCGTCTACTGCGTAGTTTTTCACAATCTCTACCGCGCCGTCCACAATCAGCTCCACCACCTTGGAATCGGCGGGGTTGTAGTACATTTTGCCGTCGCTGTCGGTGAGTACCATCTCAGGATGGAGGACAGCAGGGTTAGTCTTGCTGAGGGAATCGGCATCGGATTTGGAGGCAGTAATCCGGTAAGGGTTAATCCAAGCGTGAAGCTGGATTCCTCGCTTGTGCGCCTCTTCTACCGCAAAGGCGAGGGGGTCAAAGCTATTTTCCGGTGCCTTGCCTTGGATGCCTGTCAGGTAGCGGGACCAGGGGAAAATCTCAGATTGATAAAGGGCATCTCCGGCCGGACGTACCTGAAAGAATACGGCATTGAGTCCCATACTCTGGCAGTTATCCAAAATGGTCAACAATTCGTTTTTCAAGGTTTTGGCATCGGTGGTAGGTTTGCTTGGATAGTCGATGTTTGACACAGTGGAAACCCAGATGCCCCGCAGCTCTTCAACCGATGCAGAGGCGGTGTTGGTTTGCGGCAAAAAGGCACTTGCCGACACCACGGCACAAAGCACCAAAGCCAATAATCTCAGGAAAAAGTTACCGGTCTTCATTTGATTCACTCCTTGTATTGATAGATATGTAAGGGTTGGACAAAATATGTCAGCTTGAAAACCTTGTCTATTCTACCATAAATACGGATTTTTGGCAAGGCATATATTTTTTGAATATCGTTAGATTGACTTCTTGGGTTGGTGTGTTATAATAAATCAAAAAAAGTCGTTTTACGGAAGGGGGGGGAGCCCGATGCAGGCAAAGGAATTTCAGACCTACCATCCGGTGGTCAATCTGGTCTATTTTGTGCAGGTATTGGGGTTTGGTTGCTTTGTGATGCATCCCATCTGTTTGGGAATCTCTCTCCTTGCCGCTTTTTGGTATTCGGTATTGCTGAAAGGGAAAAAGCAAATCAAGCTCAATCTTTGTTATCTGCTGCCGATGATTCTGGTAATGGCACTGCTAAATCCTGTTTGGAATCATCAGGGGGTAAGTATTTTGACCTATCTGCCAAGCGGCAATCCTTTGACCTTGGAATCCATTCTCTACGGCATTGCCGCGGCGATGATGCTGGGCGGGGTGATTTGTTGGTTTTCCTGTTACAATGCGGTGATGACCACCGACAAACTACTCTGCCTGTTTGGAAAATTATTGCCGGCACTTTCCCTGATGCTGTCGATGATTTTTCGGTTTGTTCCCCGCCTGATTGCACAACTGAAGCAGGTGACGGAGGGACAAAAGCTTTTGGGCAGGGATGTGACCAAAGGCAGTCTCATCAAGCGGGCAAAATATGGACTCCGGATCGTTTCTGTTCTGGTCACTTGGTCGCTGGAAAATGCGCTGGATACTGCAGATAGTATGAAAGCCAGAGGTTACGGACTTTCGGGAAGAACGGCATTTTCCATTTTCCGCTTTGAAAAGCGGGACGGCAGGATGCTTCTTGCACTTTTGTTGTTGGGCGGATATGTATTGACAGGAATCTTGTGCGGAGGGGTACATTTTGAATATTTCCCCGCCATCAGTTATGGAACAATGACGGCATTTTCCTTAAGCGTTTATCCGGCGTATGCCTGTCTTTGCTTGGTGCCGGTGATTCTGGAATTGTGGGAGGTGAGAAGATGGAAATCTATCAAATCAACGATGTGAGTTTTACTTATCCGGAGCGGGAAAAAGCGGCGCTTTGCCATCTGGACTTGACCATAGAGGAAGGGTCTTTTGTCTGCCTTTGCGGCAGATCCGGTTGTGGAAAAACCACCTTGCTCCGTCTGCTCAAGCCTACCCTCAGTCCCCACGGAGAACGAGCGGGACAAATCCTCTTTGCGGGGGCGCCGATCGACGAACTGGATGCACGCGGGGCTGCAGAAAAAATCGGCTTTGTACTGCAGAATATTGAAAATCAGCTTGTGACCGACAAGGTCTGGCACGAGCTGGCATTTGGCTTGGAAAGTCTGGGCGTTCCCACACCCGAAATCCGCACGCGCGTAGCGGAAATGGCGTCTTTCTTTGGCATCGGTGACTGGTTTCACAAAAAGGTCAGCGACCTGTCCGGCGGACAGAAGCAGCTGCTCAATCTTGCATCGGTCATGGTGATGCAACCGCAGGTTTTGATTCTGGACGAGCCCACCGCGCAGCTTGACCCCATTGCTGCGGGTGAGTTTTTGCAGACCTTAAAGAAAATCAATCGGGAATTTGGCACCACCATTCTGTTGTCAGAGCATCGATTGGAAGAGGTGATTCCCCTTGCAGACCGGATTGTAGTGATGGAGGATGGGGGGATTCTGGTATCCGGAGAACCCCGGGACATCGGAGGAAAGCTCAAGGCGTTGGGGCATAAAATGTATGACGCCCTCCCTACTCCCATGCGGGTATTTGAGGAACTTGACGGCGAAGGAAATGCGCCTGTCACTGTGGGCGAGGGCAGATTGTGGCTTGAAAGATTTGCAAAAAGCCATCCCCTTTGTCCCGATGCGATTCCCCTTGTGCCCTCCCCGATTGGGGGACAGGATTGCCTCACTCTTGAGGAGGTATGGTTCCGCTATGACAAGGAGCAGGAGGATGTGATTCGGGGATGCAGTCTGCAAGTGAAGCAGGGAGAGATTTTCTCCATCTTAGGCGGAAACGGGAGCGGAAAGACCACCTTGCTTTCTCTGCTTGCAGGACTAAGAATTCCTCAGCGGGGAAAGGTCTGGAAGGATTGTGACCAAGCCGTGGGGGTTCTGCCCCAGAATCCGCAGGTGTTGTTTGACCAAAAGACGGCGTTTCTGGATTTGATGGATGCCCTTTCCGACCGACCGCTGACCGAGGAGGAAAAAGAGGTAAGGGTGCTGGAACTGGCGCAACTTTGCCGGTTAAGTGGACTTTTGACGGCGCACCCCTATGACCTGTCCGGCGGGGAACAGCAACGACTGGCGCTTTGCAAGGTGCTTTTGAGGGAGCCGAAGATTCTTTTGCTGGACGAGCCAACCAAGGGCTTTGACAGCGGATTCAAGGAAGTGTTTAAGGAAATCCTTTTTGCCTGCAAGGCAGAAGGCAGAACGGTGATGCTGGTTTCTCACGATATTGAGTTTTGTGCAGAGGTTTCAGACCGATGCGGGTTGTTCTTTGACGGTACGTTGATGACCATTGCCCATCCTCGCGCGTTTTTTGCTGGGAATCGGTTCTATACCACCGGTGCCAACCGAATGGCAAGGGATTTGCTTCCTGATGCCATATTGGCAGAGGATATCCTTGCCGCTTGCGGAAAAAAGATAGAGAATAAACCGTCTTGCATTCCGTCCATGGCGACAGAGGTGCCTGTGCGGAGGGAAGAGAAAAAAGTGCTCCCAAGACGGAAGATGACAGGAATCCTGTTCGGACTGCTCTTTGTGGTGCTCTGTGCGTTGCAGCTTGCGGAGATTTCGTGGATTCCCGCAAAATGGTTACATCTTGCAAGCGGACTTTTGTTGGGGGCAAGTCTGTTCTGTTTCTTCCCGCATCGGGCATTGGAACAAACGGTGACACCTGTGGCAAGGAGAAAGCTCTCCAAACGCACAACCCTTTCGGCGTGGTTGCTTTTGCTGGCGGTACCGCTGACCATTCTTTTCGGGATGTATTATTTGGGGGACAGAAAGTATTATGTTGTCAGTCTGCTTATCATTCTGGAAACCCTGATTCCCTTTATGATGGCATTTGAGGACCGCAAGCCCTTGGCAAGGGAGTTGGTTTTGCTGAGCGTGCTTTGCGCCATTGCGGTCTGCGGAAGAATGGCGTTCTTTGCGCTTTCTCAGTTTAAGCCTGTGCTTGCCATTTTGATTCTGGTAAGCATCTGCTTGGGAGGAGAATGCGGATTTTTGGCAGGAGCTGCGGTGGGGTTTGTTTCCAATTTCTTTTTTGGACAGGGCCCGTGGACCCCTTGGCAGATGTTTGCCTTTGGGATGGTGGGTTTTTTGGCAGGAGTTCTTTTCCAAAAAGGACTGTTGCGCAAAACCAGAGTTTCTCTTTGTATCTTCGGATTTTTGGCAACGGTGTTGGTTTACGGAGGATTGAGCAACGCCTCTATGGTATTGCTGATGCAGCCAAAGCCCACCCTTGAGATGTTTCTTGCCGCCTTTGGAGCAGGACTGCCCTTTGATTTGATTCACGGGGCGTCTACGGTGTTTTTCCTTTGGTTTTTGGCAGAGCCGATGATAGAAAAATTGGAAAGAATAAAACAAAAATACGGATTGACGGAATGAGAGGTCAATGATTAAAAAAATAACAAAAAAGGAGTGTCAAAAATGCCATATATCGCAATCAAAGCTTATCCTAAAGATGAAGAAATCAAAAATAAAGTGGTGGATGAAATCAATGAGATTTTCATCAAATATTGGGGCTGTCCCAAGGAGGCAATCTCCATTTCTTTGGAGGAATTTGCCCCCGAAGTATGGGAAGAACAGGTGGTCAAGCCGGAAATCGAAACCAATCTGGACAAAATGATGGTTCTTGCCGGAGAGAAAAAGTATTGAAAAGAGTCGGGTGGAAAAAATGAAGAAGTGCAAAATTACCGTGATGAGAATGGCGAAATATGAAGATTTGATGGAACAATACGAAAATCCCATCAAGCATCCTTGTGATATGAAACTGGGCCAGGTTTTCATCACCAACGGATGGGAAAAGCCGGAGGGGTTTTGTGAGAGTGCGTGGGAAAGCCTCTCCTCCTATGTGCGGGAGCTGGCATATGGGGGCGGAAACTTTTTTGACGGCTGGATGAAGAACGAAAAATCAGCAATGCTTTCCTGCAGTGATGGGTTCCGTCCGGTAAGCTTTTATATCGAGGCCCTTCCCGAAGATGCAGAGTAAATGGCATAGATGCCTCCACAATGGGAATATACTGAAAGAAAAGTCCTATTGGGGAGGTAACTATGAAAAGAGCATTGTTTTTTTGGCAGACGGCAGCGTTTGTTTTTGTTGGAATTGCGGGGGTGTTGCTCCATTTTCTCTTTGACTGGACCGGCGGCAGCGTGTGGGTTGCGCCCTTCTCCGCGGTGAATGAGTCCATCTGGGAGCATATGAAGTTGCTGTTTTTTCCGATGTTGACGGCTGCATTGATACAGGGGAGGGCATTTGGCAAAAAACAACCCGCCTTTTGGTGTATCAAGCTGAGAGGAATCCTCCTTGGTCAGGGGTTGATTCCGGTGCTTTACTACACCATCAATGGTGCCTTTGGCGGAACCCCCGACTGGGTGAATATTGCGATCTTTTTTGTGGTTGCGGCACTATGCTATACCATAGAAACGAGGCTCTTTGTCCGGAACCAAATTCGGTGTAAGTCCCCGATGCGGGTATGGCTGGTGCTGGGGTTTCTGGCGTTGCTTTTTGTGGTGTGGACCTTTATTCCGCCACAGATTCCGCTTTTTGTACCACCCGTAAGGGGAATTTGAAAATAAGGTGTTTTGAATGAGAGAAGAACCAAAGAAATTGCTCCTGCAATTTGCCAGATTTGGTGTGGTAGGCGTGATTGCCACGCTGGTAGATGTGGGATTGCTGATGCTTTTAAGTGAACTGCTAAAGCTTGGGGTGTTGGTCGCGTCCGGCATCTCCTTTTCGACGTCTATGGTGGTGAATTACCTTTTGAGTATGCGCTTTGTGTTTCAGGGAAAGGGGCAAAGCAAAAACAGGGAATTCCTGCTCTTTGTCGGCATGAGCCTTGGCGGTCTGTGTCTGAATCAACTGCTGATGTGGGCAGGAACAACGCTTGGTATCTATTACCTTGGGGTAAAGCTGTTTGCGTTGGTGGTTGTGACCCTGTATAATTTCATTACCCGAAAGCTTTTTCTGGAAAAAAGGGGGAAGAACGAATGAAAAAAATAAGTCTGATGTTAGTGTGTGTTATCATAGCCTTATCAATGCCTGCTTTTGCAGAACTTTTGATGCCGGCGGGTCAGCCGTTTCATGATGCTTTGGGGCTTTCGGATATGGCTGATATTGGCTATGGGGTTATTGTCAGAAAGGATGGAAAGTGCGCCGATATTGAGCCACAGGATTTACAGGATTGGCTTTATCGATATTGGGATTTTGCACCATATGACAGGGTGGTTGCGCCCAAGGATGCCTATGTGTATGATGATTATTATATCAAGCTTTGGACCAAAGATAAAACAAAAAGCTTCACGGTATATTCCAACGGCGGTGTGATTGTTGGTTCCTATGGAGAAGCCTGCGAATCCCACGGGGAAACCAAGCACAATTACTTATGGTATCTTCCGTACATAGGGAATGGGAGAAATGCCTTGTATATGGCGAACAATACATTGTTTATGAAATATCTCCACGAAAAGTCGGAACAGTTTGTGGATGTACTGCGGGATGTTACCCCTGAGGATGCCATTGTTTTGCCGGAAGAGAATCTGCTGATTACAGACGGGGCAAGTGATTGGGCGAAGCCGGAAATTCAAAAAGCAGCGGCCTGTAATTTGCTTCCCTATGAATTGACGGAAAGGTACGCGCAAAACATAACCCGAACGGACTTTTGTGCGTTGATATACCGGCTCATTGCAACGGAATTTTCACCGGCCAGCGATTCCAGAATGGGACAATGGTCAGCCATAGAAAATGTGATTTATGAAAGACAGCTGACGGACAAGGTGCAGTCGGTGGCATTTTCAGACTGTGAGGATGACCAAATCAAGTTTTTATCGGGAGCGGGCATCATTCAGGGAATGGGCGACGGGACATTTGCGCCTGATGCATCCATTACGCGGGAGCAAGCTGCCACCATTCTTGATAGAACGGCAGAGTTTTTAAGAAATAAAACCATCATAAAGCCAAGCTATGAGCAGATATATGAGGATGAGAGCGCCATTTCGGATTGGGCAAAAGCTTCGGTTGCGACGATGAAGGCGATGGGAATTATGCAAGGGGTTTCCCAAAAGGAATTTGAACCGCAGGGAAGTTATACTGTGGAACAGGCGATTGCAACGATGGTAAGATTATACGAATGTTATTAGGAGTACGGATATGAAAAATACTTATCTTCCTGAAGCAACCAATGACACAATCGTTGCGTGGATTGGCGATTTCGATATATGGATGGCAATGGTATGCGGAATCATAGTGATTGTACTGCTTATTTTTATAATACGAAAAAAGAAAAGGGGGAAGAACGAATGAAAAAATTCTTAGCAATGATACTTTGTATGGTGATGGCAGTTTCTTGCGCAAGTGTATTTGCGGTGGGGGACATTGCTGCGCCCAGCGATTGGGCAATCGAATATGTTTCCAAAGCGGATAGAATCGGGATGCTTGAAGATTTCAAGATTCCCTTTGCCGCAGACATTACGCGGGAACAGTTCTGCCAGCTTGCCTATAATATGATAGACAGAGCCACGGACATAGAGTGGGAATCCGGTGACTGTTTCAAGGATACCGATAACGAGAAGGTGTGCGCATTATCTCTTGCGGGAATCATTGCGGGAAAGGGTGACCAAACCTTTGCTCCCGACGATACCCTTACAAGAGAAGAGGCGGCGACCATTCTCAACCGAATTGCAGAGCAACAGAATCTTTTTCATACAGAACTGTTTTTTGAATTTGAGGATGGCGCCCAAATTTCCGATTGGGCATCGGGTGCGGTGCAAACGGTTTGCAATCTTAAAGTGATGCAAGGCATCGGGAATGGTCAGTTTGACCCTCAAGGCGGATATACTGTGGAACAGGCGATCACCACGCTGGTAAGAATGTTTGATATGATTTCTGTGGACAAATTTGCGTATATGACCTTTGCGGATAAACTGTATGGGAATATGCCGGTGGATAAAAACCATATGTTTTCGCCTTTGTCTATCAAGATGGCGTTGATGATGGCGGCAAACGGAGCCACAGGAAAAACACAGACCGAGATTCTTGATGCCATCCATGTGGAGGATATGGAACATTACAATGAGTGTATCAGACTTATGATGGAAACTTATTCTCAGTCAGAGTTGTTAAAGCTCGATATTTCCAACGCTATATGGATCAATGCGGACCAGACCGCCCAGCGGTTCAGCGAGGATTTTCGCAAAAAAGCGGAGGAGGTGTTTGATGCTACCTCCGGCGTGGTCACCAACCAGACTGCAGAAAAAGAAATCAACGGTTGGGTAAACGAAAAAACCAATGGAAAAATCCCTACAATCATTACCAAAGACAATGCCAACTTTTGGGCGATGCTGGTCAATGCAGTTTACTTCAAAGGCAGATGGCAGAATGAATTTTACAAGGGTGCAACGGAGGAGGCAGAGTTCTTTTCCAGAGATGGAAAAACCTCCAAGATGGATTTTATGCATCGCACAGGGTGGATGCAGTATACCCAAAAGGATGGGGTAACCATCGTTGCACTGCCTTATCTGACCCGTGAAGATGTGTTTGATGAAAACGGAGAGTATGTAGAAACACGGAAACTGGACGGGGTCAACATCAGTATGTATCTGATGATGTCGGATGGAAGTTTTTGTCCGGAGGATGTGCTAAGCGGAGCAGAGCTTTCATCAAACTATATCGCACTCTCGATGCCCAAATTCCAGATTGCGTATAGTACGGGACTCAATGACATCTTGAAAACCATTGGTATCAATAAAGCCTTTGAGAAAAGTGCCGAATTTGACAAGATGTTTGACGAAGGAAATATGTGGATTGATTCCACCCTGCATAAAACCTATATCAAAGTCGATGAGGAGGGAACCGAGGCAGCGGCGATCACCGCCCTCGGGATGGCAGGCTCCGCTCTTCCGCCCGAACCTGTGGAGGTAGCATTCAATAAGCCATTTACCTTTGTTATCAAAGACAACCAAAACGGCGAAATCCTGTTTATGGGCGAATACGCCTTTGCAGAATAAAGATATGTTTTATCACAAAGGCTTGAATAATTTAATAATTTGGAGAAATTTGGGATAGTAATGCGGCAGTTCTATAAGCAAATCGGGGTGGACGCAGAAACCTTGCATTGCGTGTTCAGAATCAGGAAAGTGAGGTGCGATATATGGAATATGAAAGTGTAAAGTCGGCCGCAGAGCGCATGGGTGTAACCGTCCGTGCAATACAAAAATGGGCAAAGGAAGGCAGACTCCCAGGTAGCTATTTTGACAACCGCGTCTGGTGGATTCCAAAGGAAACATTAGCGCCGCTTAAAATCAGCGAAGTAAAACCCGTAACAACCATTAAGCGTTATCCTCTTCCGCTACTTAGAAGCACATACCCAATCGGTGAGGCAAAGGAATTCATTGACAGCTTACCCGATGCAGATGACCGGAATATCGCTCTTGCCGAATACTACTATTACACAGGTCAACCAGAAAAGGCGGCACAGCTTTTGGAACAGTATTTTGACTGTGAGGATGAATCCCTTCGCTATTCTGCCAATGTAATGTGCACCTTTGCGAACATATTCAGAGGGCATATTCATCTTGCAACCTTCTTTTCCGAACGTGTGTCAAAGGACCTTGAAGAAGGGCTTAAAAACGAAAATGGTTCAAAGGAAATAAACGCCATCGGGATTCTTACTGCATATATCGGAAAACATCTTTTGAATGTGCCTGTTCCCGAAACTCCGCCTCTGGAGGAATATCTGCATTTTCTTCCCCAGGGGATCAGGCTTTACGGAGCGTATATATTGGCATATAAGGCATATAAAGATAAAAACTATGAACGGGCAATCGGCATCTGCGACACCGCACTTGCATTTTGCAATAATTTTTATCCTGTAGCAACTATATATGTTTTGATTGTTGCCGCAGCAAGCTTTATGGGACTTAAAAAGCCCGAGATTGCCAAGCAGCATTTTATGATTGCGTGGGAAACCGCAAGACCTGACGGACTTATCAAGCTCTTTGGCATACATCATAATCTTCTCAGCGGTCTTACCGAGCAATGCTTAAAGACAGACTATCCGGAAGAATATAAAAAGATTATGAAAATTATAAAAGAGTTTAATGACGGCTGGTACAGACTGCATAAGCCGGAGGAATTTGACTACTCT
>JAZNKC010000024.1:0-17791 GCA_045578365.1 Ructibacterium sp.
CGGCTCAAGCAGGCACTCAAGATTGCGGCGGCGCGTGCAGACGGTATCATCACCACCGGAGGACTTGGCCCCACGGCGGATGATTTGACCAAAGAAACGGTAGCAGAGTACTGCGGACTGTCCTGTGTGATGCATCAGGAGAGTCGGGAACGGCTGGAGCAGTATTTCACCGCCAAGGGCAGATATATGCCCCAAAATAACTTAAAACAGGCAGAAATGCCCGAAGGCTGCATCGTTCTTCCCAATGATTGCGGTACCGCCCCCGGTGCCATTGTAGAGAGCGGGAAGAATGTGTTTATCATCCTCCCCGGTCCGCCCAAAGAGATGCGGATGATGCTGAATAATCAGGTGCGTCCCTATCTGGAGAGTAAGGCAGATTGCGTGATTCATTCAAAGAGCCTGCGGGTGTTTGGAATCGGGGAATCTGCGGCAGAAGAAAAACTGAGCCCGATGATGCAGGAAATGACCAACCCCACCCTTGCTCCCTATGCCAAAACAGGGGAGGTGGAGCTTCGCCTGACCGCCAAAGCGGAAACGGTAGAAAAGGCAGAAGCAATGATTGTTCCTTGGGAGAACAAGGTGCGGGAAATCTTGGGCGATTTTGTCTATGCAGAGGGAGAGAATCAAAGCCTGCAACAGACGGTGGTGGAACTCCTTTTGCAAAAAGGGATGACGGTTGCCACCGCCGAGAGCTGTACCGGCGGGCTGGTTGCCAAAAAGCTGACCGAGATTTCCGGCTCGTCCGAGGTGTTCCATTGCGGTGTCGTCACCTATGCCAACCACGAAAAGGAGCGGCTACTCGGAGTCAAGCACGAAACCCTTGCTGCCTATGGTGCAGTTTCGGAGCAGACCGCCTTGGAAATGAGTCAGGGGATTCGACAGAATGCCGGTGCGGACATCGGTATCGGGATTACCGGTATTGCGGGTCCCGGTGGCGGAACCGAGGAAAAACCGGTGGGACTGGTCTATGTGAGTATTTGCACAGAGGATGTCCATCAGGCATACCGCTTGCAGCTTTCCGGTGATCGGGATATGGTTCGGGAGCGGGCGTCGATGTATGCGCTGGATTTGGTTCGGCGTGCAGTATTAGGGATTCTTACAAAAGAATATATCTGGTAAAAAGAAAGGGAGTGGAAGAAGTGAAGCGAATCGTGGCAATGCTGCTCATTGTGGGGATAATGCTGACCTTTTCCGCTCCTTTTGCGTTTGCAGAAAATGATAGGCGTTATGTTTCAGGCGGAACGGTAACCGAAGAAGGATTTGCCACCCGTGAGGAGGCGGTGGCAAGTCTGGTGCGCAGTGCGGTGACGGTGGGCTTTGCAACCGACGGGAGCCTGCTCAACCAATTTGCGGATGCCGCTGAGGTGCATCCCGCTTACCGCAAGGAAATGACCATTGCCATTGCCAATGGTTGGCTGATGGGGTATGAGGACCAAACCCTCCGCCCCAAAGCGGAGATTACCCGCTTGGAGGCGTTGGTGCTCCTAAAACGGATTTTAGGGGAGCGAACCCTCCCCAAAGGCAATCCTCAAGGATTTGTGGATTTGCCCGACTGGGCAAAGGAGGACATCCGGATTCTGGATGAAGCGGGAATCGTCAAAGGCTACGGGGACAGAATTCTGGGCGCTGAGGATTTGCTGACGGATACGCAACTGGGTCTGTTTGCGGAACGAACCGCAAGAATGGTCGGACCTTGGGGCGACTTTTATGAATATGTCAATCAGGATTGGCTGAAGGAAACCACACTTTTACCCGGACAGAACAGCTGGTCCAATCTGGATGCCATCAATAGTATGCGGATGAAAGAAATCGGTGAGATTGTGTATTCCCTCCATCGGCGGAGCGTCAAGGAGCAGGAAGAGTTTCCAAAGGGGAGCAGTGAACAGAAGATTGCCGATGTGTTTGCCGCGGCAGGAAATACTGCTTTTCGGGACAGTCTGGGGCTGGAACCTGTCAAAGAGTATCTTTTGCAGATTGACGGCATCAAAAATATGAAAGACCTTTTGACGGTGATGGCAAAGCTGGAAAGTCACGGATTCCACGGCTTATTCCCTTTGAGCCTGACGGTGGATATGCACGATTCCACTCGCTATATTCTGACTTTTTCCGAATGTTATACAGGGATGAACGTTTTTCTGCTTCAAAGCGATGGGGCGGCAGAAACTGTTGCGGCTTACCGCAGTTATCTGGAAAACCTGTTCCGCTTGTTTGGGATGGAGAATGGAAACGAGCGGGCAGAGGCGGTGGCAGCACTTTGTTGGGAACTTGGCAAGGCATCGATGCCGATGGAAGCCCACAATGATATTGCTGCCAATGATACGGTTCTGGATGCCCGGGAGCGGGAAAAGACCTTTACTCGTTTGGATGTGAATGCCTACCTCAAAGCCTTGGGCTTTGAAACAAAAGCAGAACTATTGGTTTATGATTTGCCACTTGCGAAAAAGGTGGACAGCCTTTGGAAAAAACAAAATCTGGAACTGCTGAAAGATTACCTCCGTGCCAGTGTGCTGGACGGTGCGGCAATCTACTTAAACACCGATGCCTTTCTTGTCTGGCGGGAGTATCAGGATACCTTGAATGGTGTGGAGAGCGGGGTGCTCCCCGGGGACTATGCCATGAGTATGGTACAGGAGCTTTTGGGTTGGGATATTGCAAAGATTTATGTGGAACGATTCACCTCCCCCAAGGAAAAGCAGGAGGTAGAGGCGATTGCCCAAAGGATTTTAGAGGCATATCGGGAGCGGCTGACCCATAACACTTGGATGAGCGAGGAAAGCCGGACCGTTGCCTTGCGAAAAATCGAAAACCTCAAGGTGCGGGTGGCATATCCGGAGGATATGGAAGGTTACCTGGATGAAGATTATGAGATTTTAAGCATCCGTGAGGGTGGCAATCTCCTTCAATATCGCACCGATTATTGCCGACGTTATTTTGAAACTGCGGCAGAAAAGCTGAAGAAGAATATACCGGTAGACAGGGATGCGTGGAATATTCTTCCCCAAACGGTGAATGCGCTTTATGAGCCAAGCAGTAATAGTATCACCATTCCGGCAGGGATTCTGGATGCGCCCATTTACCACAGCGGCGGCAGTTTTGAAAGCAAGCTGGGGAGCATCGGCGGGGTAATTGCCCACGAAATCAGTCATGCCTTGGATTCCTTGGGCTCTCAGTTTGACGAGAACGGAAACTTGAACAACTGGTGGCTGAAAGAGGACAAAGCCGCCTTTGATGCCATCTGTGAAAGGGTAATCAAAGCGTATGAGAAGATTTCCATCAATGGGGTGCGTACCTTGGCAGAAAATCTGGCAGACCTTGCCGCCATGGATTGCGTGTTAAGTATTGCCGGAGAGGACAACCCTCATTTAGGAGATTTGTTTGGGAGCTATGCAACGGCATGGCGGAACAAAACCACACCGATGTACCTGAAATGGCAGTTGTTGGGGGACACCCACGCGCCGGACAAGGTGCGGGTCAATCGGGTGTTGAGTAATTTTGATGCCTTTGCAAACTTTTATGGTCTTCAGGAGGGGGATGGAATGTATATCCCGCCGGAAGAGCGGATTGCAATCTGGTAGATGAGGATTCTTTGCAGAAAGACTTGATTTTTCTGTTTAAATAAGGTATACTAAGAAGAAGACAAAAGAAAGGATGTTAAAGCTATGGCAAGAGTAACAAAGGATACGATTATTTTGGATGCACTGCGGATGGATCCGGGTACCGCAGAATTCTTTTTGGGAATCGGTATGCATTGTCTGGGCTGCCCCTCTGCAAGCGGCGAGAGCATCGAGCAGGCTTGTATGGTGCACGGTGTAGATGCGGATGAGCTGATTGGCAAAATCAATGCATATCTGGAATCCAAAGAAAACTAATTTCAGCGAAAAAAACTCTTGACAAACAGATGGTAATGGGTTTATAATAGTTACCGTCTGTTTGTTCTGGATTTGAAAGGAAGAGGCAGATGGAGTTCAATTTATTGCCGTTACTCAACTGTGAGGGCAAGCAGGTTCCACTGGATTTGACCTTGGAGATTGAGGCACGGACAGGTGACAACTTCCGGATTTTAGGACCGGTTTCCCTGACCGGAACCATTGTCAACATTGGCGGCAGCATTGAACTGGACGCCAAAGGTCAGGCGGAATTATTGCTGACCTGTGACCGTTGTACCGAGGAATTTTCGATGACCCTTCCCTTTGCGGTGGAGGAGCGCTTCAAAAAAGAAGACCCCGCCCAAGGCGAGGAACAGAATCCCGATATTACGGTATTAGAAGGCAATACCATTGACCTTGCAGAGCTTGCCTATGATGGCTTGGTGCTGCAGATTCCCAGCAAGATTCTCTGTCGGGAGGATTGTGCAGGACTTTGTCCCAACTGTGGACAGAATCTCAACCACGGTACTTGTGGCTGTGATACCCGCACCACCGACCCCAGATTTGATGTGCTGGACAAATTGTTGTAGAATATGCAAAGATTTTCTTTGTTTGGGATAACATCCCCTATATTTGAGTAAAGATGGAAAGAGGTGTAGCAAGATGGCAGTTCCGAAGAGAAAGACTTCTAAAGCAAGAAGAGATAAGAGAAGAGCAAACTGGAAACTCGTGATTCCGGGTATGGTAAAATGCCCCAACTGCGGTGAACTGATATTGTCTCACAGAGCTTGCAAGGCTTGTGGTTATTACAAAGGCAAGGAAGTTATCGCAAAAGAAGCGTAACCAAGACAGTTTGAAACCCATCCTCAATCTTGAGGATGGGTTTTTTCTTTTTGCTATTTCTTTTTTCCTTTGGGACAGACCTGCATACAGATGCCGCAGACCGAACCTCTGCCAATATGCTGAAAATGCCGTTTCATATACTGACTGCAAGCCTCGGCATCGATAATGACTTCCCGTTCGTCCCCTGCTTCCCAAGGTTTTCCCGAAATCGCCATAGCAGGGCAATGCTCTGCACAGAGCCGACAGTCCCCGCAAGGACAGAGGGCAGGGTGTTCCGCAACCATAAAGGGGTAGTCGGTCAGGATGGTACCCAGCCGCACCCGTGGCCCGTGCTGGGTGGAGAGGAAGAGCCCGCTTTTTCCCACCGCACCAAGCCCCGAAAGGGTTGCCGCATACTTGTGAGAAAAGATTCCTTTTGTTCCGCCTACCGATTGGGAGGCGGGGATGGGCACATACAAAAATCCCCCGTCTGCAAGCATCCGCCCTACCCGCAAGGATAGCTGATCAATATAGGCATTGATGCTTCGATAATGATGAAAATATGTATGGGTGGGGGCATCTGTGATGCCGTCCACAATGGCATCGGAAAGGGGGATGGTATAGGAAATGGCGTAGGGAAGATGAAAGGGGTTGTCCTCCTGTAATTGACAAAAGCCCACCTGCCCTGCGCCGTGGCTGAGCAGAAACGATTCAATGGTTTTTTGCATCACTTATCCTCCTAAGGCACAAACTTTGTTCAGATAGTTCAGGGTTTGGAACTGTCGCTCCAAGTAATAGGTCAGGCAGTATTCCCCCAGCTTGCTCAAATAGTCGCAGGAGCTTTCCGGCAGGGTGAAAGAAAACACCTTTTTGCTTTCTGCAAGGGTTATGTAGGAAATGGCAGAGAGCACCGCTTCTCCTGCGTGAATGGTGTCGGTTGCCGCTCGGGCATCTCCGCAGCGTGCACAGTAACAGCTTGCCTCTGCGGGGCAGAAAAAGACGGTGGGACTTTTGCCGCATTGGTGACAGACCGAAAGGTCGGGCAAAAGCCCTTGCAACGCTAAGGTGCGAAACTCAAAAACCCCTTTGATTTGCGTGTAGGGGAGCTTGTCCTGTGACAGGAGGAACAGGGTATTCAGCAACAGATTGAGCTGTTCCAAATCCGGTGCATTTTCCTGAATCACATCGTTTGCAACCTCACAAAAATAAGAGGCGTATGCCATCTTTTCCAGAGATTCCCGAATCCCTGAAAAAGAGGTCACAATCTCGCCGCTGTTGATTTTATAAAGACTTTTTTCTCTGCCCTTAAATAGTTGCAGAGAAACATGAGAGAAGAGCTGCGTTGCGGCAAGCAGTCCCGACTTGTTGGTACGAACCCCGCCTGCTAAGACGGAAATCTTGCCGAATTCCTTGGTCAGAACGGTCAGAATACGGGAGCTATCCCCGTATTTGACTTCACGGGTGATGATTCCCTCGGCTTCCACAATGCCCAACGTACTCTCTCCTTTCGAATATTCATCCCTGCATCGACGGTGCTTTTTTTGCATCCGCAGGGTCATCCTCTGTTTGATTGGTGATGCGTGGCGTATCCCCAATACCTCGATAGGATAAGTAGGAAAGGACACTCCCTGTTTCCTCAAATTCTTTCCACGCAGATTCTTTGTCTTGTTGCAAGAAAAACACCTCCCATATCTAAAAGTATTATTTAGTATATGATATGGTGTTTTTTCTATACGGTTCCCCTTTGGGGCAATTTTTTACAAGGAAAATTCAGGATTATTCAAACCCGATTTCGGTGATAAAGTTCTCCTTGTTCCGCCAATCTTCTTTGACACGAACCCAAAGCTCCAGATAGACCTTGGTTCCCAAAAACCGTTCAATGTCGGTCCGTGCCTGTTTGCCGATTTGTTTTAATTTCTCGCCGCCTTTTCCAATGATGATGCCCTTGTGACTCTGCTTTTCGCAGTAGATGGCAGCCAGAATTTCATAAGTACCGCTGTCTTTTAACTTCATCCGCTCGATTTCTACCGCAATGCCGTGAGGTACCTCTTTGTTCAGCAGGCGAAGAGCCTTTTCTCGAATGAACTCGGCAACAATCTGTCGCTCCGGCTGGTCGGTGATCACGTCATCGGGGAAGAATTTGGGTCCCTCGGACAAAAAGCCTTTCAGGTTGTCAAAGAGGGCAGGGATGTTGTTTCCCTTCTGCGCCGAGATGGGAACAATGGCGGAAAAGGGATACAAATCCTTCAGCTTGTCCAGAATAGGAAGCAGCTCCAAACGTTCCTTGGTATCAATCTTGTTTACGGCAAGAATCACCGGAATGTCTGCGGTCTTTAAGCCTCTCAGGGCTTCTTTTTCCGCATCCAGCTCCGCATCCTTGATGTTGCAGTCTACCACATAAACCAGTGCATCGATGTCCTCGGTTGCGGTATAAATATATTTCTCCATCCGCTGACTCAACTTGTTGTGGGGCTTGTGAATGCCGGGGGTGTCAATCAAGACCACCTGCAAATCCGGCTCGGTATAAACACCCAGAATCTTGGTGCGGGTGGTTTGGGGTTTGTTGGAAACAATAGCAACCTTTTCCCCCACAATCTGATTGAGCAGGGTGGACTTTCCCGCATTGGGGCGTCCACAAATAGCAATAAAACCTGATTTCATAAGTCTTCCTCACTTGTTTTGATTTTTATCGGGAAATCCCCATTTCCTCTAAAATGGCTTTTTGATAGCCGAACATTTCTTTTTCGTCCTCGTCGGTCATATGGTCATAACCCAACAGATGCAACATGGAATGTACCGTCAGAAAGGTGACCTCCCGCACAAAGGAATGTCCGTATTCCTCTGCCTGCTCGGCGGCACGCTCCAAGGAAATAACAATATCCCCCAGACAAAGGTCGCCTTTGCGGTTAAATTCAGCAGCATCCTCAATGATTTCTCCGTTCTCGTCATATTCAAACATCGGAAAGGAAAGCACATCGGTGGGACGGTCGATGTTGCGGTGCAGGGCGTTGAGCTCCTGAATCCCCGGATTGTCGGTCAGCATCACGCTGATTTCCACCTTTTTGCGAAAATCCATATACTTCAGGGTGGCAGCCGCTGCCCGCTTGATCAGGCGTTTTAACGTAAAGGTAAGCTTGTACTTGTCCTGTTGGTTCAAATAGCTGATTTTCATAGAGAATTCCTCTTTTTGCGTTCCTTCAAGGCACGCTCTCTTTCCAGTTCTTTTCGTTCGTAGGCTTTGACGATTCGTTGTACCAACGGATGACGGACCACATCCCGCTCATCCAGATAGATAAAGTCGATACCCTCTACATTTTTCAGGATAATTTCCGCATCCTTCAGCCCCGATTTTTTATCTCTGGGCAGGTCAATCTGGGTTACATCGCCGGTCACCACAATGTGGGAGGAAAATCCCATACGGGTCAGGAACATTTTCATTTGCTCCGGTGTGGTGTTTTGTGCCTCATCCAGAATGATAAAGGCGTTGTCCAAGGTTCTGCCACGCATATAGGCAAGGGGGGCAACCTCAATCAATCCCCGCTCCACATTCTTGTGGAATACTTCATAGCCCAGCATCTCGCCCAAGGCGTCATAAAGGGGACGCAGGTAGGGATCAACCTTCTCCTGCATATCTCCGGGCAGAAATCCCAGACTTTCCCCAGCTTCAATGGCGGGGCGGGTCAGGACAATGCGGTCGATTTCCTTCCGCTTGAACGCCGCAACTGCTGCGGCAACTGCCAGATAGGTTTTTCCGGTTCCCGCAGGACCGATGCCAAAGACGATATTGTTATTTTGAATGGATTCAATATAGTGCTTCTGCCCAAGGGTTTTTGCCTTGATGGGGACACCGCGGGTGCTGATGCAAACCACATCCTTCCCCAAATCCTCCAATTCTTCTTCCTTGCCGGCTTCAATCTGGGACATTACATAGCGAACCTCCTGTTCGCCGATGGTCTCGCCCCGATTTGCCATAGAGAGCAAGGTGTTGATGGCAGAAAGCGCCGTGTTGACCTGATCGGCTTCTCCGGCAATCTTGATTTCAGAACCACGGTTGATGATGGCAACATCCAGTTCCTTTTCCAGCAGCTTGACATTCTCGTCAAAGCTGCCAAACAGGTTCATCACCAACTCCATTTTTTCAACTTCAATCAATCGTTCCATGTAAATACCTCAACATTCATAATCTCTTGTTTCTATCATAATTCACCACGGGAATTTTGTCAATGAAAAATCCGTCATTTTAGCTTGCCACGGCGAGGCTTTTTTATTCCTGTCCGTCGTAGTTGGCAATGGGGGATTCGATGGCAATATCCTCAAGTGCGGTCAGGGTGACGGTGACGGAAAGTCCGCCCCGCTCGGTCAGGGTATGGCTGACCTCCTGCTGAATGATGGTTGCATCTTCAGGGATGGATTCGGTCAGTTCTTTTAACAGTTCCTCTTTGCCGGTGGCAAGTGCCTCTGCGGCAGATCGTTCTTTTTGTGTGGAAGTTTGTTCTTTGAACACCGATTTTTTCACATATAACGAGGGCAGTCGTTCGATGGGGAGTCGATATTCCTGCTCCGTTTCCTCCTGTGCATATTCGGCATAAGGGGCACTTTTTCGGAGGAACAGAGGTAGCTGCCAGTTCAGTACTTTGAGGGTGTAGCGGGTGGTGTCATTGCCGGTTTCCAAGGTTTCGGTATAGGTGAGGGGATATTCCCGGGTCAGGGAGTGAAAGGTATGGGCAAAGATCTCACCGTAGGCGTGGACATAACGGATGCCGCTTTCTCCCGCATCCATAATTCCGCTGACCAACACATCCCCCGCCCGCACACCGGAGGAGGGGGTAACCACCGTTTGCCCATCACGGGCTTCTATGGAAACAATCACCCCGTCCTTTTCTGCAATCAGGTTGCAAGGGACGTCGGGGTCAATGCCTGCTTCGGTTTCCAGCCGTTCTACCACCTCTACATAGATACGGGAGCCGCTGACATTGATGCCCAGCCACGCCAAGTCCTCCAAATCCCGCATCATCCGGTTGCGGATGACCGAGGAATCAACTTCGGCGGTGGACCTGCCAATAGCAATGTCGGAGCGGGCAAGATGTTCCAAAATGGTTGCGGTTGGGATGCGATTGTTCCCAAACACGGTGATGCCCATAATATGCCCTGAGGTGTACCATAAAAAAAGAACCACCAAAGCCAAGGCGGGCAGAAGAAGTTTCCGTTTGCGATAGCGATACAGCAAAAAGGGAAGCCCCTTCCGTTTGAGAATGGTCAGGTGGGTCTGGGTGCGACGGCAGACCGGACGGATACTTCGAAACGCACGCAGACTCATATTGGCGGTCAGTCTGCCCTCGCCCCGATGCCGGACATCCCAGATTTCCAGATTCCGGCGGGTGCAGACGGTGAGAAACCGCTCGGGGAAGACGCTGTCAGCCTGTATGGTAACATAGCCTTCAAGAATACGCAAAAAATCAATGAAATACATAGCATCGCTGCCTTTCTAAATGTCCTGAAATCCAATCCGGTCAATTCTGCCCACGATATAAAGCATCTCACGGGTGATGCTGCGGATTTCCAGCTTTGCACCGGTAATCTCCACCGCGCGGGGATTTGCCTTGACTCGAATGCAGGTGTCAGAATATGCCAGAATACTTTTGTAATTTTCTAAACTCAGCTCTCGATTGCCGATAGAAGAGATGAGGACGGTGTCCAAAAGCACCTCCTTGGAAATGTCTACGGTATCCGCAACCCGTTGCCGCAGAGTAGGGGAATCTAACTGCTCGGCAGAGGCGTTTCGTTTCTTGCGTGCCATACTATGCCACTCCTTCAAAAAAGGATTTTAAGACATTTTATGCGTAAAAACAGGGATTGATGAATAGGATAAACCAGAAAGGAGGGGGAAGATGGAGCGGTTTTGGAAAATCATTCTGTTATTGCTGTCAGGCTATCTTCTGGCAGTGATGCTGATGAACCCTGAGGGGAGTATGGATGCGGCATCCAAAGCCCTGTTGCTCTGCTTTGAAACGGTGATACCGGCATTGTTCCCTTTTTTTGTCTGCAGCCATCTGCTGATTGACTTGGGGGCGGCAGGATTGCTCAGTCGCTATCTTTCCCCGTTGATGCGGCCCCTGTTTGGGATTCCGGGCAGCGGTGCCTTGGCGGTGGTGCTGGGCCTGGTCAGTGGCTATCCGGTGGGGGCAGAATGTATTGTGGGATTGTATACCTCGGGAAACTGCTCCCGCAGTGAGGCAGAGCGGATGCTCACCTTTTGCAACAATTCGGGACCCTTGTTTGTCATGGGTGCAGTTGGCGTGGGGATGTTTGGGGGCCGTGAGTTGGGTGGCTTGCTGTACCTGATTCACGCAGTTTCCGCACTTTTGACAGGAGTATTGTTTCGTGGCTACGGAAAGGAAACTGCCACCCAAAGTCTTGTTTTGCCTGCGGGAAAAACCCGACAAAACCCCATTTTCGCATTTGGCACGGCAGTTGCTGACGGAGTGACCGCCATATTAAAGGTCTGCGGGTTTGTGGTGCTTTTCGCAGTGGTAACGGCTGCCCTCCCCAAAGACAGCGCACCGATTTATGCCATGCTGGAGATTACCGGAGGAATTGCCCGTATGGTTGAGATGGGAAGCTTCGGGACGTGGCTGCTGCCAGCCGTCTCCTTTTTCCTTGCCTGTTCCGGCGTTTCGGTGCTGATGCAGGCGGCGGCGATTGTCCTGCCGGCGGGACTTTCTCTCAAACCCTATCTTTTGGGCAAGCTGACCCAAGGGTGTTTGGCATATGGATTGACTGTCTTGGCATTGCGGTTTCTCCCGGTTTCTGTCCCCGGCTTTGCCGGAGGAGCGGGAACATTCTTGCCCAATGGCTTGGCTCTCCTTTGCTATGGGGGGATGATGCTCTTTTGGAGCCTTTGCGCCCTGGCAGCATTCACTCTTGCCGTCTGGCTATACGACCACCGCAAATAAACAAACAGCACAGGGGACGGTTCTGTGTGTCGTGCTTTTTGAGTCAAACAAAAAAGAGCACAGAGAACCGTCCCCTGTGCTCTTTTTCTGTGTGCTTAGTCTTCCCATGGAATGAGGGTGTCGCCGTCCACCAGAAAGGCGGACTGTGCTAAGTTTGCCATAGGGGCATCCGAAAAGGAATCGGAGTAAAAGGCTTCAATGGTGGCATCGCCAAAAACCTGGCGGAAGCGACGGACCTTTTCCTCCCCGTGGCAGTTGACACCTAAGTACATTCCCGTATGCATATCCACCTTGGATGCAAGAAGGTGCCGAATGCCCAATCGTTTGCAGATGGGACGGAGCAAAAATTCCGGTGAGGCGGAAATAATCACATCATCTTCTTTTTGCTGTGCCAGATACCAAGGCTTGATGTTTTCCTGATGGGAATTCCAAAATTCCTCCACCCAAGCATCCACGGTGGGGATGCCTGCCAAAAAGTGATATAGTTTTTCCTTAAAACGGGTTTTTCCCCATTGTTTGAGCAGATACCCGCCAAAGGAAACCCCGCCGGGAATCAGGCGAAAAGCCAAAGATGGCTTTTTGCGGACACACCAAGTGATAAAATCCGCGGTACTGTCCCCGTCATAGATGGTTTTGTCAAAATCATAGGCATACATCTGGAAACCCTCTTTTCTCTTTGATGTAAGGAGTATACCACAAAGAAAGAAACCTTGTCAAATGCGTTTGACAAACCCTGAGGGTTATGATATAATTTTAACGAGAAATTGTTAAAAAGGAGAGTCCCGATGTTGTTTCGGGCAGAAAGTATGGAAAAAAAGGTGTCGGCATCGGTGGTAAACCGGTTGCCACGATATTATCGTTATCTCACCGATTTGCTTGCGGCGGGAGTAGAACGAATTTCTTCCAAAGAATTGAGTGAAAAAATGCAGGTGACTGCCTCTCAAATTCGGCAGGATTTGAACTGCTTTGGCGGATTCGGGCAGCAAGGATATGGCTACAATGTGGGTTCTCTGCAAGCAGAAATTGGACAGATTTTGGGTTTGAATCAAGGATACACCGCCATTTTGGTGGGTGCCGGAAATATGGGAAGAACCTTTGCCACCAACACCAAGTTTGAGGCAAGGGGTTTTCAACTGATTGGGGTATTTGATTCGGATGCGAAAAAGGTGGGCACGGTGCTTGCCGGACACAGCATTCAGGACTATGCTACCATTCAGGATTTCATTACAGAAAAGAAACCCAAGATGGCAATCCTAACCGTACCCAAGGATGCGATGCATAATGTGGCAGAAGAGCTGATTGGCTATGGCATTCGGGCATTTTTGAATTTTTCTTATACTGAGCTTTCGGCAGCAGAGGATATTGCGGTAGAAAATGTGCATTTAAGTGACAGTTTGATGCGGCTTTCCTACAAGCTGCTGGAACAGGACAAGACCGCAGAAGAAGAGGAATAAACCATGAAAGTTTATGCATTGGTGGGAAAGTCCGGTACAGGCAAAAGCCATCACAGTATGTGGGTTGCCCGGGAATACGGACTGGATTACATTGTGGATGACGGTCTTTTGATTGGGGACAACCATATCATTGCCGGCAAATCTGCCAAACGGGAGCCCAACAAGGTTGCCTCGGTGCGCTGTGCGGTCTTTCAGGACCCTACACATGCGGATTCGGTACGAAAGGCGCTCAAGGATAAACAGGTAGAAAGTCTGCTTTTGATTGGAACCAGTGAAAGAATGGTTTATAGAATTGCCGAAGCATTACAGATAGAACCCATTGAACGCATCATTCCAATTGAGGAGGTTGCCACAGCGGAGGAAATCCAGATTGCTTCTGAGATGCGCAACAAGCAGGGCAAGCATGTGATTCCTGTGCCGACCTTTGAGCTCAAACGCCAGTTTTCGGGGTATTTCATTGACCCGCTGATGGTATTATTCAAAAAAAAGGGGCAGACTATTATGGAAGAAAAAACGGTGATGCGACCTGCATACAGTTATCTGGGGGAATATAAGATTTCGCCCAAAGCCATTGCAGACATCTGTACTTATGAGGCAAAGCGTTTTTCCTCTGTCCATAAGGTGCTTAAGGTAAAAAATACGGTAACTCCGGACGGACAGTTTATGCTGGACATCGACCTTTCGATGCATTTCCCCTGTCGGGTGGCAGAGCAAGCCGATGAAATATCGAAAAAAATCAAAGCAGCCATTGAAGAATTTACTGCGGTGACGGTAAAGTGGGTGCATATCAAGGTCAAGGATTTGCAGGTGTAAATCCCATTACAAACGAAAAAGAATCAATTTTAATATATTTTTGGAGGTTTATCAATGTTAGTTTCAGCAACCGAAATGTTAAAAAAGGCAGTAGAAGGTCATTATGCAGTTGGTCAGTTCAACATCAACAATCTGGAATGGACCAAGGCAGTTCTGCTCACCGCAGAGGAGAACAAATCTCCGGTTATTCTCGGCGTATCCGAGGGTGCAGGTAAATATATGACCGGCTTTAAGACAGTTTCTGCAATGGTGCAGGCAATGATCGAATCTTTGAACATCACCGTTCCGGTGGCACTCCATCTGGACCATGGTAGCTACGAAGGCTGTTATCAGTGTGTCAAAGCAGGCTTTTCTTCCATTATGTTTGACGGTTCCCATTTCCCCATTGAGGAGAATATAGAAAAGACTACCGAGCTGGTTCACGTGGCACACAATCTGGGCCTTTCTATTGAGGCTGAGGTTGGTTCCATCGGCGGCGAAGAGGATGGTGTGGTTGGCGCAGGTGAAATCGCAGATCCCGAAGAATGCAAAAAGATTGCAGACCTGGGTGTAGACTTCCTGGCAGCAGGCATCGGTAACATCCACGGTAAGTATCCGGAGAACTGGAAAGGCTTGGATTTTGACGCTCTGGCAAAAATCAAGGCGTTGGTTGGGGATCTTCCTTTGGTTCTGCACGGCGGAACCGGAATCCCGGAAGAAATGATTCAAAAAGCAATTTCTCTCGGCGTTGCAAAAATCAATGTAAACACCGAGTGCCAGCTGTACTTCCAGGAAGCAACCAGAAAGTACATTGAGGCAGGCAAGGACCTGGAGGGCAAGGGCTATGACCCCAGAAAGCTTCTGGCTCCCGGCTTTGAAGGAATCAAGACCATCGTGAAAGAAAAAATGGAACTGTTTGGTTCTGTCGGAAAAGCGTAAATGTCTTACCAAGGTTCTCCCGAAAAAGGGAGAACCTTTTTCCATCAGGAGTGAGAAATATGAAAGAAAAAAGTTTAATGCAATTATTTGAAAAGAGCAATCTGGAAAAATTGCAAAAATCCTCGGAGGATTACTTCCGTTTGATGGCGTATTACCGATGCGCAATGATGGAGGTGGAAACCAAGTTCAATGTACTCAACGAAGAGTTTTCTTTGCGTTTGGACCGCAACCCCATCAACAGTATTAAGAGTCGATTGAAAAAGCCGCTAAGCGTCAAAGAAAAAATGGAAAGGAAGAACCTTCCGGCAACCGCAGAGGCGATTGAAGAAACCCTGAACGATGTGGCGGGGGTGCGGGTGGTCTGCTCATTTTTGGAGGATGTGTACCTCCTTGCCGATGCCTTGCTCAAGCAGGATGATGTGACCCTGATCGCGCGCAAGGACTACATACAAAACCCGAAATCCAATGGCTATCGCAGTCTGCACCTGATTGTTTCGGTGCCCATCTTTCTGGCAAACGAGAAGAAGATGATGCGGGTGGAAATTCAGCTCCGCACCATTGCGATGGACTGCTGGGCAAGCTTGGAGCATCAACTCAAATATAAAAAGGATACCCCCTTTACCGAGGAAATGATGCAGGAGCTTTATACCTGTGCGGTCATCAGCAAGGAGCTGGATGAACGGATGGATGCACTGCGCAAGGGGGCTTTCGTTGACAAAACGGAAGAAAAGTGATAACATATCGGTATTCTCAAGAGAGGACGAAGTGGGAAGTATGAACAAAATCGAACTAAACATTAAGGTGCTGTATGATGAGATGGGCAAGGCGGAGAAAAAGGCGGCGGATTGGATTCTGGCGCATCCGGGGGAATTGCTTTCCCTTTCTATCGTAGAGCTTGCAGAGCTGAGCAAATGCAGCGAGGCAACCATTGTCCGTTTTGCAAAACGCCTTGGTTTCACCGGATATCAGGAGTTAAAGCTCTCTGTGGCAAGAGAGTCGGGACAGCGTGTGGTCAATGCCAATATGAAGGCGGAGGATTCTGCCTTTGAAATTTATGAAAAGGTCTGTAACGATATCTATTGCTCGCTGGAACGCACCAAAAAAGTGCTGGATGCAGAAACCATGCAGAAGGCGGCGGAGGCAATTATGTCTGCGGGGAAAATTATAGTGATGGGTCTGGGAAACTCTGCGGCGGTTGCGATGGATGCAGGGCATAAGCTTTTGCGGGTCGGTTATCCGGCAGTTTCCTACACCGACAATCATATGCAGATGATTGCAGCATCTCAGTTAAAACCCGGCGATGTAGCCATCGGCATCTCCCATTCCGGTTCCTCCAAGGATGTGATTGAGGCATTGCAAATTGCCAAGGAGCACGGAGCAATCACCATCTGTATCACCAACAAGGGCAAATCTCCCATCTTAAAATGCAGCGATTTGGTGTTGTATACATCTTCGGAAGAAACCAAATACAACATTCTTGCGCTCAACTCTCGAATTGCACAGCTTTCCATTATTGATGCGCTGTACTTTTATATTGTGTATCAGCAATCCCAGAAGTCCATTGAATCTATCAATAATACGGAACTTGCACTCAAAACCAAGAAATACTAAAAAGATGTCTTTCGGCATCTTTTTTTATACCTGAAAATGAAAATTATTTTCATTTTTCACAAAATTTAACCGAAAAGAACCCGAGAAAAAGTGAAAATTTTTTTGAAAATCTATTGCTTTTTTTCAAGGTCTGTGCTATGATAAGGAAAAATGGAAAAGTATTGTCAAAGGGGATAGAAAAATGTTGGATTACAAGCTGAGAATCGGCTTGGTTCCGGACGTGCGGAACCTAGGTGATTTCAACACCCGTAAGGGAATCTTTGAACCTGCAAAAGGGGTGGAGAACAAAGAAAAAGTGCTTCGCTTTTTGCGGGAGAATTTTGCAGATGACAAGACAGAATTCTGTGATCTGGAATGGCTGAACGAACTGGGCGTGCTTTACAAAAATGAGGATGCCGAAAAGGTTTGTGCGTACCTGAAAGAACAAAAGGTGGATGCCATCTTTATCATCAACTGTAACTTCGGAAATGAAGAGGCTGTCGGTCGGGTCGCAAAAGAAATGCAGCTTCCCACCCTGCTCTGGGGACCGCAGGATATGGTCTTTGAGCCGGACGGACAACGGTACACCGATGCCCAATGCGGATTGTTTGCCATCAGCAAGCAGTTAAAGAGGAGCAAAGTAGGATTTTCTTATATTGAAAATTGTCCGGTGGAGAGTCCGATTTTTGCAGAGGGTTTCAAAAAGTTCCTTTCGGTGGCAACTATGGTAAAGAACTTCAAGAATATGTCTATTGTTGAGGTTGGTACCAGACTGAACGCCTTTAAGAGTGTGATGTTCAATGAACTTGAGCTGACCGAAAAGTTCGGAATGAATTTGAGCACCCTGAATATGGCGGTGTTTGAAAACAAGTTCCGTGCAGTTCTGGAGAACAAACAGGAGGAACTGAAAAAGGATGCCGAGGCAATCAAGCGGGACTATGATGTGGCAGGTCTTGATGCAGAGGCACTTTGCAAGCTGGCGGCTTTTATCTATGTATACAAAGAAATCTTTGAAGAGTTTGATGCAGATGCCATCACCACCGAGTGTTGGTCGGCAATGCCTCTGGCAGTGGGCTCCAACCCCTGTCTGGCAATGAGCATCCTTGCGGATATGGGCTATCTTGTCATCTGTGAGGGGGATGTGCATGGTGCCGTTACCAGTGTGCTTCTTAGGGCGGCAACCAGAGGAGAAAAGGCACCGCTCTTTGGAGAGTTTACCGTCAGACATCCCGAAAATAAGAATGCAGAGCTTTTGTGGCATTGCGGACCCTTCCCCTATTCTATGAAGGATGAAAAGTCCCCCGCAAAGCTGTTCAACACCAAACCCAGCTTCCGTGCAAAGGACGGCAAGTACACCATTGCAAGATTTCAGGCA
>JAZNKC010000025.1:0-23550 GCA_045578365.1 Ructibacterium sp.
GATAAGTCTGCTCGATAATCGTTATTTTTTATATTCTAAAAATGGCAATTAACTTTGCAAAGAACGAATTCTTTGAGAGTATAACTTTGCTCCCGATCGTTTTTTATTTCCAGCCAAAAACAAAGCGAACACCTTACGGCATTCGCTTTGTTTTTTTGGCGGAGACGGTGGGATTCGAACCCACGTGCCTGACGGCAACACGATTTCGAGTCGCGCTCGTTATGACCACTTCGATACCGCTCCGTATATATCTAAACTCAAAAAATGAGTTTAAAGCAAATATTAAATCTTATTAGAAATCTCATTAGAAAAGATTTTTTGTTTTGTCAGCACTGATTGCTGAAAACCGCACCGTTACGGCGTTTGCGGAGTTTCAAGTTCCATTAAGTTCAAAAGATTTCGAATGATTTCGAGTGCAGACCCTTCAACCACTTGGGTACATCTCCAGATATGTTTGAACTCCGATTTGACGGAGAAAAAAACGAGCAAATTATAAAATTTTGTTAGAAAAATGTTAGAAATGGCTAGAAAAACCGCTAGATAAGGGTGTAAAAACAAGGTTTGAACCTCGCTTAAACCCGCACGGTTAAGCCATTTGTGAGGGTACAGTTACAGTGTAACCGAGGGGATTTCGAGTCGTTCTCGTTATGACCTCTTCGATACTTCTCCCAATATGTTTAACAGTTGCAGAAAGCTTGCAAAAAAGAGGGAACTTCCTGAGGGAACTGTTAAAAATCGTGTTATTAAATTTTTAGAAAACCCCATAAAAATAAGGATTACAAGCGGTTAAAGTGGAAATTAGACTACCGCATTTCGAGTCAGCCCCGTTATGACCACTTCGATACCTGTCCGTGTATATGTAATGCTCTTTAAGAGCAAAACAAGCAATATAGAATTTTGTTAGAATTGGTTAGAAAAACTGGCAGACAAAGTTCAAAACCTGCCTAAAGCCGCACAGTTAAGTCATTTGTGTGGTTACAAGTCCCAATCAAAACACAAAAGAAAGTATAGCACAGTTTTCCGGAAAATTCAACCCCTTTTTTCTGTTATCAGGGCAAGCACCGAAAAGATATTTTATCATAGGATAAAATGCAGATGTTCGGGAATGACTATGATACAGAAAGGGTGTTGGGTTTATGGAAAAAGGGGTTTATCGTTACTTTGCTTGTGCCAATTCCTGTCGGGGTTTTGTGAGCCTCTTTGACTCGGTTCTAAAAGACAAGGAGCGGGTGTTTATCTTAAAAGGCGGACCCGGGTGCGGGAAGTCTACCCTGATGCGAGGTGTCGGAGAATATTTTTTGGAACAAGGGGAAGAAGTGGAATACATTCATTGCAGTTCGGATGTTTCTTCCATAGACGGAGTGGTGCTGGCAAACCGAAAGGTTGCGGTGGTGGATGGAACGGCGCCTCATATCATTGAACCGTCGGCACCGGGCGCCTGTGAAGAATATGTGAATCTGGGCACCGCGTGGAATCGGGAAAAACTGGTTCCCTATCGGGAGGAAATACGGATGCTGAAAGCACAAATCTCCAAAGAATATCAGGAGATGTATCAAAATTTGGCATCCGCCAAGAAGATTCATGACCGCTGGGAACAAATCTACTTAGAAAATTTGGACTTTTCCAAGCTGAATCAGGCGGCAGAAAACCTGCTTGGCTTGCTGTTTGATACAGTTCCCTTTGCGGGAGAACAAACCAAGGCGGTGCATCGGTTTTTCGGAGCTCTCACCCCCGATGGCTCAGTGAATTATATTGAAAATCTGACAGAGGGGTTAAATACCCGTTATTTCATTAAAGGCCGTCCCGGTTGCGGCAAGTCCACCTTGATGAAAAAGTTGGCGACACGGGGCGAGGAACTGGGACAAAGGGTGGAGGTCTACCATTGCAGTTTTGACCCGGACAGCGTGGATATGGTGCTTTTGCGGGAGCTGGGCATCTGCGTCTTTGATGCTACGCCGCCCCACGAGTTGTTTCCATCCCGTGAGGGGGATGTGCTGGTGGATTTGTATGGATTTGCAGTGCATCGAAGCACCGATGAAGAAAACGCAGAGGCGCTCTCCCTGATTGCCGGAGAATATACACGGGAAATCAAGGGAGCAAGATCTCATCTATCCCGCGTTCAACACCTGCACGACGCTTTGGAGGAGTATTATATCCACGCGGTGGATTTCCGCAAGATGGAGCAGACCATGGAAGATTTGATTCGGGAGATTGAGTGAAAGAAATTTGCGAAAAAAGATTGACAATTCCCTGAATTTATGCTAAGATAACGCTTGTGCTGGTGTAGCTCAATTGGCAGAGCAGCTGATTTGTAATCAGCAGGTTGCGGGTTCGAGTCCCATCACCAGCTCCAAGCGGAAACCGTTAAATCTTCGGATTTAACGGTTTTTTGTTGACAGTGACCAATTGGTGTCTTATAATAGGGGCAACGGTAAAGGGGGAGAGGAAATGAAGATTCAAATTCTTGGAACAGCGGCAGCAGAGGGCGTGCCGGGTATCTTTTGCGATTGTAAGACCTGTCAGTTTGCACGGGAGCATAAGGGTAGAGAAATCCGCACCAGAAGTCAAGCTTTGATTGACGGAAAGCTCTTGATTGATTTTCCGCCCGACACCTATATGCACTGCCTGATGAATGACATCAACCTGTCCAAAATTCAGCATTGTTTGGTTACCCACAACCATCAGGATCATCTGTATATGGAAGACATCAGGATGAAGATGCCAGGATTCGGTCTGCAGGGCTATCCCATCACCTTTTATGGGTTGGAGGGAACCATGCGGGCAATCAACTCCTATCTTCATGAGCAAATGATTGACCCAAGCGAGGTGGCAAAGGTGCAACCTCTTGCGCTTTACGAACCCACAGAGATTGCGGGATACAAGGTAACAGCGCTTAAGGCATGGCACGATGAAAAGACGACGCCTTGTTTTTATGCCATTGTGGACAGCCAGGGAAAGGCAATCCTCTACGGTACCGACACCAACTATTTTTATGAAGAGGTGTTTGATTATCTGGAAGAGGACCCGATCCGTTTTGACTTGGTGCTTCTGGACTGTACCTTTGGTCTTCTGCCCGAGATGACATGGATTGGACATATGAACCTCAATGACAACATCAAGGTGGCAGAGCGGCTGAAAAAGATTGGTTGTGCCGATGACAAGACGGTGTTCTGCAGTCACCACTTCTCTCATAATGCGGTGGGCGTAACCTATGCGGAGTTTTCCAAAGCCGCAGAAGAAAAAGGGTTTTTGACCTCTTATGACGGAATGGTAATTGAGGTTTAATAAGGGTGGGGAATCTCTGTAAGGATGGAGATTTCCCCTTTTCATACTTGACAAAATCAGGGGAATATGCTACACTAACTTCTGTTGTTGTGCTGGAATAACTCAGTCGGTAGAGTACCTCACTCGTAATGAGGAAGTCGTGGGTTCAAGTCCCATTTCCAGCTCCAAAAAAAACACACACTCATCGAGTGTGTGTTTTTATTTAGGAGACGTTGAGAAACGAAGTGAATATTTTTCTTGCTTGCGGTAGACCGAGTTTGTCAGACGTCTTTTTTAGGATAGTTCAAACATACCGGTATAAAGCTGATAATATTTGCCTTGCTCAGCAAGCAGTTCTTGGTGGTTGCCTCGTTCAATAATCCGTCCTTGTTCCAGAACCATAATGGCGTGAGAGTTGCGGACGGTGGAAAGCCGATGGGCAATGACAAATACCGTTCTGCCCTCCATCAAGCGGTCCATCCCTTTTTCAATCAGCGCCTCGGTTCGGGTATCGATGGAGGAGGTCGCCTCATCCAGAATCAGAACCGGCGGGTCGGCAACGGCGGCGCGGGCAATGGCAAGCAACTGCCGCTGACCTTGGGACAGGTTGGATCCATCGCCGGTGAGCATGGTATCATAGCCTTGGGGAAGATGCCGGATGAACCAGTCTGCATTGGCAAGCTTTGCGGCTGCAATCACCTCTTCATCGGTGGCATCCAGTTTGCCGTAGCGGATATTTTCCATCACCGTTCCGGTAAACAGATGGGTGTCCTGCAATACCATAGACAAAGAGCGGCGCAGGTCTGCCTTTTTGATTTTGTTGATGTTGATACCGTCGTAGCGGATTTTTCCGTCGGGCACATCATAGAACCGGTTAATCAGGTTGGTAATGGTGGTTTTTCCCGCTCCTGTGGAGCCGACGAAGGCAATCTTCTGACCGGGTTTGGCAAACAGACTGATGCCGTTTAAGACTACTTTTTCCGGCTCGTAGCCGAACTCCACATCTTCAAACTCTACCGCACCCTTCACAAGGGTATAGGTCAGGCTTCCATCCTGATGGGGATGCTTCCACGCCCAGATTCCGGTACGGTGGTCTGCCTCGTGGACGGTACCATCCGAATCTACGGTTGCATAAACCAAGGTGACATAACCGTCATCCACCTCAGGCTCTTCGTCCAGAAGGGCGAAGATGCGTTCTGCCCCTGCGAGGGCGTTGAGGATCACATTGAATTGTTGAGATACCTGAGTGATAGGCTGGGCAAAGGAACGGGTGTACTGGAGAAAAGACACCAGCGCACCAAGACCCAGTGTAAAGATTCCCATATCCCGCCCCATAGAATAGATGGTCAATGCGCCACCGATGATGGCGGTCAGGGCATAATGGATATAAGAAAGGTTGTTCATAATCGGCATCAAAATATTGGCAAAGGTGTTGGCACGGGTTGCCGCACCGCAGAGGTTGTCATTGAGCTTTATAAACTGCTCCTTGCTCTCCTTTTCGTGGCAGAACACCTTGACCACCCGCTGCCCCTCAATCATCTCTTCGATATAGCCGTTGACGGCACCGATGGATTTTTGTTGGGCACGGAAATTGTTGGCACTGTGCATGCCCACAACCTTGATGACCCCAAAGATGGCAACCATCATCACCACCACCAGAACGGTCAGGGGGATGCTTAAAAGCAGCATCATCGAAAAGACCCCTACCACGGTAATGGAGGAAGAAATCAACTGGGGCACACTCTGGCTGAGCATATTGCGCATAGTGTCAATGTCATTGGTATAGCGGCTCATAATCTCTCCGTGGGTACGGGTGTCAAAATAACGGATGGGGAGCTTTTGCATATGGGTGAACATCTCCATCCGCATTTTGTAAAGGGAGCCGGTAGAAACCGTAATCATAATCCGGTTATACAGATAGGTGGAAAGAGCACCTACCAGATAAATCAGAGCAAGGGAAACCAGAATGGAGAACAGACCGGAAAAATCCGGATTTTGCGCTCCAATCATAGGCACGATATACTCATCAATGATGGGTTTTAAGAAGTAGGTGCCGACCACCCCCGCACCGGAGCTGATGACTACAAGCAGACAAACCAGAATCAACTGCCATTTGTAATCGCCAAAATAGCGGAGGATGCGGAAGAAGGTTTTCTTGGCATCTTTGGGTTTTCGGATTCCTTTTGGCATCGGAGGCATCTTACGCCACCCCCTTTTGCTGAGATTCATAAACTTCCTGATAAATCTCGTTGGTTTCTAACAATTCCTGATGGGTACCAACGGCATCAATTTGACCATTGTCCAGAACCACAATTTTGTCCGCATCGCAGATGGAAGAGATTCTTTGCGCAATGATGATGGTGGTGGTTCCGGCAAGCTCGTTGCGAAATGCCTCCCGAATCTTGCTGTCGGTGGCGGTGTCTACGGCGCTGGTACTGTCGTCCAGAATAATGATTTTGGGGGATTTCAAAAGTGCACGGGCGATACAGAGCCGTTGCTTCTGCCCGCCGGACACATTGACCCCGCCCTGTCCCAACACGGTGTCATAACCATCGGGAAAGGCGGTGATAAAATCGTGTGCCTGTGCCGCTTTGCAGGCGGCGATGATTTCTTCTTCGGTGGCGTCGGGGTTACCCCAACGCAGATTTTCGAGGATGGTTCCGGAAAAGAGCACATTCTTTTGCAGAACCATGGCAACGGAACTGCGCAAGGTTTCTTGACGGTAATGGCGCACATCCTCACCGCCTACCAAGAGTGCACCGTCGGTCACCTCGTAAAGACGGGGAATCAGGTGAACCAGTGTGGACTTGGCACTTCCGGTTCCACCCAGGATGCCTACGGTTTCGCCGGCATTGATGGTCAGGTTGATGCCGGACAGGGCACAGTTGGAAAGGTCTCCGGTATAGCTAAAGCTGACATTTTCAAATACAATAGAGCCATCTTTGACAGGAATGTCTTCCTCTGCGGTGTCGGGAATGTCAGGGGTTTCGCTTAGGACTTCTACGATTCGATTGATGGATGCCTTGGAGATGACCAGCATGGTAAACGCCATGGAAATCATCATCAGGGACATCAGAATCTGGTTCACATAGCTGATAAAGCTGACCAGATCGCCAGTCTGCATATCGCCCACAACAATCATTTTTCCGCCAATCCAAAGGATGGTCAGGATGCAGACATAAATCATCATCTGCAAAACCGGCATATTAAAGATGACCAGTTTTTCTGCCCGCATCTGGGCGTTGCGCAGGGCTGAGGCGGTTTCCTCAAAACCGTTGTTTTCATGCTTTTCACGGACGAAGGCTTTGACTACACGGATGCCGATCAGGTTTTCCTGAATCTTGGCATTCAGGGAGTCAAATTGCTTGAGCATATGCTTGAATCGGGGATGCGCTTGGGTGATTACCAAGGTCAGAACGGTAATCAGGATGGGAACCGCAATCAAAAAGACCATAGAAAGTCTGCGGTTGATGGAAAATGCCATCACCGAGGCAGACACAAACATAATGGGGGAACGGACCAAGGAACGAATCAGCATCATCCAGGCTTGCTGGGTATTGGTGATGTCGGTGGTCATACGGGTAATCAGGGAGGAAGTGGAGAATCGGTCCACGTTGGAGAAAGAAAAATCCTGAACCCGTTCAAACAGGGATTTACGGATTTCAGTGCCAAAGCCGATGCTGGCAATGGATGCGGTCCATCCTGCAAGGGCACCGAATGCCAAGGATGCCAGAGCCATCACCACCATCATTCCGCCCTTGGCGGTTACATAGGCAATGTCGTGATTCTGGATGCCGATATCCACAATGTCTGCCATCAGGCGCGGGATGGAAACCTCCATAATGACCTCACCGATAATCAGGAGCGGGGTGAGGATGGACATCAGGAGATATTTTCCCCTTAAAAGAGAAAAAAGTTTTTTCATCGAGTTGCCTCCTTGTTAATGATAGTATACTATTATAATCTTTCTCCGATATCTTGTCAAGAAAACAGAGAAGATACAAAATGAAAAAACGACCTCCGGAATTTCCGGAGGTCGTAATTCTTAAACTATTTTATTCAGCAGCGGTTTCGCCTAAGATGCAGATCATCTTTACAGAGCCTGCATACTGATAAATCAGAATCTTGGTGGGGTTTGCATAACCGCTGCTGTGTGCGGTCATGCTGGTCAAAGCTGCTTCTGCATCGGCAGAACTCAGTTCAACCACTTGGTCCAGAGTGCCGTCTGTCTTGTATACATAAGACAGAACCCGTGCGCTCTTGCAGTTTGCAATCTGATAAGGGATTGCGGAAGAAGGATCTGCTGCTGCATCGTCCTTGTCCAGGTATCCCGGATGAACCAAGAATGCGCCGTCTTCTACTGCGATGATACTACCCTTTACCAAACCAAAGATTGCAGCGCTGGAGTGGAGCTTGTCAAGGGTCAAATCTGCATAAGCCGAACTCTTTACAGTGGTTCCCCAAGTGTTTCCACCGTTTACAGAATAGAGCAGGTCGGTTGCACTAACGATTGCACCGTATCTGTCAGATGCTGCACGGAAGACATCACCCAACTGCAGACTTCTTACCGGGCTATCCGGAGAGAGGTAGGTATTCAAGGAACCCTTCGTTGCGCTACCGGAAGAGGAGAAGCCCTTGAGCGCATCCATTTCCCGACCGTTGCTGAGCTCTTTTACCGGAGCTTCTGCAATGACTGAAACAGGAGTATAAGCGTCTACCGAAGTGGTGGTGTCTGCACCATAGTATACAACCAAACCGGCTGCGTTTGCGGTGTTTACATCAAAGATTTCTACCACATAGGGTTGGCCCTGTCTGAACTGAGAAGATGCGGTGCTCTTGGAATAAAGTTCAAAATCACCCTTGTCACTGCCCGGAACCACAAAAATGATGGCGTTGCCTACGTTGATGGATTTGCCGTTTGCACTTAACTGTTTTGCAGAGGAAGAGTAGGTGTAGGAGCTACCAGTACCCAAAGTGCCGCCGGCGGGATTGTAGTGATAGAGGGTATTGTCAGCGAGAGTCTGGCCGGCTGTTGCATTGGATGCAGTAGTCACGGTGCTGAGTGCAGGGTAAGCGCCGGTGCCGGAGCCTACGGTGTATTTGATTGGTCTGTAAAGCAGCTTGCTGTCATCGGATGAAGAAGAATAAGGGCTGCCATCGACACGGGTCTGGTTGTTCAGGATCAGGGTTGCCTGTGCACCGGTCTGGGTCAGAACCTGTACCAGCTTTTCGGTGCCGAATACGCTGTCGCTGTTTGCCATACCCATCACAAAGCCATAGAAGACATTGCTGCTAACGGCATCCTTTTTATAAGCAACGATTCTGCCGTCAAGGTCGGTATAGAAGGTTGCAGATTCATTCAAGGCGGGCTCGGCCAGGGAACCAACGCCGGTTACCCAGGGAGCTGCAGCAGAATACTCATAGGTCTTGCCGTTTACGGTAATGGAAGAATCCCCCTGCTTGCCGGTGATTTTACCGGAGAAGGAATCCCTGAGTACCACTGCAGTCTGAACCAAGCTGCCGGCGATGCCGGAGCTTCTTGCCAGACAGATGATATTGCCGGCTGCAATGGAATTATATGCAAGGTTATTGCCGTTTTTATCCACGATGGTGGTCTTGATAGAGGGATCCTCTACATTCAGAATCAGAGTTTTCGGGTTCAGTGCAGTGAGGCTATCAATGATAGAAAACTCACTGGTTACCTTGCTGGAAACATAGTAAACCTCGTAGCCCTTGATGGTAATAATGTCATAGTCATTATCATTGTCAGAATCCAGGAAGGTCAAAGAACCAATCTGCGGAAGCATAGCCAGATTGAATCGGCTGCCTGCAGGGTTTGCGCCATACAGTTTGCCGTTATACACCACGGTGTTCTGTGCATCCAGAGACAAGGGAGTTACAGAAGATGCAGTTTCGGACGCATAGTAACGAATCTGGTTGTTGTTGGAGGAAGAAAGGTCGATGCGGTCTACATCTACGGTTACTTCCTTAGAGGGGGACAGGATTGCGAATGCCAAGGTACGGGTAGAACCGTTGTCCTTGTAATAGAATTCGATTTCCTTACCGATATGCGCTGCCAAAGAGGTATCAGAGATTTTGTAGGTTTTGGTCTCAAAAAGATTGGTAGTCTTTTCCTGCGCGTAAATCTGGATTTCATCCTTGCCAAGGTAAACGCCGTCTGCCTCAGTCAGGCTCAGGTCCGCATTGGCAGAGATGATACCGGTGTTCCGGATATAACCCTGATAATCCTTCAGAATGGTTCTGTTGGTCAGCACACCGTTTTCAAACAGGGCAACGTCCAGAGAATCATAGAGCATCTGTGCGATACAAGCACGGTTTGCAGGGGTTTCTGCAGCGCCCAGCTGGCTTGCAAATTTGGTAACGCCCAGCTGATTTGCCTGAGCAACAAAGTTGGCATACCAAGGATTGCTGCTGGTGTCGATGCCGGTGTAACCCAAGGTGCAAACGATCATCTTCAGTGCTTCTTCATAAGCAACGTTGTTTTTGGGACGGAAGGTGTTATCCTCGTATCCATTGATGATGCCCTTGTCGTAAGCAACATTGATGTTGGGGATGGACCAGTTGATGGAAGAGTCCGAATCGTCCACATCGGTAAAGGGAAGTGCAGCTGCAGAGGTAGAACCTAAGGATCCGAAGTTGAGGGTTCTCATCAGCATTGCAGTAAATTCTGCACGGGTAACATTCTGTTCCGGCTTGAAGGAGCCGTCAGGATAACCGTTGATCACGCCGAGCAAACTCAAAGTTTCCACAGCGTTAGCATAGAGGCTGTCTGCTGCCACGTCGGTGAACTTTCCTTTTTGTGTTTCGGTGGTGTCTGCCAGAGCCACAGTTCCCAGACAGCTTACCAAAAGAACCACAGAAAGGAGCAGAGATAAAATACGCTTAGATGTTTTCATAAGTAAATCCTCCTAAAAATGATTTCATTATTTACATAGTAAAAATGGGGCAAAAACTCCCACAATTCTTATTCTATCATCATTTTGTCCAAAAGTCAAGGTGCTTTTCTATTTAGAATATGGAGATTTCGTCAAAATCTTCCTTTAGTTTTCTTCTTTCTTTCTCCGTAAAAAGGTGTCCGGCTCTACGGGAAAATCGGTTTTGACATATACAATGCTCTGGGGGCGGTTTGCCACTTCCAGCTCTGCTCCGCCTTCGTCGGTCATATAGGCAATGGTCTGTTTGAAGAATTTCCCTACCGGACGGAGGAATTCCACCTCACTGCCTTTGAAAAACCGGTTCTTTTGAATTACCTTGGCAAGGCAGGTTATTGGGTCATAGTCTACCACCACGCCCACCATATCGTATTCCCGAATATAGGCACTGCTTTGGTAATTCTGGGCATCGCCGTCCGGCTTGCCGTAGTAAAAGCCGGTGGTATAGTCCCGATGGCTGACTTTTTTCAATTCTTCCAGCCATTGGGGGTCAAAGGTGTAGTTTTCGGGGTCTAAGCAGTAAGCGTCGATGGCCTCGCGGTATGCCTTGATGATGGTTGCCACATAGTATTCCGACTTAACTCTGCCCTCAATCTTAAAACTGCTGAGCCCTGATTTAATCAAATCATCGATATGCTCGAGCATACACAAATCCTTGGAGTTGTAGATAAAGGTGCCCCGCTCGTTTTCAAAGACCGGCATATATTCCCCGGGTCGGTTTTCTTCCATAAGATAGTATTTCCAACGACAGGGATGGGCACAGCTTCCTTGATTGCTGTCCCTGCCTGCCATATAGTTGCTCAAAAGGCATCTGCCGGAATAGGAAATGCACATTGCTCCATGGACAAAGGCTTCCAATTCCACCTCAGGGGGTGCCATGGTGCGGATTTCCCGAATCTCGTCCAGGGAAAGCTCACGGGCAAGAATCACTCGCTTTGCTCCAAGCTGATGCCACATCCGTACGGTTTCATAATTCAGGTTGTTGCTCTGGGTGCTGATGTGAATATCCAGGTCCGGAGCAAGCTGACGGGTAATGGAGAACATCCCCAAATCCGAGAGGATGATGGCATCCAGTCCCAAATCCTTGACCCCCAAAAGGTAGTTGCGATAATCGTCGATATCCCTGTTGTGCGGGATGATGTTGGCGGTCAGGTAAACCTTGGCACCTCGTTCATGGGCAAAAACGACCCCCTCTCTGATTTCTTCCAGAGAAAAGTTATCCGCCGCAACCCGCAGGGAGAAGGCTTCCCCGCCGATATAGACTGCATCAGCGCCATAAAGGATGGCGGTTTTTAGTTTTTCCAGGTTTCCGGCAGGTGCCAGAAGCTCTGGTTTTTGGATGGCTTGTTTCATAAACATTCTCCTTTAACAAAGACACTCCCCTTAGGGAGTGTCCGTGGATGCTTTATTTTTTGTAGGTTCTGCCAAAAAAGGCGCAGATACCCTTGGCGATGCCCTCGGCAAACGCCTGTTGCCCGTTGGTAGCGCTTAAGAACTTTGCATCAGACGGGTGATCAATGAATGCGGTCTCCAATAAAGCCGCAACCATACTGGTTTCGTTGAGAACCACAAATTTTGCTGTCTTGGTACCGCGGTCGTACAGCTTTGTCGATGCCGTAACATTTTCCTGAATCAGTTCGGCAAGGATTTCACCCTCCTCTGAGTCCTCAAAGTAGTAGGTTTCGGTTCCGCTGCCGCCGCCGGCATTACAATGGATGGAGAGGAACAAATCCGCCTCCGCCTCATTGGCAATTTCTGCACGCTTTTTCAGACTTGCCACAACAGATTCCTCTGAAACATTCTCGGTCAGCGCATTGCGGGTCATAATCACATAGAATCCGTTTGCCTCAAGCAGGGGTTTTACCTTTGCAGCAATGGCAAAGGTAATATCCTGTTCCCGCAAATCCTCATAGGTGGCACCGGTGTCGGTGGTGTCATAGTTGTGACCCGGGTCCAGCACAACCGTTAACTGCCCTGCCACCGGCTTGCGAGTAGGACGGGGTGTTGTGGTGGGCTTTGCAGTTGCACTTGGCTTTGGTGTTTCTGTAGGTGCGGGAGTAGGTGTCACAGTAGGCTCCGGTGTTTCCGAAGGCTCCGGCGTTTCTTCCGGAGCGGGGGTTACCGTCGGTTCCAAAGACCCGTCAACCATCATTGCGTTGTAGACCACCTGTGCCACAAAGGCGCGGTTTGCCGAATTGCTGACCCGCACACGGGTGCCGGTCAAAAGGTCGTACTTTTGTGCCACGTTCAGATAGCCCGAATACCATTTGGGACCCACCTTGGACAAAGACTCGTCGCCCACGCCGGAGGAGCAGACAATCATCTTGACTGCCTGTTCGTCGGTCACATAATCGTTGGGGCAGAACGTGCCGTCCAGCATACCGTTGATATAACCGTTTTCATAACAGAACGAAATATAGGGGGTTGCCCAGTGCTTGGTATCTACGTCAGGAAACGGAAGCGCTTTGGGCTGATAGTAATTGGCGTTGTATCCGTTGGCACGTGCCAAAAACGCACAAAATTCCGCACGGGTGGTCTTGTCCACCGGTGCGAATGCGCCGTCACCTCTGCCTTGGATAATGCCAATGTTACTCAGCTTGTCCACCGCTTTATAGTAGGATGCGGTAATCGGCACATCAGAAAACTCCAACCCGAACACCTGCAAGGGGAGGGAGAGGAGCAGCAGGGCAAGAATCAAGCAAGCCGCAACTGCCTTTTTGCTTTTCTGCATGGGGAATCACCTCAAACTGTCTTGTGTTTCGATTTTTAGGACATAACATCTGTGGCTATTATAGCACACTTTTTGTCGAAAAGCAAGCACGAGACGATTCCGGAAACAGAATTGTAAGATTTGTTTCTAAAGGAACATCAGCAAAAGCACCGTGCAAAGTCCTGCAATGGCGATGGCACAACTGCTCATGGCGCCCTCTGCATCGCCAAGCTCGATGGCTTTGGAGGTACCCAATGCGTGGGAAGAGGTGCCGATGGCAACCCCTGCCTCGATGGGGTTTTGAATTTTCAAAAGACGAATCATCATGGGGGAGAACAAGGTGCCGGTCAGACCGGTAATCATCACTGCCAGCGCAGTGATGGATGTCACCCCGCCACCCTGTATGGAAAGGGGAATGGCAATGGCTGCGGTGACCGATTTGGGGAGCAGGGAGGCAATCAAAGAGTCCTCCAAAAAGAACAGGCGGGAAAGCAAAAGGATGCACCCCACAGAAACGCCGGACCCCACCAGAGAACCAATCAAAAGGGGGAGCCAGTTCTGCTTCAAAAGACGGCTCTGTTCATAGACCTTGACTGCCAGAATGGCGGTCAGGGGGGTGAGAAACAGCTCAATCATCTTGCCACCGCTATGGTAGTTTGCATAAGGGATTTTGAAGACCACCAGAAAAGCAGAAATCAGGATAAGCGCAATCAGCAACGGGTTGACCAACGGTGACTTTGCCTTTTTTGCCAGCCACACACCAAAGGTGTAGGCAAGCATAGAAATGGTGATGCCGAACATGGGTGATGCAGTGATGTCAGAAAGGATGGCAAGAAAATGGTTCATCGGTTTACACCTCGATTCCGGAATTTTGTTTGAAGATGGATGACCAAACGGACAGTATAAGCAGTTGCCGCAAAGGTGACAAAGGTGGCAATGATGCAGATAATCAAAAGAGGCAACCATGTATCCTTGATCAGGGGATAATATTCCACAATACCCACGCTTGCAGGGATAAAAAAGAAAGCCATATTTTTCAGCATAAAGTCCGTGCTTTCCCGCAGGTCATCCATCCGGATGATACGAAAAGAAAAACCAAGGAACAAAAGAACCATGCAAAGAACTCCTGCCGGAAGGGGAAAGGGCAGGAGTGCGGATAAAACTTCACCAATCATACAAAGCAGAAAAAGTCCGCCAAGCTGTTTGAGAATCTTCAAAATAATCATCTCCATTGCGATTCAATATGCCTCTATTATAAGGAAGAATCAGGGAAAAGTAAAGGAGGGAATTTCATTTTATAGGAATTGACAGTTTTCCTGTTGTTGTGCTATACTTTTTTGGGTGAGTTTTGTGATAGAAAAAGAAAAGACCTGCTGTTTCAGCGGGCATCGTGTGATAGCACCTGCCCATCGGGCAGAAATGAAAGATAGATTGAAACGGCAGATTCAACACTTGGAAGAGGCGGGATTCCATACCTTTATTACCGGCGGCGCCAGAGGCTTTGATACCCTCTCGGCAGAGGCGGTTCTAAAGCGGAGAAAAGAAAACCCTGCCATTCGGCTGGTATTGGCGCTGCCTTGTGAAAACCAGACGGCAAGATGGAGCCAACCCGAAAAGGAGGCATATCAATTCATACGGGAGCAAGCCGATAAGGTTTATATTCTGGCAAAAGAATATGACAGCGGGTGTATGATGCGGCGGAACCGGTTTATGGTGGATCATTCTTCTGCCTGTGTGTTCTATCTGTTGCAGACACGAAGCGGGACCTATAAGACGGTGGAATATGCCATGGAGCAAGACTTACGTTTATACAATATTTTATTAGAAGAAAAAAGGTGATGGTTTCCCATCACCTTTTTGTGTTATTTTGTTAGTGCACGCTTAAGTACCACCAAGAACCACAGCTTATCATCGGTCAGGGCAAGCCCGTTGCCATCCCCTTGGATGATGCCGTTATCTACCGCCCATTGCACGGACTCTCTTGCCCAGGCGGGCATATTCTCGTCTATGTAGTTGTAAATCATGGGTTGTTCCTCCTTTTTGACCAGCATTTGTTTGAATTCGTCCCATTGCCGCCAGTTATTTGCCGCCATACTTGCAGGGCAGTTTTTTCGGCTGGCGTCATAGTGACGGACCACCCGCTCTATGGGGATGGAAAGTTCTGTCATCAGCGCCTGTACCACGGTTGCAAGATTTTGCAGAGCTTTTGTGTAGTTTCCATCTGCGTTGATGCAAAGCTCCACCCCAATGCTGTTTTGGTTGGTGATGCCGTACTTCCCTCTGCCGTCACCGCAATGCCAGGTGTAGTATTTGGTATAGTCGTTGACATACCAAGCGGAGGTATCATCCACAAAGATGTCAGCGCTGCTGCCTCGATTGGCGGAATGGAAATACCGGTAATGGCTTTCTGCATCCGCACCGAAGGCGGGGTTTCCTGTATCGTGAATCACGATATAGCGGATGGGGGTATTCCTGACGGAGCGATTATGGGCAATCTGTTTTTGGAATCTTTCCATCAGCAGTCAGCTCCCTTCAGTTTATCCTTGTAAGTATCCGCCTCAATGGCGGCTTTGGTAAAGCTGTTATTCTTCCACCATGCTGTGACAGCGCTGATAAACGTGGCAAGCAGGGAAACAAGCTGATAAACTTCATTCTCGGCAAAGGGAAGGATTTCCTTTCCTGTTATTGCCAGAATTTGATTCACCAATGCCAGAAAAAGCACAACGGTTCTTGCAATGGTGTCTGCCTTGATATGCATAAACATTCCTCCTTATTTGTGATAATCTTCTAAGTTTTCGATGCGGCGTTTGATGGATTTTAAGGTTTCGTTTTCCACGGCATCCTTTTCCTCCAAATCATAGACCCGTTCAATGACCTGATTGTGTTTTTCTACTTTTTTCTCCAACTGCTCAATCCGATAGTTGGTCAGCTTGTTGGCGGTGAGAATACCTGCCAACGAACCGATAAAAGTGCCAGCAAGGGAGAGTAGGGCAATCAAAAATTCGGGGTTCATTCTTCGCCCTCCCGTTCCTCTGCCTTGATTTGCTCTACAAAATCGTTGTATTCCGCAAATTCCTCTGGCTTTGTATCTCTTTGCCGCAAGATTGCCAGTTCATCGTCCACGGAATAAACTACTCGAATGCGATCGACAATCCGTTCCTTGTATGGGATGATTTGGGTTTCATTCGCTTGCAGTATTTCTTCCTTGGTTATCTCAATATACTTGCCATCTACATATTTTTTCATTATTCGTCAACCTCCACTCCGTAAATCTCCAAAGTGCTACCAACCGCAAAAGAATATTTTGCACCGTAAACAAAGAAATCCAAATTGTCTATATACCGAGAGAAGTCTGTTTTTCGGCTCGAATAAGACATACGAGGATTACTGGAGCTTGCATCCAAACCTTGCAAAACCCCGTTTGCTGTGATAACAAGCATATTACCGGCAAAAACCGTTTCCCATCTGCGCTCAACAATCTCTTTTGCGTGGGCGATATATACTTTATTCGTGTTTGGTGCAAATTTGAGGGAACTCTTATAAAATAGATATTGTGAGCCTCCGTTACATCTCGCGGCAATAATACAGCTGGTTCCCTCATTGGCGATACCATCAAGCGTGCCTGTGAACACCATATAGATTTCTTTCAATGGCTTTTCAAATGTAGCTCCAATACTTGTTACCGCTTCGGTTAAGGTGATGGTTTTAATAAGTTTTAATTCTTCTTTGTCGGCTTTGCCCGCAAGTTCCCTTTCAACATCTTTTGTATTAGCTTTGGCGTTGATTTCTTGCATCAATTCGGTTCTAACAGCATCGTCACCGTTTCGTACCATATCTTCAATTTCCAGATAGGTATAATCGGGGGTTGGATAAACATGCCAACCGCTTTGCGATACACCAAACTGTACGCCATTTTCCCCGCCAAAAACAGGCTTGTTGAAAGTGATATAATCACCATTGCTGGTATTGAGTATGGCGGAAAGCGGAATAATCGTTCGGTTGTTCCACAACACAAACAGACGCCTTCCTGCGTTGTGCGCTTCTAAAATCTCGGCGTATGTCTTGTCGGCACTTTCAATCTCTATCGAATAATCGTTTGCATTTCCTGTTGTGATTACATTGACAACGAAGTCAAGGGGCTGCTTGTCAGCAAGCTCGTTGGCAACATCTTCGGCATCCGCCTTATCGTTCAGTTTATCTGTTATTTTTTCCAGTTCATAGTCTACCTCTTCAGCCGAATAATAAAATGTCACACGGGCTCTCCAATTATCTTCCTCGGTGACAGAATATGTTACAAGTTTATCGTCCCCATAAGTAGTGGTGAAACTTATTTGCGATGCTCCCACGCTAATAAGTTTAGCAATATTAGAACTATTAACCAACAAATACACCCGTTTGCCAGATCGGTATGCATCTAAAATCTCGGCATAGGTTTTATCTGCGCTTTCGACGGCGTATGAGTCACCAAAAATGCTGCCCGTTGTGGTTACATTGACAACAAAATCAAGGGGTTGTTTCTTGGTCAATTTGTGGATTTTATCACCGTCTTGGGTGGCTTCGCGCGCTTGCACTTCACCATAATACACATCTACCAAAGAGGGTGTAATGGTTGTGCTGTCACCTATCTGTCCGACTGTAATCTCGCTCTCATCAACCTTGACGGCATTCGTTCCATCGATTAACGACGCATCCGCTTTTTGTTCTACGGTGCTATGTAATACCTCAAAATCATTTAATAATTGTGTACCATCACTTAAATCTGAAACTTGTTTTGGGACTATTGAAGAGTTTGCTTTATGATTTGATAAATCTATAATATCTTCTTCTGCCTTAATCATACGATTTGATAAAAGTTCGACCTCTGTAATTGCATTGTCAATATCTCGACCCTTATGTTTTGATGGATATATGCTAGACATTTAATCACCTCCTTTTATGATGGTTAATCTGCCACCGCTACAGAACGCGTGTCATTGCCATAATATAATCCCCCGGCGATAGACAGTGGTCTCATACTAATAATGGTATAGGCAGAACTTGGTAAACAATAGTCTTCAAACGTGAATGATGCCTGAATAACGCCTGTTTTGCCCTTTTCCATAGGCAATAACACGGCTATATCGTTGGAGCGAAAGCCATTCGTATCCTTACATGTTATAGAATCATCATAAAGGATCACGTCATCATATCCGTCTAAATGATAGATAACTTTTAATCGCAATGTCACATAATTGGTCTTTGTTATTGGCGAGACATAACCATTATTAGTGCGGAAATTTACGCATTGGCAGGAAACACAATAACGGCACGACAAAAGTCCTGATGCCTTTGGGGTTAGTTTGCAATTAGTTATCTGCAGCCCATGTTCCTCGCCAATATTTATTGTGTAAAATTTTTCAACGTTAGGGTAATCACGGATATTTAGATTTTGCAAAAGTGTATCTCCCGGCATAAAACCACTCAACATTTCAACATATCCTTTGCTTGCAGCTTCTCTGTTTTGATTAAACGTATCAATTACATCTGGGTCTTCTGCAAGCGTCAAAGTATTCTCCATTGTCAAAGTGCCCGTCATGGTGTCACCTGTTTTATCGATAGAACGATTCAAATACTCTTTCACTTCGTCCTTAAAAGTAGACCATATATTACTTAAACTTGTTATATTAAATGCCATATTTACCTCCTATCTAATCATTACTTCTCGCACATTCGAAAGCGATAAATTCATTAATCCCGGCTCTAACACATCGAATGAAACCGAATTGATAAAGAACTTTTCGTTTAAGAATCCGTGTTTTTTGCTTGTCCAAGTAACCAAATTATTTGGTGCCAAGATTGGAATGAACACACAATCAAACTTTACCTGCAATGCCAGTAACGTTTTCTTCTGTAGTTCGTATCTTGCCCGCTCTTCACAAAGTGCATCTGAAGCAATGTTTGTGTCCTCTATATACTCTGGGTTTGGTTCAGTCATATAAATATTTGTGGGAGAAGCCGCATTGGTATTAATAGCAACTCCCTTAAATCTATAACCGTTTGAAATAGCCCCATATACCGAAACTTTATTGACTACCTTAGATAAATCAAAAACAAAATTTGGCTTAGTGTAAAGCTGTGTGGTATCGTCAAAATTCCACAACACAGTCTTGTCAGCCAAAGATAACTCATCGGTGTTTGCGATCAATGTCAAATTGCCATCTGCATTATAAGAAACGTCACAGGAGATGATATTTGCAAGCTCAATAATCAATTCACCGTAAGTTAGTCCCGGAGATTTGCTAATCGTATATGGTGTAGTCACATCATATTTGTCCATAGGGAATATAATTGGCTTAGAATCATACTTGTCACCATTCTCTTTTTGAGCGGAAAGGCAACTCTCAATTGCGGTATATAACGGGGTTCCAACAGGAATCTTCAAATCGCTATCAATTGTGCCCCCAATTGTTCCATCCAACAATGCAAACTTATCATACATATCAAACTGTACAGTTTGTGCATCATCATTTACCGTTGGATTGGCTGGCGTTAATATTCCAAACTTACCCCAGAAAATAGTTCCGTTATGATACAATCCGACATCAAGACGAAACTTGGTTCCCTTCCATAAAAACCCCTTTACAGGATTTGGTGTCCACACCCCATCTGTGTTCAAAAGTGTTAAGGAAGCAGAGCGAGTTTGTCCTTGTGTATAGTTGATGGTGGCGTTACACGCTGTGATATACTCAGTCACGTCTTGTTTTATCGTTTCATCGTTATTTAGAAGATAGAGCCTTGGGACTTTTTTTGAAAATGGACTTGTTACAGCGGCAAAATAATCCTCAAATGAAAAAAGACCCTCAATGGGGTCTGCGGTTAAGAATACTTCATTTTCAACTGTATAAAATGGTTGATAATTGTTGTTATCGTCTAAGGTGTAAAGTCTTTTATTTCTAATAAAGGTAGCCACTTTACACCTCCAGACAGAACACGGAAATATCTCTCGCTTCTTTTAGTTGAACAAAACTAAATGATATAGTTGTAATTTGATCTAGAACTTTATAATTGATAGAGGAGGTAGTATCTTTGATTGTGCAAGGTATAATATGACCCTTTAAATCTTTAAGCAGTTTTAGCTCTCCATTATTACAGAAGGAACGCCATTTTTCAATGACGTCAATAGTGTCACCTGTATAATTGTCACATTCCACATCACCAATCAAACAACTCATTTTCCCTTCTAAATAGTTTTCTTCACCGCGCACCTCTTTAGGGAACCGACCAAAACCTGTTATGTAATTTTTGTTGAACACAGGGTAAATTGGCTCCGCTTCAACATTTAATCCAAATCTCCATATGTTATCTTTATCAACAGTATATTTGTCCTTTTCGCGGGTGGGTTTGGTTCCTATTACTGTCCAGCCACACCAATTTGCCAGAACTGTTTCAGTAGGAATTGGAGCACCGAGCATTTCGATTCCATCCTTCACATAAATAGGCACAATCCTGTATTGATATGATTTATGATTTTTTAAGTTGTAATCTTCAAAATACATATTTTCATTGTCTATAGTAGCTACATCATATAACCTATCATAATCCACTTCATATCGCTGAATTTTATATCCAACAATGTCATTAGAGATAGTAGCACTATTTGCATATGTGTCTTCGTGAAAATCCGCAAGCATAATAGTGTCGCCCGCCCAAACTGGCGCGGTTAGACCACTTGCTTGAAGCGCATTAATGTCTGTATCTGTTAGCTCAAGAGATGTCGCCATTACATAGTTAATATCGCCCGCCCCATGTATTTTCAAAGTATCAAATGCCATACACTACACCTCACTTTCTATGAATGGTACTGTTTTAATAACCTTCATTTCGTTTGGCAACAAAACAATCAGCCACCAATATTTGTTAATTAAGTCGTTGTCGATTAAAATATCAGTATCAAGTAACTCCTGACTGTCATCTAAAATATATTGATAGTTTTCATCATAGACAACATAATTTACATCTTCGCTCATATCAATATCAAACTCGCGATTAATTGTTATAGTTGCAGCAGAATCACCGACAACAACATCAGTAATAATCCGACACTCATTCCCAATTTGAATAACAGCACCAACCTGTATAACATTAGAGTTTCCTACAACGATAGAGGTAGTAGAAGGAAAAGCTTGCACTACACCCCGAACCGAATGTTCGTCGTAGCCAGCTACAGCGTTTGCCACACCAATGTACGGGCTATAATTTACTTCTGGCAAAGTTCCCATCTTACAAACAAATTTCACTCCATCATACGAAACCACGGTGTTTCCAAGAGGAAATTCAGAATTGATTTTTTCTAATATAACACCACTAAATCCGTGTACACCGTGCCAATGAACAACCTGTGTGCTCCTATCAGGGAATATTAACGGATTGTCATTAATCTTATCCCAAAGAATAGACTGGTTTTCGTCCAAATGTATACCATTATAATAAGAACAAATCTCATAAGATGTACCAGTAAGAACTTCATTTTTAAACGGGTTGTCCAGTGTTATATCAATAGTTCCATCCTCATTTCGAGAAAAACTCTCTATCCATCTCATCTCTTCTCCAATTTTAATAGTCATATGACTCATCAATGTGTCACAAGGGCTAATCGTTATAGAGGGAGAAGAATAAGATATAACGTTACCACTTGAAATAACATCATAGTCCTGATCGCCGAACATTTCAAAGCTGGCGCTGTCTGCACCAGTCAAAGTAGATGGTATAACTGCATTGTTGCTAAAGTCAACACGAACACAAGCATTTTTGTTATCAATTTCTATAACTGGAGCAATGACCGATTGCAACAAATCATACTCAACAATAAAATTTCTCTCCTCGGTAATCTCAATTCCGTTATTATCGACAACGTGTAACACAATCGTATACTCCGTCCCTTCAACAAGAGAATTAAACGTATGAGAAATTTTTTGAGAGAATACCTGCCCCGACGAATCAATTAACTCACCGTGACTATACAAAGAGTATTCAAAATATGCAATACCGGCATATTGTTCTTGAAAATAAGTAGCATCGAATCTGTGTGTACTACTACCAATAGTATCTGGTACTTCAAAAGTTACTAAAGGTTCTGTTCGAGCCTTAAAATAATACTCTGGAGACTGAACAATTGTAATATCAGTAAAAACCGAACTGCATTGCCCAGTTGGATAAGTATCAATAGAAGACGATAATCCTATAACAGTCATTGTTGTAGCATTTCCATTTGAATCAGTTATATAGTTTGAAGAAACGCTGGAAATTTTTATTTTTTCAGAGTTTATCGTTACATAACAATCTACTCCGCTATTCATAAGGTTATTGACTGCGGTTTGTAAAGATGTGTTATAAGGTACATAGACCACCGCTCTATTTGTCCAGTTTGCGGGCGTCACAAACTCTCCCATTTTATGCACTATAGTATAATCATTACATCCAAGAGAAATAGACCACTTATAATCTTTTCCGTTTTCTAAACCTTCTCCGTCAATTGTACACTCTAACCAAGAGCTATCAGTCCCGTCTCCAACAATAGGGAATACATTATCCGGAACTTCTACAGTTTTGATAATATCCGTATAAATGTTAATATCATATGTACCGTTAGAAATGTTAGATGGTATATTTGGCGATACGTTAAAACGAATGCTAGAATTATCCAAAGACATGCTCGTAATATAGATTGTTTTCTCACCTAATGATAAACTCAACTTTTCTTTGTTGTCCAATCTCAACTTCAAGTCATTATACATCGTTGCTTCATATTGAACATAAAAGTATGCATAGCCGGTAGAAATTGACGATCTAACCGTGTATATCACTTCCCCAGAAACAACATTATTCTCATAAAATTTAATTGTTGCCGATTGCACTGTATCTTTAGGATTAATCAAGCACTTAAAGGTGCTACCACCAGTTCTTTTAACGTCAATCGTTTCCATATATGGACTGGGGTATGTAGGTTGATAAGGCATAACAGACCTCCTTTCTCAAATAATTATTCGTCTTGTTTTGGTGCAATTAAAACGCCAATGTAGGCGCCAACCATATTAGTTCTATCTGTAAAAACCTTAACAGTATCACCCTTCTTCAATGTCTCACCAGACCGATTTGGTATATAGCCAGTTGTAGACAAACCAATATCAACATTTACTAAACCAGCATCATCTACACCTAAAACAATACCTGAATAGGCATATTCAACATTGGAGGTATTTAATTGTTTTGCGAATTTTTGTTCTATCCGTTGATAGATAACATCTATTAGTTCATCAAGAACAGCGTTGTCAATTTTCTCCATAAGGAACCTCCATTTCTTTAAGTTTTACAAATAAAAAAGAGCCACCTGCAATTACAAAAGCAATTACAAGTGGCTCGTATAATTATACAGAAAAGAGGAAGAGGGTATATTTCAACCCCCTACACCTTTCTCTGTCTCATTCGTTGAGTCAGTTGTCTTACAAAATCATTGTAATCGCGCGGTTGATTAATAATAATATCACCAGTGAAATTATTGTCCCCGCCTGAACTCTTTGTAGTTGCTCTATCAGTTAACAAGCCACTAATATTAGCCATATTAACATTACTCAAATCCCACAAACT
>JAZNKC010000026.1:0-9340 GCA_045578365.1 Ructibacterium sp.
CCACCATACAGCGCAGCATTCTGGAAAATCTGTGATTAAAAAATATCCCCAAAATGAACCGAACCAGTAAAAACGGACAATAGAAAAAAGGCACCCCCTATGGTAAAATAAAACCATAGGGGGAATTTTTATGCCAAGAGATTATAGACATATTAGTCAATGTGCAAAAGAAATATACGAACTACGAGAAAAAGGATTAAATCTAAATGAGATAGGAAAACAATTAGGATTTACGCATGAACAAGTACGAAACTTCATACATAGAGAGAACAGAAATCAAAGAAAACTTGCCGCAGAGATAGTGATTAAGCCTAAGGGCAGACCTCGAAAAAATGGAACTTCATTGCCTCCGTCTGTGCAACAATTAAGCAGGCTTACTCAATTACAGTATGAGCCTGCAAGCAAAGAAAGACATATAAAACAATTAGAAATGGAAAATGAACTTTTGAGGGATTTTCTCTCGCTCACAACTTCATGTAATGCAGAAATACAATCTTCTGTCGGTTGTTAGAAGAAAGAAGTATCGTAATTATGGAGAATATTTACATCGTTATCCAAATTTGTTAAACAGAGATTTTAAGTATGAAGACGCTCGCTTGCTAATTGATGAATATATACACTTTTACAACAATGAGAGAATTCAATTAAAAACAAAACTGACACCACAAGAAATGCGATGTCAGTATATTGCTTAAAATCTAATATTAGTTACCATAGTGGTTTTTTTGTGCTGTCCGCACAAAATGGTGCACTTCATATAACGGGGGGATATTTGTTTCTTAATAGTTTTCTGCGTGGATTTCGAAATAAGCCTTGGGGTGTGCGCAGACCGGACAAACTTCGGGAGCCTTGGTTCCCACAACCAGATGTCCGCAGTTGCGGCATTCCCAAACCTTGACCTCGCTCTTTGCAAAGACTTCCTGGGTCTCTACATTCTTAAGGAGTGCACGATAGCGTTCCTCGTGAGTTTTTTCAATCGCAGCAACCATACGGAATTTTGCCGCCAACTCCGGAAATCCCTCTTTTTCAGCGGTTTCTGCAAAACCGGCATACATATCGGTCCACTCATAGTTTTCGCCATCTGCGGCATTTCCCAGGTTCTCAGCGGTATCGCCGATGCCATTGAGTTCTTTGAACCACATCTTTGCATGCTCTTTTTCGTTGTCTGCAGTCTTCTGGAACAGTGCAGCAATCTGCTCAAAACCCTCTTTCTTTGCTTTGGATGCAAAATAGGTGTATTTGTTTCTTGCCTCGGACTCGCCGGAGAATGCGGCTCTTAAATTTTGTTCTGTCTGTGTACCTGCGTACTTGTTCATAATGATTCCTCCTGAATATAATTTTTTTAGATTCATTTTGAATAGTATACCCTTTTTCGTCTATGACAATACCAGAGGGAACACAAAAGGAAGATTCCCATTCCGACAACCACCCCGAAAAAGTCCAAAAACACATCCGAGATTTGTGCACTGCGCCCGTTTGAGAACATCTGGTGCAATTCATCGCAGGTTGCATAAAGCAATCCGCCACCGGTTACCGTGAGAACCAATGCCTTTTTCCCAAATTGATACAGGAAAAGCAGCAAGGTCAGGGAAATTCCCCAAAGGGCATAAATGGAAAAATGTGCGACCTTGCGAATCAGCCCGTGATATTGCGCTTTCATCATCGCTTGCTCGGCAAGTGGCAATTCCCCATAACCCGGTATCAACCGGATTAAAATTTCATGGAGCAGGGAGCCACTGACTTGAGAAGATTCTGACGCCGTCTGGGAAGAAAAAAAGAAAATGGCAAAACTCACACTCAAAAAGAAAACCCAAGCGAATATCTTAAAATACTTCATAACAAGGAATCTACCTCTTAAAACTGATTTAGAATTTCTGCTTTCTTGGCTCTCTTTTCCCCTTGATAGGTAGCCCTTATCTGTCCTATCAACGAAAGGTCACCGCCTGTCTTTTCCAATTCCGCTTTGATTTGGGAAAGCAAGGCTTCCATCTGTCCGTCGCACTGACCTTCCAATCCTCCTGCGATACCCATATACCGTTTGAGGATGGTCCCTTTGCTGACCGAACCGCCTCCGTTGATGTATTCCTGCTTTGCCTGTGCAACCAAGCCATTGAGCTGGCCTACAAAGCTGGAGCGCAACACATAAATCTGTCCAATCAAATCATTGAGTCGGGAGCTTTCCTCCGGCTGTTTGGTTTGCTGGGGCTTTTCTCCCTCAGCTTGAGATATGCTTGGCTTTTTTCCGGTAATGATTTGGAGTGCATCATCCGGACTGAGTTTTCCCTCTCTTAAGAGTTTTTCCTCCTCTTCGGAAAGGGGGTGAATCTCTACACCGGGTGCCTGCTCAGAGAACGCCTGCAAAAGCAGTTCCTCCTGCTCAGCAAGCTTTTTCCCCCGTTCTTCTGCCGAATATCGTTGACTGTCGATCAGGGCACCTATATTCTCTCTTTGCCAGTACGCCAGTCCTCCAAGGAGAAGGACAAACGCCAGAAAAACGCAGAGTGTTATCTTCCATTTCTTGTTTCGTTTTTTTTCCGTCACAAGAATCACTCCTTTATGCTTGAACCGTGGCACCCTCTTTTTCTTGGGAAGTTTCGGTCTTTCTTACATAGGTAGGAACCACAGTTGCCAAGGTAGTCCGGATTTCCTCCGGGTCGGCATTTTCTACTGCCTGTTTCAAAATTCCAAGATATTCTTCCAATTTTTCCATGCTATGGAAAGAAGGTTTTCCGATATAAATTTTATCGTGGGATGTTTTGGTCAATCCCTCTTCTTTCAGCAACAGTTCTTCAAAAAGTTTTTCGCCGGGACGAAGTCCGGTTACCTTAATTTCAATATCCTTACCCTCACGCAAGCCGGAAAGTCGAATCAGATTTTTTGCCAGATCATAAATTCTGACCGGCTCGCCCATGTCCAAAATAAAGATTTCTCCACCCTTTGCGTAGGTTGCTGCTTGGATAACCAACTGTGCCGCCTCCGGGATGGTCATAAAGTACCGAATAATATCTTTGTGCGTGACTGTAATTGGTCCGCCCTTTTTAATCTGCTGCTTGAATCTGGGAAGTACCGATCCGTTGGAGTTTAAGACATTACCAAAGCGTACTGCGACAAATTCCGTTTTACTCTTGGTTTGCATTGCCTGTACAATCATCTCACAAACACGCTTGGTTGCGCCCATAACATTGGTAGGGTTAACTGCCTTGTCGGTAGAAATCATCACAAAACGCTTGACGCCATACTTGTCCGCACAGCTTGCCACATTGTAAGTACCAAAGACATTATTTTTAATTGCTTCCACCGGATTGGCTTCCATCAAAGGTACGTGCTTATGTGCCGCCGCATGGAATACCAAATGGGGTCGATAGGTTTCAAATACCTGTTCAAGTCTGGGCAAATCCCGCACCGATGCAATCACTACATCTACATCACATTCGGGGAAGTTGTCGTGGAGCTCGTTCTCCAAATCAAACACATTATTTTCATAAATATCCAGAAGCACCAGCTTTTTAGGTCCAAACTTTGCAATCTGTCGACAAAGCTCCGAGCCAATAGAGCCACCGCCGCCGGTTACCAGGACCACATGACCGGCAATGTCCCCTTGAATAGCAGTATTGTCAAGGTGAATCGGCTGTCTTTCCAGCAGGTCCTCTACCTCAACCTCACGGATAAACTCTACACTGCTTTTGTTGGTCAAGGAATCTGCAAGACCCGGTAAAATTTTCAGCTTACAGGGGAGTTCTGTACAGACTTCGATGATTCTCTTCTTTTGCTCCACGCTTGCAGAGGAAATCGCAATGATGACTTCGTCCGGCTTCAGCCATTCATAGATTTTTTGAATATTGCTGATTTTCCCAAACACTTTTACGCCGCAAAAAATCATATTCACCTTTGCCGGATCGTCATCCACAAATCCTACAACCCGATAATTCATATCTGTATTTCCGGCAATATCCCGCGCCAAGGTAACACCCAAGTTTCCCGCACCTACAATCAACACATCTTTGGGAACCTTTGTCTTTTGCCGACGCAAAGCGCCACGAACCACCTTGCCAAGGGCACGAATCATCATCCGGTATCCAATCATCCCACCGGACGCAACAAAGGTAGCAACCATATTCAATTTTAAGAAAAATCCTCTTACCGGATGAACATACGCAATGCAATCGGTGATCAAAGCCGCACAAATACACGCCAGAATAATCCGGACGTATTCTTTAGTTCCTCCGTAAAGCCAATATACGTTATAGCAGCGGAAAATATGTAAAAATCCCACAAAAATAAGAGCAACCATCCCAATTAACATCCAGTTATTCAGAATGATTTCTAACGCATCTTCCACACGATACACAGCCGCAATGGTCAACAAATAAGAGAATATTACAAGAAGAACATCCCCCAAAAACAAATAGCGGTTGCGCGTTAAACGCTGTAGCAGTTTCATTTTTTCTCCTCCCCAGAGATTAGATTATTGACAAGTTTCCAGAACCCGTTCCCCGTTCATCAGAATCCAACGAATTGCATCCTCCCCAAAATGCGACTGAATTTTTGGGATAGCAATTCCAAGATTGGGAACTCTAAAATCCAAATGATGACAGTCTGACCCCAAGAGATGTATCTTTTCTTTTTGGAATAGCTTCATTGCTTTGCGCAATGTTTGTTTATGTAAAAAAATTTCTGCGTTCATTTGCAACAAAGCGCCCCCATCACGGAGCGCACGCAATATCTTACGATTCTTCCCAATCCAATAATAACGCTCTATATGCGCAAGAATCGGGGTAATATTTCTTTCCAGCATCAGATATTGCAAATCATTTTGAAACGCCTGTGTCCATTCGGGATCCATGGTTTCTATCAGCAAATATCTGCCGCCAATACACAATGCCTCTAAATTTTCATACTGTCTTAATCCAACATTTGAGTAAAGCAATTCTGCCCCGGGAACCAATTGGATTCCAGTCATTTCTGCAGCGGAGATCTTCTTCATCGCAGCCTCGCGACGGACAAGAAAATCCTCTATCGACTCGTTTCTCATATCAAAATGGGGCGTCGCAATCACCGTGTCAATTCCCTGCTCCTGTTCCATCCGAAGCATCGCAAGAGATTCTTCTACGCTTTGGCTTCCATCATCCATCTCCGGAAGGATATGAGTATGAAAATCAATCATATTATTTCCCCTCTTCCAAATTTTTGGAATAGCCATAATAATAATTGTTATAGTAATTTCCCTTTATGTATCTGCTCTTTTTGCTTGTGTTAGGTTTGGTATCATTAAGCAAAACCCCAATGATTTTTGCTTTGACAAACTCCAATTGGGTGATTGCTTCATCCAACTCATCCTTAGCTGTTTGCCCTTGACGGACTACCATCAAAACACCACTTGCCATTGCTGCAAGCAAGGATGCATCCGTTGCAATGTTTACAGGGGGAGTGTCCACAAAAACATAATCATATTTTTGTCCTAGTTCGCTGAGCACTTCTTCCATTTTATTGGAAGCAAGGAGCTCTGCCGGATTCGGCGGTATCTCGCCGGAAAAAATCAAATCAAGATTTTCATTGAACTTGCTCTTGCGAATAACCTGAGAGAGTTGATTTAAGTTTACCAGCACATTACTAAGTCCCGGTGTTCCTTTCTCTTCACAAAGGCGCGCAATGTTGGGTTTTCTCAAATCACAGTCAACCACGCAAACCTTGGCACCCATATCCGCAAATGTGATTGCCAAATTCAAACAACTGGTAGACTTCCCTTCACTTGCGCCGGAGCTGGTAATCAAGATTACCTTGCCTCCCACCTCGGTTAAAGAAAAAATCAAATTAGTCCTAACCGCTTTGTATGCCTCTCTAACAAAAAACCGACTGTTCTTTGAAAGCACCTTTTCGCTGGGAGCAATGTCTTCCGCCTTCCTTGTCCGAAACGCTTCTTTAAACTTTCTAACTTTTTTTGCAAGACTCATTATAGTACCCTACCTTTCATTTGTGCGGGTGATATCAATTGTTTGCAACAGAAAAACGCACATAAAACATTTTACGTGCCGCGATGTCTATCACTATTTCCTTATTATAGCACATATTTATAAAAAAAGTCAAGCTATGCTCTTTTGGGGCTCTTATTTTTTGCAACAAACAGCGTTCCGACGCTTTTCCCCTCAACAATTTCATAAAGCTTGTCCGGCGCATCTCCATTTGCAATAATCATATCAATTCCATTGGGCAGAACCAACTCCGCCGCATGGAGCTTGGTCTGCATTCCGCCGGTCCCCCGACGAGTGCCCACCCCTCCTGCACAACTGCGAATTTCCTCAGTAATTTCCTCAATAACAGGAATCAATTCACTTCCTGCTTCACTGGGATTGCCGTCATAAAAGCCGTCAATATCCGAAAGAATTACCAACAGATCCGCATCCACCAGATTGGCAACATAGGCAGACAGGGTATCATTATCCCCAAATTCAATTTCATAGGTAGAAATCACATCATTCTCATTCACAATAGGAATGACACGATATTCAATCATGGTTTCAAAGGCGTTCTTTGCACTGATATACCGTTGTTCATCCTCCAGAACAAACTTGGTCAAAAGGACCTGACCGGTATTATAGCCATATTCCTTAAAATACTTTTCATAAATTGACATCAGGCTCGCCTGACCAATCGCAGCAAGCGCCTGTTTCTGTCTGGTGTCCGAAGGCTTTTCCGCAAGTCCCAGTTTACCCACTCCAACGCCAATCGCTCCACTGGAAACCAAGATCACCTCAAGTCCCATATTCATCAAATCTGCCAATACCCGAACCAGCTTTTCCAGCTGTTTGAGATTAATTTTCCCTGTGCCATAAGTCAAGGTTGAAGTCCCAACTTTGACAACAATGCGCTTCCTCTGTTTCATAAAAGCTCCTCCTAAGAATACTTTTAGTATAGCAACTTCCCAAACCCTTGTCAAGAAGGGGATTTGGTCATTTCCTGACGAAAATAACAAAGAAAGATCTACTCAGCAGCTCTTTCTTTGTTTGGGTGATTATACCGGATAAATTGCCTCACAGGAATAAATGGGTTGGCCTTTTTCCGAGAACAAGGTTTCATATTCCGTCCGGATATTTCCCTCGTTCCACGGACTGTTGTGCAAATCCAAGGTGATATTCTTCAATCGCAGACCATAATCCGCAAAGGAATTGAGCGAAAATTCAAACAATGGCTGATTGTCGGTTTTGAACCGGACTTTGCCGCCGGGAGTAAGAATCTTTTTGTAGATGTCCAGAAAATTGGCGTGGGTAAGTCTGCGTTTTGCCTGACGGGATTTCTTCCACGGGTCGCAGAAGTTGATATAAATCACCTCACACCGACTTTGGGTTTCAAAATCCGAAAGGACCCCCGCATCCCCCGCAACAAATCGCACATTGGTCAGTCCTGCCGCCTGTACCTTTTCCATGGCGAGCACCAGTACATCCAGATTCTTTTCAATGGCAATATAGTGGATATGGGGATTGGTTTGTGCCAGTTCGGTAATGAACTTCCCTTTTCCGCAGCCGATTTCAATATGCAGCGGTTTATCATCGCCATACACTTTTTTCAAATCATTCCGGTAGGAATAAAAATCTTCAATCAACAAGCCTTTGCAGGCTTCCATCCGGTCCTCCCGATGTTTTTTTCTTCTCATTCGCATAGGTTATCCCTCTTTTACAATAATCGCTTTCTTCTTCCACTTTCCGCACCGATAGAAAATCGAGGTCAGAATCGCGCCCATAATCCAAGATATCAAGAGAGAAATCTGGATACATTCACAACGGCCTACCGGAAGTTCCGGAGTTCTGGTAAGATAAGAAATTCCATAGGCAATGGGAACACGTAGCGCAACCGTTGTGATTAAGGAAATCCACATGGGGGTTATGGTATCGCCAGCACCACGCATCACACCGGAAAGGCTTTGGGTCACCGCCATGGCAATATAGCCAACTGCAAGAATCTTCATCAAACGATAACTCATATCCACCAGCTCTGTGGTGTCGGTAAAGAATCCCATCAAGCCTCTGCCAAAGAGCAAAATGCAACAGGTAATAGCCGCAGAAAAAGCAATCGCCATCCATGTTCCCTGCTTTGCACCCTTGGTCACTCTGTCATAAAGCCCCGCACCCACATTCTGTCCTGCATAGGTGGTCATTGCCATACCAAAGGAGAAGTTGGGCATCATTGCAAAGCCATCCACGCGCATAATGACCACATTGGCGGCAATAAACTGTGGACCAAACTGGTTGGTCAAGGACTGCACCACAATCATTGCAGAGGACAGAATTGCTTGGGTCGCACCGGAGGGCAATCCCAGACTGATGATGGTTTTGACAAAATCTTTCTTTGGTTTGAGATACTTCCATTTGAAATCAAAATATTCCCGCATCTTTGCCAGCTTTATCAAACAAAGAATCGAAGAAATAACTTGCGCAATCACGGTAGCAAGAGCAACGCCTGCAACCCCCATCTGTACCACTGCAACAAAATAGATGTCCAATGCCACATTGATGACGGTAGCAACCAGCAAATAGATAAGCGGAGTAAAGGAATCGCCCAGTCCGCGGATGATACCGCTTAAGATGTTATAGTAACCAAGCCCCGCAATACCAATCAGGGAAATGGTCAGATACGCGGCACAGCCGTCAATGATTTCATCCGGCGTATTGAGAAGAACAAGAACCGGACGAATCAATGGGGATGCAACCAGAATCAAGAATACACAACAAACTGCGGTTACCGTAATGCTGTTGCCGATGGTATAGGACAGCTTTTCTCTCTCCTTTGCCCCATAATACTGGGATGTCATAATGGTCGCTCCGGCAGAGATACCAATAAAGAGCACCAACAGCATATTGAGCAACGGAGCCGCACTGCCAACCGAGGCAAGGGCATTGTCGCCAATGTATTTTCCCACCACGATGCTGTCTACCGTACTGTAGAGCTGTTGGGCAATGTTCCCGATAATCATGGGCAGGGTAAACAACAAAATATTTTTCCATGGCGCTCCAACGGTCAGGTCGGTGGGAGCAGATAAATTCTTTCGCATTTTTTCACCTCAAATTTTATGTCAAACGGATTGTTCTATTATACTATAATTTGACAAATCTTTCAAGGCTAAAATAGACAAAAAAAGACACCACCTTGGCGGTACTTCTTAGGGATAAATCGCCCAAAAACCACGATTTCTGCACATAACTTCGTTAAAAAGCCTCGTAATCCGTCAGGATTACCTCGTCTTTTTGCCTTGTTCTGCGCTATAAGTCGAGATTTTTGTGGTGCAAAGCAGTTTTGGGTTAGGGATTTTTCGTCTTAGAGAAGTCATAAAAAATGCAGGCATACTGGC
>JAZNKC010000027.1:0-4928 GCA_045578365.1 Ructibacterium sp.
CGCTGACATTAAAGACAGTCGAGCCGCCCCGAATCACAATGTAGTCGGCGAACCAACCATTCAGGTGGATGTCATCATCCGGAATCAATCCGTAAACCTCTGCGCCCTTTCCTACATTCTGCTTATTCAGGTCAAACATGGTAACATCGGGATCATCGGCAAAAATCATACAGGTAACCACCTTGTCGCCAACCTTCAAAGGTTTGCCGGCGCTGTCCTTTTTCACATTTTTGCCCATCTTCACGATTTCACCGGTTCCCTCGTGACCGAGAACCACCGGAATCAATCCGAAGGGATCACGCTTGAACTCGTGTGCGTCGGTACCGCATACACCGCAGCCCTCTACCTTGACCAGAATATCATCATCGCCAAGCTCAGGAATCGGGAACTCTTTGATTTCATACTTCTCAAGTGCAGTCAGCATTGCCGCACGGCTCTTGGTGGGGATTCCCCCTTGAGCGCCGGTGCTCTTCGGCATAGGCTTGCTACCCATTTCCTGAAGGACCTGTCTGACAATCTGCTCTACATTTTGTGCATTGATATCCATTGTCATCACTCCATTCTTACTTATTTTGGGTTGCCAAAAGGCAACATTTTCTTCCTATTTCTCTCATTGGTTCAGGTAAGCAATGAGATCATTGACACCATATCCCGTCACCGAATCGATACGGAACACCCGTTTGCAGCCACTTAGGCGCAACCAGTTTTCCGCCCGGTCGGGGTTGGCGTCCTCCTGCTCCGACTTGGTCACAATCCCAATCACCTCACGGTTTACCATACAGGTAACGCAAGGCGGGAACAGGGAATAAGGTTCGGTGGCACTGATCAAAAGACCCACAATATCTGCCTCATAGGAATATAGCGCCAAGGCTCTGCCCAGATGGTGGGTTTGTGCATACTCGCCCGGCGTATCAATCAGGCAGTTTTCAAACTTGATGTACTGGGTTTTGTCATAGTCAATTTTTTCTCCCCGAAGCACCTGAGAAAGGGTGGTCTTTCCGCTTTCGCTCCGGCCCATTAAAATCAGCTTCTTCATTATGTCTTGGTGATAGGACAAACGGTAAAGCCGAGAACCTCTTTACAGTAATCCACCAATGCAGTCATGGATGCCTGCACCTCGGACACGGTTCCGGTTACAATCAGGGTACCGCTGAAGCGGTCCACAAACCCCAGTTCCACGCCGGAAGATTTGATGGCAATATCCCCTGCAATGATTGCAGTTTCCGCCGGAGACATGGTCACAATCCCGATGGCGGTTTTGGAATATTCAATGGCAGGGTCAAGACCCAGTTTTCTGTAAAGAATATCGTCCGGATTGGCAATGATATGTGCAATGGTAATCTGCTTACCGGGGACCAGCTCCTGCACAATCCGCATCTTGTCCTGAAAGGAAAGGTTTTCATTCATGGTCCTATCCTCCTATCTTACATTGTAAGCCGAATTTCTCGGCAACGGTTTTGAATATTTGCATCTGTTCATCGGTGGGTGACGGGAGATCTCCCATCAGATATTCCCTGCCCAAGCCCTCATATTTGTCCCTGCCAAAGCTGTGGTATGGCAGGAGATGGATTTCTGTCACATTCTTTAAGGATGCGGCAAATTCCGCAATAGCGGCAATTTCTGCCTCGGTGTCATTAAAGGTGGGAATCACCGGAACACGGATAATCAACTTCTTTGCGTTTTCTGCAATCTTCACCGCATTTTCCAAAATCCGTTCATTGGGTTGGGTGGTAAATTCCTGATGCTTTTTGCTGTCCCTGTGCTTGATGTCCATCAGTACCACATCAATATAGGGAAGCATCTTCTCTATCTTTTCATAAGGAGCAAAGCCGGTGGTTTCTACCGCGGTATGGATTGCCGACTCCTTTGCCGCCCGAAGCAGGGCATAGGCAAACTCGCTCTGGCAAAGCATCTCGCCGCCGGAAAGGGTCATCCCTCCCCCGCTCCGCCGATAGTAGGGCATATCCTGTTTCACCAGTTCCAGTATCTCCCCTACCGTCACATCCCGACCCACGGTTTTTTCTTTCCCGCCTTGAATCATGGTCTGGATTTCCGGCTTTTGGGATTCGGGATTGCAACACCATTTGCAACGGAGGGCACAGCCCTTCAAAAACACAATGGTGCGGATGCCCGGTCCATCATGAACAGAAAACTTTTGAATGTCAAAAATTCTTCCGGATACATTCAAGTAATCGCTCATGATTCTTAAAAGCCTCCCTGTTCGGTTCGATTGATAATGTCATCCTGCAACGATTTGGAAAGGGGGGTAAACAAGGCACTGTAACCTGCCACGCGAACCACCAGATTCTTATAGTTCTCCGGATGGAGCTGTGCATCCCGCAGGGTTTCACGACTGACTACATTGAACTGCATATGCATTCCCTTTTGGTCAAAGAAGGCCCGAATCAAGGAGATAAACGCCTCAATACCGGAGCTTCCTTTGAGCGCCGAGGGATGGAACTTCATATTGAACAAGGTCCCGTTGGATGCGATGCAATGGTCCAGCTTGGCAACCGAGTTGGCTGCCGCTGTCGGTCCGTTCACATCACTGCCTGCCACCGGAGATACGCCATCGGCAATCGGCGTTCCAGCCAGTCTGCCGTCGGGGGTTGCACCGGTCTGCATTCCCAAGGGAACATTGGCAGATACCGGATAAAGTCCTGCGTGGTAAACACCGCCTCTGGGGTTGGTGTACTGTTCTACCGGACGGGTATAAGTATAGGCAACCTCTCTGCCAAGCCGATCCACCTCGTCAATGTCATTGCCGAATTTGGGAAGTTCCTTAATCTTTTGATACAGAGCTTGATACTTCTTTTTCTTTTCGGCATCGATGTTATTTTCTTTGACCTGCTCATAAACCTCAGCAATCTGTGCTTCGGTGATTTCAAAGCCTTTGGCGGCAATTTCTTTCATTACCTCAACCGTCAGCTTTTGTGCATAGCCATCGCAGTAAGGCATACCAAAGTTGTTACGAATGGCATCGGCATATTCTTGCAAAGTCACCGTCTTGGTTTTGTAAACCAGTTCCTTGATGGCATAAAGGCCGTCTGCCACATTGGCAATACCAAAGCCCTGAGGACCGGTGAAGTTATAAACCGCACCGCCCTCCTGTGCCGACTTGCCCTTGCCGATACAATCGGTAATCATTGCCGACAGGAAGGGCAGGGGACAACGCTGCATATGCGCAGTATCCACCGCATTGTCTGCATTCACCATCAGGCTGATGGCGTATTCCATCTGCTTTTTGTAAGCATCAAAGAGTTTGCCACAAGTGTCAAAGTCCTCTAAGGTACCGGTCTTGGGGCCAACCTGTACCCCCTGATCCATACCGTTGGAGAACACCAATTCCAGGGGACGGAGCATATTAAAGAACGCTGCATCGTGCCAGCCGTCGGTCTTGCCGCCCTTTTGGGGTTCTACACAACCAATCACACAGTAATCTCTTGCATCCTCCAGAGAAAGTCCTCTGGAAATCAATGCAGGGATAATAATTTCATCATTATAATAAGCAGGCAAGCCAATACCGGTCTTGGTCAGCTCTGCCGCCTTGACCATCAAATCGTGGGGGGTTCCGTTCCATACCCGCATAGAGAGGGATGGCTGCGGAAGGTTCACGTGCATGGACGCCGCAATACACATATAAGACAGGTCATTGGTGGCATCTATTCCGTGGATGTCCTGACCGCCTACCACCAGATTCTGGAACATACTGTAACCGGCAAATCCCTCTGCTGACAGAGCGTCCCGCACCTTATTCAGGCTGTTGAGCTTGACCCATACACAGTCTACCAATTCCTGTGCCTGTTCCCGTGTCAGGACTCCGCTTTCGATGTCCTTTTTATAATAAGGATACATATACTGGTCAAATCGTCCGGGGGAAATGGAATGTCCGCTGGACTCGGTCTGAATCAAAAGCTGAACAAACCAGAAAGACTGACAAGCCTGGTGGAAGCTCTGGGCTCCGTTTGCGGGAACCTTTTCACAGTTTTCCGCAATGGTGAGCAGTTCTTTTCTGCGGGTCATATCTGCACAGCTGTCTGCCATCTTCCGCGCCTCCTCAGCGTAACGCTTGGCGAAAATAATCGCAGCCTCACAGCTTTCCATCACCGAGGTCAGGAACGGATAACGGGTGGTATAATCCCCGTCATAGATGTTGCACTTTTCTCTTTCTGCCTTTGCCTGTTCATAAATACCCTTGAAGCCAATCCGCAACACCTTGTCATAATCAGCACTCACATGTCCGATACCGTTGTAGAAGTAGTTGCCCACCGTAAAGATGTTGTGTTCAATGGCGGTCAAGGTTTCGGGCGCCATATAGGAGGTCGCAAGCTCGCTGGTGGTTCTGCCCTTCCAGTATTTGTGTACCTCTTTCAATTTTGCCGCTGTTTCTTCGGATATGTAAAAGGGGTCTGCACTCCGTGTTGCAACGGTGTCAAACTCCTCCTCCAACCATTGGTTTGAAAATTCAGGGAAGGTCTGACATCCTCTCCGCACCAGACTGTTGCAACCAACAATCAGCTCGTGGTCACGGATGACTACCGGAAGCTTTTCCATCAATGCCCGAAAGGCTGCGGACTTTCTCAAATGGATGGGAAGTCCCTCGGTGGACTTGTAACTTTCGGTAATAATCTCCGCACGGGTAGACTCAATGGTCGGGGTGCCGGAATAAAGATCATCAATCAATTTTTGTATTCGATTTGTTTTGGGAATATCAGCAGTATAAACCTTGTTCATCTCTAACCCTCCTGCCTTAATATCCTTATCATACCTCAAACAAAAAGAAAAGCCAACATTTTTCCAAATAAAAAATAACAAAAACAAAGAAAAAATCAACATATTTTTGTGTTTTTTCTTTGCTTTGTGTTTTGGGGAGGTATCTTTTTTATCAAAATTTTGGTGTTTCTTCAAATAATATGTATTTTCCTATT
>JAZNKC010000028.1:0-1957 GCA_045578365.1 Ructibacterium sp.
CCATATATCGCATTTGCCGTCAGGCAAATATATCGCGTTGCGAAGCAACATATCGATAAAAACCGGCTTATCGAGCTGTTTGCAATACCTGCGTAGGGCGGGGGCTTGCTCCCGCCGCCCGAAAATGCACGCATTTTCGGGATTTCCGGAGGGAATAACCATATGATTGCCCTGCGGCAATGTGATTTTTGCGTGCAAAAATCACCGGCGGGACCAAGGTGTACAGTGTAGTAACATAGTCCACAAGTGTGCAATGACATCGTCCACAGTTTTATAGTAGAATAAAGGCATCAAAAAAGACACGAAGGAGTGCTGTAAGATGCCGTGGGAGAGAAGAACTGTGGAAGATCAAAGAAGAGAATTTGCGGAAGCTGCTATGCAGTGCAGCAACTTTAGCGCCCTGTGCCGTGAGTTTGGCATTGACCGGCATACAGGGTATAAGTGGAAAGAGCGTTACAAGGCCTGTCAGCCGCTCTCAGACAAAAGCAGACGGCCTCACACAACACCAACCAAGACACCAGAAGAGGTAGAGCTGCTGATCCTGGCTGTCAGGGCTGACAATCCCGGATGGGGCGCCAAAACGATTCATAAGGTACTGACCAACGAAGGACACAGGAATCTTCCGTGCGTCAAGACGGTCAATAACATTCTAAATCGTTACGGCTGTATTTGTCCGGAGGAATCCATGAAGCGTCAGCCATTCACCCGCTTTGAGAAGGAACGCTGCAATGTGATGTGGCAGACGGATTTCAAAGGTGAATTCCGAATGGAGGATAACAACTACTGTTATCCTCTGACAATTCTGGATGACCATTCCCGATTTTCATTAAAAATAGCGCCTCGTTTAAGTACTGCAAATGTTGTAATTCCGGTGTTTTTAGAGGTGTTTCGGGAATATGGAATGCCGGAAAGTATTCTTTCTGACAATGGAGCACAATTTGCCGGTTTCAAGAAAGGGTACACCCAATTTGAAAAATGGCTCATGGATCTGGATATTCTCCCGATCCATGGCCGAATCAAGCATCCTCAAACACAGGGTAAAATCGAGCGCTTTCACAGGACCATGAAACAGGAACTGCTAAATCATACACATATCGCAAATATAGAGGATGCACAGAACAAGTTTCGTATTTGGCGGGAGAAGTACAATAACATCCGACCCCACGAAGCATTGCACATGAGAACACCGGGGGAAGTGTACGAGCCGAGCCAAAGAGAATATAGAGAGAAAATAGAAAAATTTGAGTATGGTGGGGAGTACCACGTTATCAAGGTAAACAGTTGGGGTTATGCACGGTTTGCACATCACCAGGTATATCTAAGCGAAACAATGGCAAACCAAAACATTGAATTCCGTCCAGGCCCGGACGGAGAAACATTCATTGCCTGCTATCGAAACTTCAAAATCGCGGAGTTTGATACAGAAGATGGCCAGCTGATCCATCGGTCCATTGCAAGGTTGTAAGTTGTGGACCATGTCCTTGCACCGTTGTGGACCATGTTACTCTTGACACAAGGCCCCGCCCTACGGTATCCCAAGGATATTTCCGTTTACAACAGCTCGATAATTTGGAGGGCACCTCTAAAAACTCCCCTTTTGCGATTTGAGCGCATCTTTTGCCCCAACTTTGCGTTTCGAAAAGTCCGCAATACACAAAGTATTCCGGACTTTCCGAAACTTAATTTGGGTCAAAATCTACTGCTCAAATCATCAAGAAAGAGTTTTTAGAGGTTGCCTACAAAAACGGCACAGGCAAGAAGCCTGCACCGTAAAATAAACCTATCCCGAATATTATTGGACTGGCACGAACAGAGCAAGACTTCTGTTGGACTGATTCTGATTATGATGGTTCAGATGGGTCACATGATTTAGCATGATTCTCGCTCCTTTGTAAAAGTTGAGCTAATGGTAGCACAGGGGAAATGAGATGTCAAGTATAAATGACGTATAGATAGT
>JAZNKC010000029.1:0-3797 GCA_045578365.1 Ructibacterium sp.
ACCAGAATTATCGTTATGAAGGACGGCTTCATTCAGCAGGTTGACGCTCCTCAGAAGCTTTACGATTTCCCCTGCAATCTCTTCGTTGCCGGCTTTATCGGTTCTCCCCAGATGAACTTCATCGAAGCTAAGCTTCTCAAAGAGGGCGAAGACTTCTTTGTTGAGTTTGGTTCTGAAGACACCAAGACAAGAGCAGGCGTTAAGTTTAAGATTAAGCTTCCGGCTGATAAGAATAAGAACGATTGTCTTACTCCTTATGTTGATAAGGAAGTAATTATGGGTATCCGTCCTGAGGATATCTATGATGACGAAGCGTTCATCTCTGCAGCACAGGATGCTCTGGTTGATGTTCATATCGACCTGACCGAGATGATGGGTGCTGAGACCTTCCTGTACTTCCAGGTTGAGGAATCTCAGTTCACCGCAAGAGTAAACCCCCGTACCACTGTTCAGCACGGTGACGATATCAAGATTGCATTGGATGCAAACAAGATTCACCTGTTTGATAAGGAAACCGAGGAAGTTATCACTCACTAAACAAATAAAAAGCAACGGCAAGGAGAACGCGACGTTCCCTTGCCGTTTTTTTGTTTTGCATATTTATTTTGCTTGCGGTAGACCGACTTTTTTATTTGTTTAGGATATACTTCCTTTTTTTATTTGTTTAGTTCTTCTAAGGCGGAGGCAAGCACTTCCATTCCACCGATTTGATTCAGCAATTCCAAAAGGGCGTTGGCAGACATCTTGGGCGGGAGCTGCATATGCTTGGCAAGTGCATTGCGCCGCTGTGCGCTGTCCGCCTTGCCGGAAAGCCCCAATGCCATAAAGTCTGCTTTGGTAATGGGGGTGATGGGTGTGTCTGTTTCTTCCGTCTTGGCAGAGGTAAGAAGTGCGAGAAGGGTTTCGTCGCTCATTCCTTCAACCCCCAAAAGCCCCTCTTTGCCGGGTTTCTCCTTGCGGCGTTCCTTCCCCGCAATGGCGGGAATATAAAGGTTTTTGATGGGGACAGACTTTCCCAAACAAGTTTTCAGGTAGTTGCGGATGCGAAATCCCGCATGGTCAGAATCGGTGAGAATCAAAACGCCTCGGTCTTTGGCAAGGGCGCGGATGCTGTTTACAATGGCAGAAGAGCGATAGAGCTGAAACCCGTGGGTACAAACAATAGGCGCGTCTGTGAGCCCGGACAGGCGTGCTTTGTCATATTTGCCCTCTACCACAATGACTTCCCGAATGTGAATCATAAGCGCCTCCCAAAAATCCTTTTTTCTTTATTGTAGTAACAATCTTTGGTGTTGTCAATCTTTTCTTTTGCATAGGATGAAACAAAGGAAAGAGGTGACGGCGGTTGAAGAGTCAGATATGGAGGAGTGCAGGGATTCTGGCGTTTTCGGGAATTTGTGCCAAGTCCTTTGATTTTGCCTTTCGGGCGTTTTATTCCCAACGCCTTGGGGCAGAAGGAATGGGACTGTTGTCCCTGGGTTTTGGTATCCACGGGGTGATGCTGACGGTAGCCACGGCAGGACTGGGGGTTGCGGTTTCCAAAATCGTGTCGGAGTATCTGGAGGAGCATCAGTTTTCAGCGGTGCGCCAATGTATGAATCTTGCCATCTGGGGGGTAGGGTGTCTGGGCCTTGGGGTGATGCTGCTCACCTTTCTGGGCGCCGAGTGGATTGGAACCCGAATACTGGGAGATTCCCGCATCTGCGCAGGGCTTTGTTGTCTGGTTCCCAGTGTGCTTTTTATGGGGATTTCTTATTGCTTAAAAGGGTATTTCTATGCCGCCCGCAAGGTCTGGATTCCCGCAAGCTCGGAGTTTTTGGAGCAGGCAGTGAAGTTTTTGTCCATTCTTTTGTTTCTGCGTTGGTTTTTGCCCAAGGGGGTTGCCTATGGCTGTGCCGCCATCTTTGCGGGAATCAGCGTAGGAGAGTTTTCCTCTTGCCTGTACCTCAGCTTGTTTTATCTTAAGGAAAGCCGTTCTCTCCAAGGCGGCAAAGAGGCAGAACGGATACTCCCATCTTTGTTGCAGGTGTCCTTCCCCTCTATGCTCAGCTCCTTGACGGGCTCCTCTCTCAGAATGCAGGAGGAGGTCTTTATTGTAGCGGCACTCAAGCGGTTTGGATTCAGCCATCAAGCGGCGGTGAGCGGATTGGGCATTGTCCACGGAATGGTGATGCCGATGCTGGTGTTCCCCCTGACCTTGATGGGGTCGGTGACTACCCTTCTGGTGCCGGAGGTTGCCCGACGCAATGACAGTAAACAAAAGGCACGGCTGAAACGATTGGTTTCCAAAGTATACCGCTTGGGAATCGGCATTGGAGTTGTGGAGCTTTTGGCATTTTTGTTTTTTGCAGGACCGTTGGCGCAAATGGTTTATCGCAATACCGAAATGGTACCGATGCTTCGCACTTTGGCGGTGCTCACCCCTGTGATGGTGCTGGATACTCTTTCTTGCGCGATGCTCAACGGAATGGGGAAACAATTTTTCCTGTTGGCATATAGCGTCAGCGATGCGCTGCTGAGGCTGATCGCAATCTATCTGCTGGTTCCCCGATTCGGGATGCCGGCACTCGTTTGGGTGATTGCAGGGAGCAATCTTTTTACCTGTGCTTTGAGCATCCGTCAGGTGAAAAAAGGGTGCAATCCCGTAAGACTGACCCGCAAAATTCATTTTTTCAGGAGAGAATGCAGGGATTTATAATATTTTTGAAAAAAGTGCAAAAATTAAAAAAAGGATTTGGCAAAAAAAGCGAAAAACAAGGGATTGAAAAATTACTACTTTTGTCGTATAATAAACTTAAATGAGATTAGGAGGAAACGAATATGGATAACAACAAAAGACCGGATACGATGGAACGGATTACCACCAAAGCATTGGCGGACGCTTTTATTGAAGAGCAGGTTGCGGCGGTTCGTGCACAGGTTGGTGACAAGAAGGTGCTTCTGGCTTTGTCCGGCGGCGTGGATTATTCTGTTGTGGCAGCCCTTTTGATTAAAGCAATCGGCAAGCAGTTGGTTTGCGTGCATGTCAATCACGGCTTGATGCGCAAAGGGGAAAGCGAACAGGTGGTAGAGGTTTTCCAAAACCAGTTGGATGCAAACCTGATTTATGTGGATGCAACCGATCGTTTCCTTGATTTATTAAAGGATGTCAGCGCTCCGGAAACCAAGAGAAAGATTATCGGCGGAGAGTTCATCAAGGTCTTTGATGAAGAGGCAAGCAAGCTGGAGGGGATTTCCTTCCTGGCACAGGGAACCATCTACCCTGATATTCTGGAATCCGATGGCGTCAAAGCGCACCACAATGTGGGCGGTCTGCCTGAGGATATGGAGTTTGAGCTGGTAGAGCCTGTAAAACTGCTTTATAAGGATGAGGTTCGTGTGGTAGGTAGTGCCCTTGGTCTGCCGGATGAAATGGTAAACCGTCAGCCCTTCCCCGGCCCCGGCTTGGGTGTTCGGTGCTTGGGTGCCATCACTCGTGACCGTCTTCACGCGCTTAGAGAGGCAGATGCCATCCTCCGTGAGGAGTTTGACAACTGTGGCCTGGCTGAAAAGGTTTGGCAGTACTTCATCGCTGTTCCGGACTTCAAGAGTGTCGGCGTGAAGGACGACAAACGCTACGAGGGTTGGCCCGCAATCATCCGTGCGGTCAACACCGTGGATGCAATGAGCGCCACCATTGAGGAGATTCCTTATCCGGTGCTCCACAAAATCACCGACCGTATCACCGCAGAGGTGGACGGCATCAACCGCGTGCTTCTGGACTTGACCCCCAAGCCCGTTGGCACCATCGAGTGGGA